>CAZOWJ010000101.1:0-12908 GCA_964583415.1 uncultured Desulfocapsaceae bacterium
GTCTGGTGAAAAATAGAATTTAGCCTGTTGCCGAGGGGATTATATATTAAAAGTTAGAAAATCGATTTCAGGACGACCTAGCAGAGCTCATCTGAGTGATAGTAGTGTTAGCTGTCCCCTTGGGGATTTCTCAAGTCCGTTTTACTCGAGCAGGGGGTGATCTAGGATGAGTCCTCGTCTGTTGTTTCTTTTTTCTTTCGACAGAACAGGGCGGTAAGAAAGATGCCCGCTTCATAGAGACCGAAGAGCGGAAAAGCCAGCAGGGCCGTCGCCATAAAATCTCCTGCAGAAAGAAGAAAAGCCAGCATGACAATGGCACCATAGAAATAGAGTCGTTTGTCTCTAAAATATTGTGCTTTAACGATTCCCGCCTTGCCTGACATGACCATCAGGAAGGGAATTTGAAAGGACAGACCGAAGGCCATGATGGTTCTGGCAACAAATGTCAGATAGAGGCCAAGCTTGGGCAACGGTTCCAGCCCGGGGTGGGCATAACTCATAAAATAAGTGAGCATTTTAGGGAGGACACTGAACAGAGCAAAAGCTGATCCTGACAGAAAAAGGATGCTTGACCAGAAAACGACCGTTACAGCTATTTTCTTTTCATTATCATGAAGCCCAGGCGCAACGAAACTCCATACCTGATAGATTAAAACCGGAAAAGAGGCGATGATACCAACAAGCAGAGCGAGTTTTATATAAGCGATAAACGCCTCTGGTAGATTCGTGTAAACAAGCCGGTATACCAGCGGACTGGAATCAAGCAGCGGCTTAATGAAGAAAAGAGCGATCTGCTCAGAGAAAAAATAGGCAACAACGGTGCATAGGGTGATTGAAATAAAAACTTTTACCAGCCGTTTCCGTAGCTCATCATGATGAGGCCTGAAAAAGGCCAGACTTCGTTCAAGTGTTGACATAACTGATCAGGAAGGGTGTGATGTGCTGTCTTGCCTGGGTGATTCGCTGTCCGGTTGCTGTTCAGAGTCCCCGTCAGCTCCAGTTGCTTGTGTCTCTATCGGTTCGGTGGTGTCTGGTGATAATTCCGCTTGGGCAATATCCATCGAAGCAAGAGATTCTTTGTCTTTCTCGCTGAGGAGCTCGCTCTCGATAACGGTGTTTTGTCCATCAGTGTCCAGCGGGTTTACCCCTTCATCAGGCAGAATTCCTTTCCATTCATTGGCTATGGGATCCCCCAGCTTTTCTTTCAGGGATTTTGCCGCTTCCTCCAGCTCGGGCTTGACCGCATCAAACGGGTTTTCATCAGTAAGGTTTTCCTTGAGTGATGATACGGTTTTTTTTAACTCGAGCACGCCTTTTGCAACGGAGCGCGCAAGTTCAGGAAGTTTGTCCGGACCGACGACAATGAGCGCCAGTGCCAGAATTAAAATCATTTCAGGTAAACCGATACCAAACATAATACCCTCAAAATACAGTGCCCGGGGTAACTGTATAATTTTAGAGATGAGCAGCCCTTTTATAGCAAATATGCAGGAAATGGGATCGACCTAAGTCGCATATCTTGCTATCGGACTGGAGAATGAAAAATGTACCAAACTGAATGCCAGAAATCGACATCTATTTAAAGAAAATTAAAAACTTAAAATAAAACAATCTAGACCGACAATGAAGGGGAAAACTCGATTGTATTATAAGCGTCCAGTATCAATATAGAAATTTGAAAATTTTGCTTGATTGACTTTGGGACAATACTACACTATAATTACAAGGTTTGACCTCAGGCTATTCGAGAGGTTGTTAATTTAGACGATATCAGGAGAAGATAGATGTCAAGTGTGGTCATCGTTGGCACTCAGTGGGGTGATGAGGGTAAAGGTAAGATTGTCGATTTACTTACCAAGTATGCCGATTGTATTGTCAGGTTTCAGGGGGGAAACAATGCCGGTCATACGCTGGTTGTGGACGGCAAAAAGTTTATCTTTCATATTATCCCCTCAGGTATTCTTTACAGCGACAAGAGATGTATGATCGGCAATGGCGTGATAATTGACCCGGCTGTACTCCTGCACGAAATTGACGAATTGAACAGTAAAGGACTTCCGGTTACTCCGGAGCGTTTACTGATCAGTGAGAATGCTCACCTGATTATGGAGTATCACAAGAATATCGATATTGCCCAGGAAGCAGCACTTGCAGAAGGAAAAAAGATTGGCACTACCGGTCGTGGCATCGGACCGTGTTATGTGGATAAGGTTGGCAGGGTCGGAATTAAGATCGGTGATCTTCTTGATCAGAGTCTGCTCAGGGAAAAGGTCCAGGCCGGAATAGATGAAAAAAACTTCCTGCTGACGAAGAAGTTTGGGGCACCGCCGCTGTCATTTGAGACCGTCTATGATCAATTACTGATATATGCAGAACGACTGGTTTCATTTGTCGGCAATGTCTCGGTTGAACTTGATGAGGCTCGAAAACTGGGGAAAAATATCCTCTTTGAAGGTGCCCAGGGAACCCAGCTTGATATCGACCATGGTACCTATCCGTTTGTAACTTCCTCAAATACCGTGGCTGGTAATGCCTGTAACGGCAGCGGTTTTGGGCCAACCCATATCGATTCCGTGGTCGGAATTCTCAAGGCATATACAACCAGAGTGGGCGAAGGACCCTTTCCGACTGAGTTGTTCGATACGACGGGAGATGAGTTGCAGAAAAAGGGCGGCGAATTTGGTGCAACAACCGGCAGGAAGCGACGTTGTGGCTGGCTCGATGGCGTGGTCGCCAATGATGCCGTGCGCCTGAACGGCATCACCGATTTTGCTATTACCAAGCTCGATGTCCTGAGCGGTCAGCCGACTCTGAAAATGGCAACCTCTTATGATTTAAATGGCAGAAAATTGCATGCAATGCCATCAAATATTAAAGATGCTGCAGCAGTTACTCCGACATATGAAGATATTCCTGGTTGGCAGTCGGAGATAGACCATATTCGTGATTATAATCAATTGCCCCAGGAAGCGAGGGATTACCTTAAAAGAATTGAGGATTTCACTGGTGTACCGGCTTCGATCATCTCGGTCGGTCCTGACAGGGCAGAAACATTGTTGCTGAGAAATCCATTTGAAAAGAAATAAAACCATTCAGGCTGATTGCCTGACTCAGGATGTAAATATTGTAAAAAAGGGGATTAAATGGCTAGAATTACAGTAGAAGATTGTTTGGAGCAGGTTGGTGATGATAATCGTTTTAATCTGATCCATCTTGCCGTAAAGCGAATTAAGCAGCATCGGCAGGGAGAACCTTTTCTTGCCGAAGGTAAGAATAAAGAAGTTGTAATGACCTTAAGGGAAATTGCAGCTTCTCATGTGACGTTTGAAAATATAGATACATTGCCTGAGGGCTCGGGTAATGATAAAGACGAATCCGCAGAGCAGGAAGCAGGAGTCGAAGCATAACGCTTCCCAAGACGATCTTATGGCACGTGACTATTACGAAATTCTCGGCGTTGGGAAAAATGCCGGTGCAGATGAAATTAAGAAAGGCTACCGTAAACTTGCGATGAAACTTCATCCGGATCGTAATCCGGGGGATAAGGAAGCTGAGAATTCATTCAAAGAATGCACCGAGGCATACGAAGTCTTAAGTGATGATCAGAAACGGCAGATTTATGATACCTATGGACACGATGGTCTGAAAAATAGCGGCTACAGTGGTCCGGGAAATTTTGAAGATGTGTTCTCCAGTTTTGGTGATATCTTCGGAGATCTCTTTGGTTTCAGTTCAGGAGGGGCCCAGTCAAGAAGAAATGGCCCTGCTGCCGGTAATGATCTGCGCTACGATATTTCCATCTCTTTTATGGAAGCAGTACACGGTACCAGCAAAGAGGTCGAGCTTACCAGGCGTGACACCTGCTGGACCTGCGAAGGCTCAGGATGCCGCCCCGGGTACCAGAGGGAGACGTGCTCCAGCTGTAACGGCAGGGGACAGGTAATTCGATCCCAGGGTTTTTTCCAGGTAAGTTCTACCTGTCCGCAATGTCACGGAGAGGGGCAGATCGTAACAGATCCCTGCGATGATTGCGGTGGTTCCGGTTTAGTGGCCAAAACCAAAAAAGTTGCGATTAAGATCCCTGCCGGTGTTGACACCGGTGCCAGAATGAGATTGAAGAGTGAGGGCGAAGGCGGACGGAGGGGTGGGCCGTCAGGCGATCTTTATGTTATCATTGAGGTCGAACCGCATGAGTTCTTCCAAAGGGAAGGAGACACCATTTATTGTCGTTTTCCGCTGGCAATGGTTGATGCTGCTCTTGGTGCCAAGACAGAGGTAGTGACTATTCATGGTAAGAAGAAACTAACCATTCCGGAAGGGTCCCAGTCTGGCGAGATTTTCACCTTGAGAGGGCAAGGGGTACCAAGTCTGAGGGGCAGGGGAAGTGGTGATATGATTGTCGAACTCAAGGTAGTCACACCGACCAACCTCTGTGAAGAGCAGAAAAAAGTTCTCCGGGACTTTGATACCTTATGCCAGGAAAAAGGACAGAAAGATGAACATGAGGGCTTTTTCAGTAAACTGGTCAATGAGGTGATGGGTAAAACCAGTCCATAAAGCGAAAAATATGTCAGATACTAGTCAGTCACCACTCAGCCATTTCGATTCAGAAGGCAATGCTGTCATGGTTGATGTGGGTCATAAACAGGTAACAGAACGTGTTGCTCATGCAGCCGGTACGATAACCATGAGCCGGGAAGCTTTTAATCTGGTAAGGAGCGGTTCCATAAAGAAGGGAGATGTACTTGGAATTGCCCGTATTGCAGGAATAATGGCGGCTAAAAAGGTTGATACACTCATACCGCTGACTCATCCATTGATGATTACCAAGGTATCTGTTGATTTTGAGTTGGTTGAAGAAAACAGTATAATTGAAATCAAAGCCATGGTTGGTATATCCGGCAAAACAGGAGTAGAGATGGAAGCGCTTACTGCTGTATCTGTTGCCGCGCTGACCATATACGATATGTGCAAGGCTGTTGATAAAACAATGGTAATTGATAATATACGTTTGATGAAAAAGACCGGTGGTAAGAGTGGTACCTTTAATCGACCATGTTGAGCAGGATGCCAGGAAAGTACCCTTGTCATTAATAGTGTGAAGGAGAGACCGGATGGAGAAGGATTTACAGGAAAAGTTTAAAAAACAACTTGAACAGAAGCGTGACGACATAATCAGTGAAGCGGACAAGACCCTTGCTGAGATGACTGATCAAAACAATAATATTCCTGATCCCAACGACAGGGCTACTATTGAATCGGATCGAAGTTTTGAACTGAGAATAAGGGATCGGGAAAGAAAGTTGCTCGGTAAGATCGAAGAAGCGATTTGTCGAATTGAAGATGGTGAATATGGAATCTGTGAAGGCTGCGGAGACGATATCAACATCAAACGTCTGGAGGCGAGACCAGTTACAACGCGCTGTATCGATTGTAAAACGCTTCAGGAACAGAAGGAAAAGTCTCAGGGGCAATAACTGAATGCCTGAGCTTCGAAAAGACCCTGTCCTTGGTCGGTGGATAATCATCTCCAAGGAGCGACAGAAACGGCCGACAGATTTTTTTGTCGAAGAACCGAAAGTGCTCGGTGGTTTTTGCCCCCTCTGTGCCGGAAACGAGAGTTCTACACCTCCTGAGGTGTTAGCATTTCGTTCAGATCCCCAGGCTGTGGCAAATGATCCCAGCTGGCAGGTTCGAGTGGTTCCGAACAAGTACCCTGCTTTAATTATTGAAGGAGAGTTGGGGAAAGAGGGCGAAGGCCTCTACGATCGCATGAACGGCATCGGGGCTCATGAGGTGATCGTGGAGAATCCAAGCCATGAAGATCTTTTATGGGAATTGCCGATTGACCACATCAGTCTGGTTTTTCGGGCGTACAGGGATCGGCTGACGGATCTTGAACAGGATCCGCGGTTTCGATATGTGATGATCTTTAAAAATTATGGAAAGGCGGCGGGAGCATCACTTGAACATTCGCACTCCCAGCTTATCGCCTTGCCAGTCTTGCCAAGAATGATTGTCTCTGAACTGGAAGGAGCAAAATCATATTATCGCTACAAAGACAGGTGTATTTTCTGCGACATTATCAGGCAGGAAATTCAGCAGGACGTTCGGGTCGTATGTCAAAACGATTTGTTTATTACCATTGCTCCTTTTGCCCCCCGCACACCATTTGAAATGTGGGTGCTTCCCAAAGATCATTCTTCAGGGTTTTGTACGATTGATGATCAGAGTCTAAAGAGCCTGTCCCAACTGTTTTCAGAAACAATGCGAAGGCTCAACCGCTGCATTCCAAATGTACCGTATAATTTCGTACTTCACACCCAGCCCCTCAGATCCGGTGGAATAGATCATTTTCACTGGCATTTCGAGATTGTGCCAAAATTGACATCAATAGCAGGGTTTGAGTGGGGAACAGGATTTTATATAAATCCATTGCCGCCAGAGGAGGCTGCACAGTATTTAAAAAAATCTCTGGATAATTGAAGGAGAGATACGTGAAAAAGATACTGATCGTTGATGATGACCAGGCTATTCAACTTCTCTATCAGGAAGAGTTTAAGGATGAAGGGTACCGTGTTAAGTCGGCTTTCAACGGCGATGATGCACTGAAAATCTTTGCTGCTGACCAGCCGGATTTGGTTATTCTCGATATTCAGATGCCGGGATTAAATGGAATCGAAGTGTTGCGTCAGATGAAGATGATAAATTCCTCTGTGCCGATTGTTCTCAGTAGCGCATATCACGAGTATAAACAGGATCTTGGAGCTTGGGCGTCAGATGAATATGTTGTTAAATCATCAGATTTGACCGATCTCAAAAATACTGTTCGCCGTCTTTTGGGTCACTCATAGACACTCGTTTCCCGTCTTTTTATTTTCGTTATCAGATACAATAGAGAGATTTCATATGAAGGATATCCAGAGTCAGATTGATCATCGGCGAATCGACATAAAAAAGGTAGGTGTAAAAACGATTACCTATCCAATAACGGTACTGGATAAATCTCAAAAGAGTCAAAAGACAATTGCCACAGTAAACATGTATGTAAACCTGCCTCATCATTTTAAAGGCACACACATGAGCAGGTTTATTGAGATTTTAAACAGGTTTCATGGACAGATAGATCTTAAGCGGTTCCGCTCCATTCTTGAGGAAATGAAAGAAAAGCTGGACGCAGAGGCTGCTCATATCGAGATTGCCTTTCCTTTTTTTCTCCATGATAGCAGTGGACTTGATGACTTCCAGGTAAGAAAATATGATTGTGCAATGCATTGTCTGCTTGAGGAAGAAGAAGATTTAAGGCTGGATATAGTGGTTCCGGTGGCCCATCCATTTTCTGATAATTCACTTGCCGGTCGGACTGTTGCGGTTGGATTGTGGGGAAACGTTTCGGTGAGTGTACGCTTTAAGAAATTCATGTGGCTGGAAGATCTTATTGGGGTTGTGGAGACGACCATCACTAAGGAGTATTCTGTTGGAAATAAATCAAATGCTGCAGAGAAACCGATGGAATTCCTGCTTGAAAGCCTGGGGAAAAGGTTTGAAGCCTTAGCGGAGCTGAAATGGTATTCCATTACCGTCGAAAATATTTCCCAGGGGTACTCACTTTTTGCAACGCTGTCATCTGCAGATACTCAGTAATTATGTCACGAATGTTGAATCTTACTTTAGAGAATTGACCATATGAATGATCTACTTTTTGAAATCGGTACGGAGGAAATACCGGCAGGATTTTTAAATCCTGCCGCAGAACAGCTCAAATTGCTGTTCGAATCGAAGGCAAAAAAACTCAATCTGCATTTTGAGTCTGCCAAGACATTCTCTACTCCAAGGAGGTTGGCACTGCTTGTTGCAAATCTTGCAGACAGACAGCAGGACAGCCAGGAAACCTCACTAGGTCCCTCCAGAAAGGCGGCCTACGATTCAGAAGGACAACCGACAAAAGCAGCCGAAGGCTTTGCACGATCAAAAAGGGTGTCTGTGGATGATCTTTCCCTGGTAGAAACGGCCAGAGGCGAGTACCTGCAGTTAACCAGAGAAGTGAAAGGAGAGCCGAGTTCTAAACTTCTGCCTGATTTGCTCAAGGAGCTGATCTTTGAGCTTTCTTTTGCAAAATCTATGAGATGGGGAAGTTATCAGAACAGTTTTGCCAGACCTATTCAGTGGCTGGTAGCGTTGCTGGGAGAATCGGTTATAGACATTGAGCATGATGGCATTGTTTCTGGGCGGTTCACACGCGGTCATCGTTTTATGGCGCCTGGTGAAGTAGAAATCAGCCGTGCAGCAGCCTATGAAGATGTGATGGAATCTGGTTCCGTGATTCCAGATTTTGACAATAGAAAGCAGAAAGTACTCGAAGAGATTAAGAATGCTGCCGCCGGTACTGACTTTAACACTCCGGCAGCGGTTGCAATCGATGAGTTGTTGCTCAATACCGTTACCAATCTCGTTGAGAAACCGTATGGTGTATGTGGCCGTTTTGATGACAAGTTCCTGCAATTACCTGATGAGGTGCTGGTTACCTCAATGAGAGAACACCAGAAGTATTTCCCGGTGGTGAATGGTGACGATACCTTATTGTCCGGATTTGTAGCAGTAAACAATACCGGAGTGAAAAATGTTGCACTTACCCGGGAAGGTCATGAGCGTGTATTGCGAGCCCGTCTCGAAGATGCACTGTTCTTCTTTGAATCTGACAAGAAAATTCCTCTGGAAGAGCGGGTTGAAAAGCTCTCCGGTATTATCTTTCAGGCAAAGCTTGGGTCTGTGAAGGAAAAGATGGATCGTGTGGTCAAGTTGACACGGCTGTTATGCGATGAACTCGAACCAACGGTTGCTGCTACAGCCTGCCGGGCCGCTGAGCTTTGTAAAGCTGATTTGATAACCGATATGGTTGGCGAATTTCCTTCCCTGCAGGGAATAATGGGAAGTGCATACGCACTCCATGACAATGAAAAAATAGAGGTCGCTGAAGCAATAAGGGAACACTATATGCCCCTTCGTTCAGGAGCTGAGCTGCCATCTTCTGCAGCCGGAGCAATTGTTGGACTGGCAGACAGGATTGATACCATAGCCGGCTGTTTCGGTATCGGCCAGCAGCCGACAGGGACAGCAGATCCCTTTGGTCTCAGGCGGCTTTCGCTTGCGGTACTTCATATTATAGAGGATCGAGACTATTCGCTGGTGCTGCCCGATATTGTACAAAAAGCGCTGGCTCTCTATGGTGATAAAGTAAACGGCAGCAGTGACACGGTCGATCTCATCGTAACCTTTATCAGGAACAGGTTTAATAATGACTGTGTGGCAAAGGGTGTCGACAGTCGAGCTGTTGAGGCGGTTACATCTGTCATATTTCTCGATGTTAATGATTGTCTGAAACGGATTGAAGCGTTCTCGGCCATGAAGAAAGATGCCTCATTTGAAGTGCTTTCTGCTTCCTTTAAACGGGTGCGAAATATCGTCAAGGACAACAGCGATACCTCTGTCGATCAGAACCTCTTTGAGGCTGATGCGGAGAAACAACTCTGGTCAGCATACCAGGCACTGGAGCTCAGTAGCAGAAAAGGCCTCCAGAATAAGGATTACCTGGGGCTTCTGGAGAATATGCTCCAGTTGAAGAACCCCATTGACCGCTACTTTGATGAAGTGATGGTTATGGCCGAAGACAAAGAATTACGAAAAAATCGTTTGAATATGATGACGGCTATCGGCAATCTTATTCTGGAGGTTGGTGATATCTCACGTATGCATGTTGGTTAAGCGCAAGAGCAATACCATGCAATAAAAAAGGCTGCTCCCCAGGGAGCAGCCTTTTTTATTGCAGTTCTCGAAAATCTTATTTTTTAGGATGGCAGGGCAGGCAGCCTTTGAACTTGGGAGCGAGTTCAGGTTTGCTTGCAACGACCTCTTTGTGACACGTTTTACAGTTTACGTGCGCAGCTCCCTTGAAGGTCTCAATTTTCTTGTCCATACCGGCTCCCTTGAAATGGCAGCTTTCACACTTGGCAATTTCCTGCCCGTCTGCGTAAGGAACCTGCTTGCCGTCCTTGGCGCCGTGATGGCAATCACCACATTTGGCAATTTCCTGATGTTGCGCGTGTGGAAATACGGCAGGCTTTGGTTTTTTGGCCTTGTCCTTCTCGGTCTGCAGAGTCATTTCGGCAGGGCCGTTGTCTGCAATGACGATACCGGCGCAAAAGAGAAAAATAGCCCCAAATACACAGATAATGATTTTTTTGGTCATGGTGTCCGCTCCTTTTTAAATTTGAAATTTGCCAATAATACAACTAAAAAAGAAAATCATTTAATACTATTTATACTGGGTTACTCGGCTTCTGTCAAGGAACCACAAATCCAAAATAGTACTAATTAAAAGGCTGTATTTATAATTAAAAATTAACTGGAGCCATAACTGTGCAGGCCTGATAACAGAAAGTTTACACCGTAGTATGTGAAAATGACGGCAATAAAGCCGACGAGTGAAAGCCAGGCGATGGTTTTTCCTTTAATACCCCGTGTGTATCTGGCATGGAGGGTGAACGCATAGACAAACCAGGTAATCAGTGACCATGTTTCCTTCGGGTCCCAGCTCCAGTATGTTCCCCATGCCGAGTTAGCCCATATTGCACCGGTTATGATACCGGCGGTGAGCCAGATAAAACCGAAAATCAAACTTTTATGGATAATATCTTCCAGTACATTCACAGACGGCAGGATCTCTTTTGTGCTTTCCTTGGCTGATCCACCACGGAACGATGTTTTGCAGAGGTACATGATTCCAAGGGCTGCGGCAATGGCAAAAGCTGCGTATCCCACAAAGCAGGTGATCACATGGGCCAGCAGCCAATTGGACTGCAGGGCGGGGACAAGGGGATTTATGCCGCGATTGATGGGAGCAAAAGATGCATACGCCATTGCCAGAAAAGCTATTGGTACGGCAAAGGCGCCAATTGTTCTGGTTTTAAATTTCCATTCTATTCCAAGGTAGAAGATAATGATCGTCCAGGCGAAAAAAACGACAGATTCGTACATGTTGGTAAGAGGAGCATGACCAATCCCCATCTGGTAAGATTCAACCCACCTCAGTCCGAGGCCCACCGTCAGTACGACCAGTGCAACAGCGGTAAAACCAGTGGCCATTCTGCCCATTATTCTTGCCTTGAAGATCAGAGTGCCAATATAGAGAAACGAGGCAAAAAGAAAGGCAAAGGTTGTAATCCCAAGTAGCTGTGAACTATCCATGCTGAAGCTCCATTAGAGAAGAGTTTCCTGATAAATGTGGGTGAACTGATTCAATGTGACCTATTTTTGACGGGGTTTATCTCGCCTGTTCAAGTTTTAATGCCAGATTATCAAACAGCCGTTCAAATCCGGGTCGGTTCTTGTTGGCGGAACCTGTCAGTATTATTTCTTTACCTTTTTCGCTGTCTGACACCAGGAGCCAGATCCTTCTATGGGACATGAAGAAGGCTACATAGAGGCCAAAAAGCATGAGTCCGCAGCCGATATAGACCCACCAGACACCTGGATCTTTGGCAACCTGCAGCCCGGTGGCATACATCTGCTTAACGCTTACCCGATAGTCCTGATCTGTACCATTGAGTGTTGCTGCGGTATTATCATCGAGCCACTGGGTAATCGGCGTACCATTTTCTTTAGAGAACCAGATTTTTGAACTGACGATCGATTGACCGAGAGCTTTTGCATTGATGATTCCAAAACGAATTCCTTCTTCGGACCACTCTGTCTGTTTCTGAAACGATGAGATAAACGTTTTCTGATTGCCAGTTGTATTGTTAGTCATCGTAACAACAAAATCCTGGTAGGCTTCGTAACTTGATTGGTAAAAAGTGATACCCTTATGTTTCAGCGGACTGTTTACTTCTATCTCCTGGGTAAATAACTCCTGACCATTTTCCAGAATCGTCAAGCTTGAGGTATACTCTTTGGGCATACCGTTTGGATAAAATTCAATAGCGAATGAGTTGCATCGCACAACAAAGCCAAGGTCTAAAATCTCCATGGTGTCATAGAGAGCGACCCTGTCCCGTTCCATCGTCTCAGGAATGGAGACACTGCCTTTGAATCCCAGGAGATTGCCAATAATCGCACCAAGAAAAATGATGAGAATCGAACCATGGACCATGTAGACTCCTGTCCTGGTCCAGTTGCCTTTCTGGCTGAAAATCAGGGTGTCGCTGCCGATGGTTTTTGTAGCGGTCTTCCAGCCCATTTTATTCAGGGTGTCAGTCATGTTCTGGACTGCAGCTGAAGATAAACCGGTATAATCCCAGTTTTTCCGGGTGGACATTTTTCTGATTCGTTCTCCGGTATACTGGAGCCCATCGGCTTTCACCTGTCTCCAGACAGCCGGAAATCGATCAATGCTGCAGATAACCAGATTAAAACCCAGGAGAAAAAGTAATGATATGAACCACCAGGAGTTATACATGTCCGGAATATCCAGTACCGAGAAAAGCTGAGCAGTCTTTGGTCCATACTTGGAGGCATACAACTCAAAAGATTCTTTTTGAGGGATGAGCGTTCCGATGATCGAGGTTATGGTAATAAGAAAGAGTGTGACGAGGGCAAGCTTTACGGAAGCAAAAAAGTGCCAGACGGAATTATTGTTTTGCATAGAATCAATTTAGTTGGTAACGATTATCAAATAGGTCAGGGTATTTGCTATCATGAGAATAGTAAATCTGCAAGAAAAATGATGAGTACCGCCTACAAATAGTGAGTCATGCACTAAAACAGGTTTCCTGCAGCATGGAAAGCTCAATTTTGATGAACTCATAAAAAGGTCATTCGAAGCTCCAGATGGCTAAGTCAAAAAGTTTGATATACAAGGCGTAGTTTTTTTGGCAGGTACTTGGCAATACATATGGTATGCCAAGTGTCTG
>CAZOWJ010000102.1:0-12830 GCA_964583415.1 uncultured Desulfocapsaceae bacterium
GATAGCCCGCGAGCAGATCAGCGTTTTCAAGATAGTTGTATTGTGTGGAGCCTTTGTTGCCATTCACGTGCCAGTCCAGCTGTGAGAAGCGGCCGGTCTTGTCATAGGTGTAAAGCAGCTGGTAGTCATTGTTGAAGCTGACTGTTCGATCCCTGCCGAGATGGTCGTAGGTTCTGGCGATTCGAGCGGGAAATGGGCCTTCAATGGTTTCCAGCTCAGGCTGGAAACCATTCGTGTAGGTGAAGGATCGGACTCCTACAGCATCGGTGATTGTCGAGGTCCTTCCTGCGCGGTCATAGGTGTAGATGATATCCGGCGTGTCGTCCGAGTAGTCTGTTTTAACAAGCTCTACCATGGGTGAGTAGCTGTAGGCAGTAGTGATGTTCCTGGCATCTGTCCGGGTCTTCAGCCGGTTAAATCGGTTGTAGGAATAATCATTGCCATTACCCGATGCGTCACGTTTTGCCAGCAATAGCCCCGTGCTCTGCTGGTAGTTCCATGAGGTCATGTCGCCTGCTCTGTCTCCAGCTGGCCAATGCTCCTGGCTCCAGTCATCATCCGTGCGGAAAGTAAACATTTCGACCAGTTCGCTGTATTCGTTATATCGGTATTCAACGGGATAGGGAACATCTCCCCATGAATGGGTGAGCTGGTTTTTGAGATTAAAGCGAAAGAATGATTGCTTGCCCAGCGCGTTTATCACCGTTGTTCTCTGGCCAGTGTTGGGATCATAGAGATATGAGGTGCGGTTGCCGGCAGCGTCTGTTGAATAATCAACCTGATGATTATCATTGTAGTGAATTGAAGTTGTACCAGTCCTCGGATCAGTAACGGAAATCTGGCGTCCAAGGGCGTCATAGCCAAATCGGCTCACATGGCCTGTTTTTCCCTGCCATGAAACAAGTTGATTGTTGCTGTAAACCTGCTCTGCGACTATTTCTGAATCCGGATAGTTGATACGTCTTGTCAACACCCGGTTGTAACGATCGAGGATGTCTGTTGTCCGTGTCTCGTTGCCATGAATATCTATTGCGTGCTGCTCGGCTATCAGGTTGTTATCCCAGCCGGAACGTCTCGTTTTGACCACTGAAACCGTTAGCGGGGTGCTGCTGTCTTCTTCAGTATACAGTGCCAGGCTCTGCTCCTTCCACCAGCCGTCAGCTTCCTTTTTATAGAGGGTGCTGGTTTGCTGGATACGGTCCATTGATGCCAGATCAAGCCTGCCGTTGGCATTGAGGTCAAAACCGTTTCTTGCCTGGCGTCCGAGCGCGTCATATTCAACCAGATTGTCCGGCAGGCCGCTGTTGGTGATTTTCACCAGCTGGCCGATCCGGTTGTAATGATAGCGGCTAATTTGAGACGCTTCATAACCGGGGCGCTCCGTCTGGATGATCCTGCCGAGCATATCCCTTGTGGTTATTACAAAACGTGGCGACTCTTCTTTTGCAACGATTTCCTTTGTCCACTGGCTACCGTCAGGGTTAACGCCATACTGGTAGAAGCGATGTACCACAGCCGAGCCGGTGATCGATTTTAGCTTGCCATCCAGATAGGTTTCACTAATTTTTTCACCGCCGCCTGGATAGGTAATGGTTGTTTTCCCCCGGTCGTAATGGAAGGTGGTCTTCAACCCAGCGGGGCTAATCTTTTCAACTAACCGACCAGAAATATCAAAACGACTGGACTGAGTTCTTGCCAGACCGCCGTTTCTTTCCACTGAGCTCAATTGACGGCCGGCTGCATCATAGCTGAATTCTGTTCTTACACCGGTGGCCTCATTAATGGATGCCGTTGTTCGTTTCAGGTCATCATATTGATAGCTGGTTGTGATTCCGTAGATATCAGTACTGCTCTGTTTACCGCAGCAACTCCAGGCTGCCTCGGTACGGGTATGATTTGAGTAGAGTGTTTCAATGAGTCGTCCCTGATTATTGTAGGTGTTATAGCTCCAGCTCACTCTTTCAAAACCCGACGCTGTTTTGATATAGATTTCCTGCATTACCTCATGTCCATGCGCGTCGGTAATTGATGTCTCTTTCATTGTCTGCAGGGCAATACCGTCGGGAGATTTTGTCGTGCCATGAATTTTGGATAAACGTAAGGCACTCCCCGTGCCAGCAGTAAAAACAGCTCTTTGCGGATCAGGAGATGGGGAGAAATTCCCGGACTCGTACAAATAGGTTGTCAGTTGGCCGTCGGGGGTCAGTTGAGATTTGAGTTTTTGGGACTCGGGGCCAATACTCTTGGGGAAATAGGTCGTTACCGTCCGCAGGTTACTATCATTGCCAAATTGGCAATCCTGGGCGGTACACTGTTCGAAGATTTCCACCCGCTCTGCATCACCATTATATGAATAGTGATGAAAGGTTTTGGCAGTAACAATACCGTTTATCTCCGTCGTTACGGTTCGAGGCCGGCTGTGATCACCTTCCAGGCCATTGTCGCCGGGCAGGAGCCTATAGCTGTTTATCTTCGCTTTAGTCAAGGCATCGTTGCTATTAAAAGTCGCATCAAGAAAAGGGGTGATGGTTTTTAGAATTCGACCTTCGTTGTCATACTGGTAGCGGACCCAGGAGCCATCAGGGTTAATCTGGCCTGCGCGTTTGGAATAACCTGGTCCCGTTCCGGTATTATATTCATACCTCGTTGTTAAGTGATCACCGTCGGGATCAGTGGTTTCTTCGATAAGCTCCTCGCCCCAATCAAAGGTACGATATATTTTCTCTTTAACAGCTGCGATCTTATTACTGTCATCGCTGAGGATAATACGCTCAACACGGTCTCCAATCTCATTGAAATATTCATTTCTCTTCTCGGTCCTCAAGCCATTGCCCGAGACAAGATGCCAGCTATTACTCTCTTCACTATAGGTGTATTCATATCTTCTTTCGGCACCCAGACGGAATTCAGTGACAAGCACTTTTTCAAATGTCTGGCCGGCTGTATCGGGGTTTTCAATCCGCCAGGCCGAAGTTGGCTCTGCATATGGTTTTAACTGATAGAAACCGTTCACCAGGTCGCCCCGGTCCTCGATATTGTAAAAAAGTATTTCATAGGCGGAAGAGGAACTGGGCTCGACAATAATGAAGGCTTGAGGTGTTATGATCTGCTTGAGGAGTGTGTCCTGATAAAGCGGGGTGACGCTGCCGCTGAGTGAAGACATTTCGAGATTTTTCGGGGAAAACAGATCTGCATCAGGCTTATCAGCTTTAATGAGCAGATCCCCGGCGAGCATTCCACTTTCATCTTTGCCGAGGCTGATTTTGATATCGATTGAACCAAGGGTTACAAACCCGCTTCCGGCAAAACTGCAATCGCCGCTGCTGCATGTCTGACATCCCACATATATTTCGGCGGACTTCTTTTGTGCATCATTAATTGAGGCTTCAATGATAATCCAACCCTCTTCACTATCTTGAGTGGGCGTAAGGGTAATAAATGAACCGTTTTCAACAGTGGTTACTGCTGCTTGTGACCCGCTTTTCGGTTGTACCGACCAGGTTACCGCTCTCCCCTCGGGAAAGGTTTTCGCCTCAAATTCCGCCGACCCGCCAAATGGAATCGGGTTAGAATCTTTATCCAGGAGAATGAGCTCGGTTACCATCTCCGATGCAGCCTGCACACGCTGCATATCAAGACCGGCGCCGTATAGTGGGAGGACAAAGAGACAGAGAAAAAATTGAGCGATGAAAATGGTTGAAATTCGTATCATATTATCGTGGTGATGTTATCAAAACAGCCTGTGGTTTTGGTAAGGTAAATTCAGTTTCATCATCAATTGACCGCACTGCACGTTCTTCAGGACCACTCACTGGTGATGCTGGAAGGGCTGCGTTATCAACAACAGCGTTATCCGGTTCCGGGTGTACTTTATTTTTGGGCGGCAGGATCGTTTCAAGATCAACCTGGTAGATTTTTGCCAGGTGGTGGGCGACGTCTTCAATAGCGACTCCTGCCTGAACAGCAGCGAAGTACCATTTTGCTGCTGCGATATAATTCCCCTGTTTCTCCTGTAGGCGCCCCATCAATACAAGGGCCTCTTGCTTCTCTGATCCGTGAGCCGCCTGAATCATCGTTGAGAGCAGCTCTTCAACGATTGACTCGTTTCCATCCCCATAATAAAGAAGATAGGCCAGAAAGAGTTGAAAGTTCACTGACATCTGCGGTTCTGATGCCAGGTCTTCCGCTTTGACCCGCATTTCATGCAGCTGTCCAGGTGTTACGCTGACACTGTCTTTTACAAGCAGCTCAAGTGGAACATCAGCGGCCAATAATGTCTCTATCTCATCAAACTTGTCAGCCAGCATCAACGGGTAGATCATTCCCAGATCAACACCGCTGTCGAGCAGCGGCTTCCGAGCCTTGTGCATGGTGCTCACCATCAGAAATGGCAGGATATCTTTTTCCAACTCGGGATCGTGGTCGATCGCCAATTGATAGCGATCATACGCCAGCTCATACTGTTCATCGATCATGGCAAGGTTGCCAAGAACTGCGTACGCCGGGCCATAATCAGGATCAAGCGTGATCAGCTCTTCGAGAACCTTCCTGGCGGCATCATACTCTCCCTGCTTATAATGGACACAACCCACCTCGTAAAGATACCCTGTCTCGTTGCGATAGAACTCAGAGCGCATCTGCGTGCAGCTGGTCAAGACCAGTACACAGAGCAGTAACATCGGTAACCGAACTATTTTTAAAGAGTATATCATCAAAACTGAACCTCGATTCCAAATTCAAGCTGTTCCTCTGTCTCGAGCGATGCCCTGTTTCCAAGTGAACAGTAGAGCAGCATTCTGTAGCGATGAAGATACTCAGGCATGTAGTCCAGCCGACCGAATCCATTAAAGCCGGAGCGTTCCCCACTATAGCTGTATTTCCCCTGTAGCTGGAGATGGTAAAGATCATTTTCGAGATCGAAACGGATATAGCTCTGGTCATAGGGCGAGAATCTGGAGTAGTCTATCGTCCGTCTCATCCACTCGAGCGACAGCCGCCCACCATAAGCCTGTGCTGTATAATTTGTATTAAAGGTCAAGCGAAGCGAGTCGCTGGTATCGGTTTCCGAATAATTTACCTGGATCAGGTTAGACCATGTCTCGTTCCAGCTGTGAGTCATATTGGCCATATAGTTCGAGTTGTTACCAAATTCGTCGTCCCGGTGAAAGACACTCATAAAGAACGAATCACTGGCCCCGAAACCAAAGCGCAGAGAGCCGTCCAGTTCCTGAATATCACTGTCGTTGCTTGGTCGGGTCAGGCTGAAAAACCGCAACGTCGCAGACAAGGAACTGAAATACCAGACCGGTTGCTGCATGAAATAGTCGATACTTGCATCAATGCCCTGTGCATCAGTGTATACCTGGCGCAAGGGATCGGAAAATGCTGCTCTGAAATTTTCCCCAAGATTGATATAGCCTGCAGAAAGCCTGATTGTACCGAGATCATATTCAGCGTTTATAACTCCGCCATAATCAGAACCAAACAGCTCATCATCGGTTTCGACCAGTTCGGCGGCCAGCAGAAATGAATCAGTAACCGGGTAAAGGACATCCATTGCTGCAGCGTGGGAGGAGATACGGTTGTCACCAACAAGATCATCACTACTACCCCGGTAAGTATACGATGCTCCGAACTGCCATGATCCACTATCACCATAGGTCAGCCGCGCTGCAGCACCGCGTTCCCGGCTGTCCACATCGCCTTCAGAGGTGAACAGGAGCCCTACCAGGCGCGCCTGCTGGCAGGATTGATCAAGAGTGGCACCGATCTTATTTCGCTCGGTCCTGAAATCGCTGAAGAGCTGCATTGGATCCTGAAAGCTGCCGAGATTGTCCCGGAACACCCCTTTTATCTTACCACTGTTCCACCGTTTTTCAGCCATCGCCTGACTACCGTTAAAACTTGCTACAGCCCCCTGATAATCCTGAATCACCTGGAAAACACCCCGTGCGGTTTGGTTCTCATCCCGGTAATCAACTCCCGTTCTGAACCGGAGTTCGCCGTCATTACTATCTTCAAGCTCATTATTGTAGCGATAGAAGGTGGACGCTGATCCATAAACCTGGAGTGGATACTTTTCCGGGGGTAGCGGCTGAGGGACCTGGAATCCACTCCCATCATCTATCGTGGCAACCATTATATCGACTGTTGCACTATCCAGGAGCCCGCTGACAAGGTCAGCTACAATAACAAACTGATACCTGCCATCCATCACAGGATCACCATTATTATCGGTTCCATCCCAGGAAAATGAGTGATCTCCGGCCCGCAGCTCCACATAATTAAAGCTATTGACAACCTGTCCGCGAAAATCAATGATCCTGACCTCGATCTGGCGAGCATCCTGCAACAGCTGGTAGGTAATAGTTACCGGCCCCTTTGAGGGGTCAAACAGACCGGCATCGTTGTTAAACAGACGCAGTTGACTTGCCCCCAAGAGTTCGGATGGGTTGAACATGCCAAGCAGGATCACCACAATGATAAAAACTGATGTATGGGGGTACGGTTGTCTGTTCATGGTTAGCTGCACCCTTCTGTCCTGACTAACACCGTATCAGTTGCCGTACTCCCGTCACCTGTCCGCAGCTCTACATTATAGATGCTTTCCCCCGGGCTCAGATCCACATCGCACTCCACTGAAAAGGTACCCGCGCCAATCACTACCGGGGAACACTCGAGAAATGACGGGGTCATGGAAACGGATATCCCCTCTACCGTCGAACTGCCGGCGTCAAAGGTGCCGTTTATAACGACCGGGTCACACATAGCAGTGGCACCCGCCCCTGGTGAGAGAATATTGATCGACGGCGGATCAAACAGCACCGTCCGGGTCACATATGCCCGGTCAGAAGCCCTTTCACCATTTACATTCACGGCTTCCGCACTAATGGTGTTTCCTCCTGCAGCCAGGCTGACACTCGCTGAGAACCTCCGGTTTGATGGATTATAATCTGCCGTCTGGGCTGTTCCGTTGACCAGAAGCTCTACCCTATCAATTGCGGAACTGCTGTTTACCGTGCCATTTATGTTTATCGTTGCATCCGGTGTTACCGCCGGGAGCGGATCAAGGGCAATGGAAAATTGTGAACCGAGGCTGACAGATACCGACGCCCTGCCATATGAACCGGCCTCATCCCAGGCATCTACGACAATCCTGTTGGTCCCCGGATCAAGAATGATCCTGGCTTCAAAGCGATTCTGGTTCGCATACCAGCTTATCGATTGCTCCCTGCCGTTTACCGTCAGTACAACCCGATTGACCACTGAGGCCGAGCTTTCAACAGTTCCGGAAATCTCAATTTCAGCTGCAGCACTCGAACGGGGAAGACGATCAATGGTTACCCCCATGGTACTTGTGCAATTAATAAAGGCTGTTTTAAAGCCAACGGCGCCGCTTCGATCATATGCCTCAATTTCGATTATGTTTGAACCCGGATCAAGTGGGACGTGTGCTTCGAATTCTCCGGTTGTGGTATCGAGCCGCAGATCTTTTATAAACTGGCCGTTGACTGTCATCGACAGACTGTCAACATAGGAACTGCTGCTGACAACGACTCCCCTGATCGTGGTCTCGGCGGCACTACTGTTTCTCGGTGTCGGCTCAAGCTCTATTGACACCTGCGAGTCTATATCCACCGGCAACGTTGGACGGTAGACAGGCAGTATAAAAGGCATTTCCCAATTTCCATCGCTGCAACTGACAGACAGACGGAAATGTGTGTCGTACGGGTCACTGATGGTCGCATCGAGAATATCGTTTCCTATCTGGACATCGAACCCTCTCATCAATGTTGTAGTGATTGCGGCATCGATAAAAGCTGCATTAATCTGGTTGGTTTCAACCACGATGCGAGAATCGTCTGCAAACATTTTAGCGGTGCATTTCTCAAGACCAGTGGCGCTGCTATTGAATAGGGTTGGGAATATTCTGAGAAGCTCACCTGGGTTTGCCTGCCCATCGTTATTGGTATGTTCCAACTCCCAGATATTGATTGAGTCCAGACGAAGATCACCGAAACCATCAACAGCAGTTATCTCTTCCCCGACAACGAATCGAATTGTCTCGGTGACCTTGTGACCATTACCGTCCACCGCAATAATCTGAGCTGAGTGGAAACCACTTTCATGGTTAAATGGGCCGTTGGCAGCAAAATAACCGCTCGGCGGGTCATAGTACAATGTGCTCTGGTCAACCGCTGTGCCGTCGATGAGAAAGGTGATGCCGCTGAGCTCAAGGTCTCCTCCATAGTCAGTGATCATTGCAGTAAAAGCGGGTCCGCCGATATCCTGTACGACTTTTGGCTTTGAAACAAAATTAGTGATCTTGGGCATATACTCAACGGTAAAATCAAGCCGCTGGTCGGCGGAAAGCCCCATGATATCAGTCGCATAAAAGTGTGCCGTGTGCGGTCCTTCTTCAAGCAGTACGCTGTAATGAGCCACATATTCATCAAGCCAGGAACTCCTGTAGGAATCTTTCAGGATTTCGCTAAAGGAAAGGGCGTTGGGATTTCGTGGAGGATTGCCCAAACCGCCGGTTCCGAATGTGCTCAGCGGATGTATCCTGACCGAATCCAGATCAAGATAGGTCTGGTAGAGATCAAGACCCGACTCATCAACGGCTGATGCCCGGAGATGTGTGCTGCTCTGCCCGCCGCCGCTCGTGGTGAACGAAGAGACACTATCCGTATTGATAAGTTCCAGACTGACAACCGGGGGTGAGCGCGGGATCGTAAACAGCAGGGTTTCATAAGAGATGTTGCCTGCAGCATCTGCCGCCGAGATGGTAATGTCATAGTTCTCGCCAATGACAAGCGGCGGCACAGGCAGCGTTGCGCTGAGGGTGCCGGATAAGCCATAGCCCTTTTCAAAGGGGCGTGCGGTCGCATCTGTCTGGCTTTCTTTATAGGCAATGAACGTATCGATTGCAGCAAGAAAATCAGCTCGCTGGGCCGAGGTTGCACCGCCCTTGTTATCAGCCGACCGGCTGGACTCTTTTCGCCTGAACCATTGATCAACAGGATAAACCTCGAGGCTCTCCAGGATCTTCTTTTTTATGGAATAATTGGGCATGCCGGGGGCGTTCAGGGAGGGCGATACAGCAATAACCGGTTGCCGCTCTGGTGTATATTCATGGTTGAGAGCGACAGGGGAATTGAAACCTCTCGGCATTGCAATACCGACAGTCAAACTGGTGTTCACCTGTGAGGCTGGCCTGCCATGATCACTGATCGTTGCCGAGAGGCTATTGTCGCCTGGATTAAATGTTATTCCCTTAATTTCAGGGGCCAAGGTGTCCTTAATAACGTTCTGACAATATTCAAACGAGTATATCTCGTGGGTCCGGTCTTTTGTGGCTATTGAACTTCCTGCTACCGCAAACGGTTTGCCCGTAATCGGGTTGATAATTTCAACCACCGGTGATTGAAAATCGGTCGATTTGGAAAAAAGCAGATTGCCATTTCGAGCACCGCTGGCCCTGTATGATCGGTATGGGTAATAGCCGGTATTTTTCCTGGAAGTGAGTTTTTCTCTGTCTTTAATGTAGTAGTCGCTGACCGCAACAACCTTCTCTACCGGGCATTTGCGAACCAGAGAGAGACCGCCAGACAAGGAGGAGAGAATTTGATACCCTTTAGAGGTGTCGTCATCTTGAAATTTGGTATCCTTTTCCTTCAAGGAATATTCGCTGACAGAAGCTGTCCCATCATCCCGTTTTTCAGGCGGAACTCCAAAAATTTTACAACTTTTTTTTGTATTATTCTGAGCGAGATCGGTTATGGACACGTGAGCATCTGCAACAGAGGGTGGCATCGGGAAAGCTGAAACCAGTCTCGTTTTTCCATTCTCAAGTAGTTCAATCTCAAAATCACGTTTGCCAAAGCCATCAATGATCACACTGATCTGTAAATCTTCTGCCGCAGTGCCCAGATCTGAAAAAAGCGCTTCGAGCTGGCCGTCCTCCGTGTTGTACCAAAACTCGTCGATCACCGGACCACCAAGGTCAAACAGTATTTCATGATCTTCCTGTCCGATTGCCCTGCCGTTATGTGCCCAGGTTCCCGCTGCACTGGCCAGGGTGACCTGGAAGGTATAGAAGCCCTCTTGCTCAACCGGTGCGCGGGAGGTAAAGGTACCATCCTGCTGATCGAATAAATAAGCGCTGTTTTGAAAGGAGAGATAGGAGGCTGCGGTATCAAGAAGCTGAGAGCTTGGCTCAGTCCAGGTGAGGTATTCAATTAAATATGATCCATCCGGGCCCTGAACACTGTTCGTCTCAAAACTTCGGCTGTTTTTCCAGTATAAAATTACCGGGACCTGAAAAGAAGTCCGATCCACTGAGGCGCTTATATTTGCAAGAGATGATTCCATCTGTGTCCCGTCTGCACTGCACTCCCATTCATATTCTGCTGACAGCAGCCGGGGATATTCAACCGTTAAATAGGACAGGCCATCGAGTGAACGCACAACACTTCTCTGCTCCAGTTCATAGCGCACGGGATAGTTCCCTGAAGCGGGCAACCGTCTGAGCACAAGTTCCGGATGGTCGGCAGATATTGTTATCAAATCGAGAATGCTGGAATCCAGCTCTTCTCCAGTATTTATGGCGATCTCAACAATATCAGCTCTGTTATCCCGTGAGAAAAGAACGGGAGACAAGCGGTTGGTTAGCGGGAAACTGAAATCATGCTGGGTCGTTGCGTCAAAGTTAAATTTCTCGTTATTAGGTGATGTGCAGGTTTTCTCCTCAGTTGAAATTTCTTCATAAATTTCCTCGGTTTTAAAGCTCTCTTCCAGGGTGGCCTCATTACCCGCCCTGTCCTTTAATGAAATAAAAAGCTGGTAACCTGTGTCACCTTTGATTCCTGTCTGCCCTTCATAATCGATCAAAAAATAGCGCTTATTGTCATTTTCCACCGTCTCAATGCTTGCCTCAACTCCATTTATGGTGGCGGTAACATCAATATCATCACGCTGCGAAGCAATGCCTGAACCCTCGTCGGAAAACTCGACGACAAAGGACAACATGTTTTTCGATATTTCAGCTGATTCTGGGAAGACACGTTCAAGATTTGGAGGAGTAATATCATAGATAAACAGTACCTGTTTACTGTCCTTGAGGCTGCCGTCCGGATTGTCAGATTCCAAATAAGCAGCATGTCTCCCCTCTTCTATCGAAGAAATCATCGTGGACAAGGAGGCACTGCCATCTCCTGACGCGGAAAGAGAAAAGTGGAGGGATTTTCCATCGATTTGAAAATCTATCAAAGTATTATCAGATACCGGAACGGTTCCCGGAGACGGATCAGGGACAAGTATCCCGGTAACACTATTATTCTGCTGGGAAACGTATTGGATTTTTTCAGACTCTTCTGCAACAGAGGTCTGATAGAGGAAGAAACAGCTCAGAAAAAATGAGCAAAACAACCAACCAATTGAGCTCAATAGACATCGGGTAGTCAATCGTACCAGGTCGTCTTTCACTTCAAAATAAATCGAATAATTCATTAAATATTAATTATTTAAAGACTAAAAAATATAAAAATGTCACTATCTTTTTTATCAATTCAAATGAAATTTGCTACTGAGGTGTAATTTTAGTTATATCTTAAAAAAAATACATATTTCAAGTTCCCGCGCATTTTTTCTGGAAAATGTCGTATTTTGGTACCTGACCCCGGTTTTTTGCAAATCGTCAGCAATAGATATTAAAGCAGGGCGGCTTATAGAATTTTGCGAATAGATGGGGTCAGACCCTAGTAATTTGCATTTTAAGTTCCGGGCGTATTTTTTATGTAAAATGAAACAGTTGGAGACCCGACTTCGTTTTTTTTCACTTTCGTACTTTCTTGATTATATCTGCCACCTGATGTACAATACATACAAAACGTACAACAAGGGGATTGACATGCATGAAACATATACCACTGCAGAAGCCAGAAAACGGTTTGCGGATCTTGTTAATAAAGTTGCCTATGGCAAAGAACAGATCGTTCTGACGAGAAGAGGGCAGGAAATCGCGGCACTGATTTCCATAGAGGAACTTACATTGCTTCAGCACATTGAAGATCACCTCGACATAGAAGATGCAAACAAAGCACTTTCTGATTCCGGTGACAATATAGGCGCTGAAGAATTCTGGGAAAAAGTAGGTTTAAGGTAAATGGTTTATACTATCCAGTTTCGGCCATCTGTTTGGAAAGATATTAAACGCTTTCCCAAACGAGATCTGGTAAAGATAAAGAAGAGAATAGAGGAGCTCAGTTTAAATTTGCCAGACCTCTCATCTACAAAGATGCAAGGAAACAACACGTTCCATAAAATTCGATCAGGTGATTATAGAATTGTCTACCAAATTGATGATGACAAACTCATTATACTGATCATTAAAATTGGCCACAGGAAAGATATTTACAAAAAGCTTTTTTAATTAATTTCCAGCCTAACCAGAATTAATGCAAACAATTGGGGTCTGACCCCAATTATTTTTATTCATGGCCGTAACCGAAAATACGGGAGGCTTTGATGAAGATCTGCCAGATTTGCAGCCAGTCACTGGCCGAACAAATTAAGAGCTGTCCAAGCTGCGGCAGTGACGTGGCTGATGGGCTTGAGTCCGTTGACAATTACCGGATTCTTGAAGTCGTCCATGAGGGTTATGCCTCTATTCTTTGTCGTGCCATCCGGGAAGAAGATGAAACGCCGGTGGCGCTGCGGCTGTTTACCAGCGAATCCGGTGTCAACGAGACCGTCGCAGAGCGGCTCAAGAAGGAACTGGAAGCGCTGCAAAAACTCCCAAAAGAGTGGTTTGTCCAGCATCACTCGAT
>CAZOWJ010000103.1:0-12752 GCA_964583415.1 uncultured Desulfocapsaceae bacterium
ATTCTTAAAAGAACTTGGCTTTTGACCCCAGGTTAATTGTAAAGGCTCACCTATCGTTTTTGTCCGCTCTAACTGTTACTTTTTCAACGATACGTCGGTAATAGTCCTGATCATGTTCAATTGAACTGGGGCGGCTTCTCTGGTTATCGATTTTCATCAATAATACGTTCAGTTTTTTCATCTGCCTGAGTCGCTGGTGCTCATCTTCAGTCTGACTGATGAGGTCTTCCAGTTTCTGAATCTCCTTTCTTGTCTCAACTTCAGGGGGAAGAAAACCGCTGTTCTTAAGAATTTTGTAGGCCATTTTCAGGTCATCAGGAACAAAGGAATCATCGTCAAGCGGTAATGGCTTGTTTTTCCAGCTGTCAGTTCGCAGCGTTCCATCCTCTATGGCCTGAGCAATTCTGCGTTCGGCAATGGATAGGAGAGCACTATTCAATGGTTCACCTGTTACATTTATTCATTATCACTCAGATTCCTTATATGAAACATAAAGAACCAGACTTTTAAGGATGTTGAAAGCGGATTTTAACTGGTTGTCTGCGATCAGCATGTTCTCGATTTCTTCGTCAAGCTCACCCGCAGCAGCCTTCTCACTGGTCTCTGTATTGGTGATGTGATTGTTCAGATCCTTTTCTCGAAAATAGCTACTGCCGACACCATCATTATTCTCTTCAGGTATATATTCGGCGTATGCTACTTCCACGTCAGGAGTTATTCCCGTTGCCTGGATGGATCGTCCCTTTGGGGTGTAATATCTGGCTGTCGTCATGCGAAGACCTGCTCCATCCGGCAGGGGTATTATTGTCTGTACCGAGCCCTTGCCAAATGTCTTTGAACCAACGATCACGCCTCTTTGATGGTCCTGTATGGCACCGGCGACGATTTCCGAAGCACTTGCAGAGCCTTCGTTTACAAGAAGGACAAGAGGAAACTCCATAACGCTGTTATTCTTGTGTGCTTCGTAGGTCAGATCCTGTTCCCTGTTACGGCCCCGGGTATAGACAATTAACCCTTCATCGAGGAAAATATCGGTAAGGCTGACAGCCTGGTTCAGGAGCCCTCCTGGATTGTTCCTCAGGTCAAGAACCAATCCGTTCAATGGACCGTTATCTTGAAGCCGCGCCAGGTGATCCTTGAATTCGCGCGTCGTGTTGCTCTGAAAATTAGCTATTCGAATATACCCGAATCCTGGTTTTAGAACGAAGGATTTTACAGACCGCAATGGGATTGTGTCCCGTATCAGTTCGATATCCTGCAGTTCTTTGAATCCATCCCGGAAAATAGATATGGTAACAGTGGAGCCTTTTGGACCCCTGAGACTTTTGACCGCATCAAGCGGGCTAAAATTTTTGGTGGATTCACCATTAATTCTCATTATTTTGTCATGAGCTTTAATCCCGGCCTTTGCCGCCGGAGTATCGGCAATCGGTGAAATAACGGTAATGACGTTGTCGCGTAAGGTTATTTCAATGCCGATACCGGTAAAAGACCCTTGTGTTTCGCTCCTGAATTCCTGGTAGCTCTCAGCTTTCATATAGGACGAGTGAGGATCAAGAGATAACAGCAGTCCCTGAATTGCACCTTCTATGGCCTCTTTTGCCTTTATCTCTTCAACATAGTTTTCCTGGAGAATACTTAAGACATTGGCAAATGTTTCAAGCTGCCGATAGGTATCTTCCTGTTGTTTCTGCTCAGTCTCTGCAATCAGCGGTGATGGCAATGAGAATGAAAAAAGCGTCACCAGCAGGATGAAAGAGAGATGTGAAATTATTTTATTCATTATTGGGTTTCTCAGTTAGTACAAGATAGGACAGTGTCCCGGTAATTCTATGACTGTTTTCTGTCATTTTCCTTTTGCAATTTGGATTTATCCAGCCACTTAAGTGGATCCAGTGGAGTAGAATCTTTTCTAATCTCAAAATAGAGCCCCTCGCTCATCAGGGTCGCAGTGTCTCCCATGATGCCAAGTTCTGCTCCCTCTTCAATTTTTTGTCCTTTTTTGGCAAAAATACGTTCTATACGTGAATATATAGAATAATACTGGTAGCCGTGATTAACAATGACCGTATTGCCATATCCCCGAAGATATCCGGAGAATGTGACGACACCCTCATGCACAGCTCGAATTACCGTCCCGTTTGGTGCTTTAATGGCAATACCCTGTGATATCGTTTTGATGCCCAGACGATTCATCACCTCTTCTTTAAATCCGGAAACGAGCGTACCGCTGACTGGCGGCGGAATCTTGCCCTTACTGTAAAGAAACGTTTGGTCGATTTTTTCGTCCTGTTTCTCTAGTGTCTGAAGAGAGGCTGTTAACGATTTTGCTGCCTGTTCCAGCTCTGCAATTGCTCTTTCATGAAGTTGAGTCTGTGTTTTAATCCGGGAGAGTAATGCTTCCTTCTCCTCTTTGAAACTATTTATTTTATCCTGTTCCAGTTCATTATGTTCGATAAAGTCTTCGAGCAGTGCCTCTTCAATCTGGAGGGTTTCAACCGATTTTTGGAGCTCGTCTATGCTCAGCCGATATGATACAATAACCGCTTGATCATACTTGATAAGGACTTCAAACGATTCGTGGAAGGCAAGGAGTTCCGGGAGAGATTTCGTGGAAAACGTAACATTGATGAACCCGACATTACCCATCTTGTAATAGGCCTGTATCCGTTTCTGCAGATGATTCTGGACACTCTGTTTTATGAGCTGAACTCGTTCAATTTCAAGGTTTTTACTTATGAGAAGTGCACCCTGGACACCGATTCGATCTTGAAGAACCTGGAGCTTTTCCTGTTGCTCGAAGAGCCTGGCATCAATCTCCTGAAGTTCTGCAAGAAGTTCACTCTCCTGTTTTTGCGTAGTCTCGATGTGCTCCTGCTGTTTTTCAATTCCACCTTGGAGTCTGCCGATGTTGATCCGATGTTTTTTTATTCCCTTTTCAATTTTGACCTTCTCAGTTTTTCTGTCATCGCTCGAACTGCCAAGGGAATCAGTAGCAGGCATTAAAAGCAGCATGCAGCAGAGACAGAAAATAAGCCTATGCAAACCTGAAGGCAGTGAAGTTGAATAGAAATGATCGGTCATAAGTACAAAAGTATAATTTAGATGCGTAGAAACTTTTGCATTGAGGTATAGCTGCCAACTGCACAGAGCACAATAGACACCGCTACGATTGTTGTTACGGTTGATACCTGGAAAAAAGTAAACTCAAATAATGAAAGGATACCAGGGCCTGAAAATTTCAACTTGATCCAGTGGAAGAGGGTGTAAAGTGAGATTATTCCAAGAATCGAACCGATAAAACCCTGCAGAAGCCCTTCTATGAGAAAAGGAGCCCTGATGTAGTAATTGGTTGCACCGACGAGCTTCAGTAATTCCAGCTCTGCCTGCCTCCCCAGAATTGTCAGACGAATGGTGTATGAGACCATAAACACAGAGGTGAGAATCAACAGTCCGCCGCTGAGCAGGACGATTATGGAAATCAGTCTGGTAAAATAGTAGAACCGTTCTATCCAGTCCTGACCGTACTGTACCTTGTCTGCTGCCGGGAGCTTACCGAGATATTCCGAAAACAGCTTGAGCTGACTGAGGCTTCTCAGATTTTTCAGAGGAACGACTTCGATTGAGGCCGGCAGGAAATCCTGGGGCATGTCATCGAGGACGTCCCGGTCTCCACCGAGCTGATCTGAGAATCTACGATATGCTTCGGCTTTAGAAATAAACCGTATCTCCTCAACGTCATCAAATGCCAGGATTTTTTTTCGAAGCTGTGCCTGCATCTCTGGTCCTGGCTCTTCTTCAAGATAGACAATGAGCAGAAGGTCGTCACCGAGTTTATCACCGACACTCAGCACGTTGTTGTATATGAGGAAAAAAAATGCGAAGATGAGGACGGATAAACTTACCGTCAGCAGCGTCATAAACTGAGATGGCCAGGTTTGACTCAGATTACGGCCAACCTGTCGGAAAACGGCAAACCAGAAGCTCATTGAGACACTCCCTCCCTGACCAGGTTTAGTTTACCATGTTGTAATTCCATGATTCGATACTGGGTGTTATCATAAATCGAGGGGTCATGAGTGGCAATTACGACGGTTGCTCCTGATTTATTGCATTTTGTCAGTAACTTCATTACCCGCTCAGTTGTCGTTGAATCGAGGTTGCCGGTGGGCTCATCAACCAGGATCAGAGTCGGCGAATTAGCAACGGCCCGGGCCAGGGCTACTCGCTGTTGCTCGCCACGGGAGAGCTCACCGGTAATGGTGTCATGCTTGCCGGCAAGTGCAAGCTGGTCAAGCAGGTCTCTGACGCGCCTTTTTATGTGCTGAGGTTTTTTGTAAGAAACCTCCATTGATATGGCAATATTTTCAGCGACAGTCCGGTTGGTCAGCAGTTTGAAATCCTGATAAGCAACACCGATTTTCTGTCTCAGACGTGCAAGATGTTTGCCTTTCGTCCTGTTTATATTAAGACCGCCAATTTCAATCAGGCCATTTGTCGGAGACTCCATATTGCACAATAATTTGAGAAGGGTGGTTTTGCCTGCACCGCTCATACCGATAAGAAAAAACATCTCACCCGTGGCAACAGATAATGATACGTTTGAAAGTGCCTTTATCTCAGGGGGGTATATTTTAGTGACCTTGATCAATTCGATCATGGTGCCATTAGTGCTCGTTCCTGTCATGGGGTTCTCATGGGGTAACAAGGTGGTGAAATAACGCGGGTTATGTAAATAGAATGGTAACTGTCACCATTATAACCTATCAAATTTAATAAAGTAAGGGAGTTATGTCAATTTTAAAGGAGCCCCATTGATATGAAAGGTTTATGGTTTTTCCCATCTTCAGATGGTGTATCTGATGTTTTAATGCATTTATCAAAACCCCACTACCTTTTCCTTTCTTCCCCAGAAATAATCTGGGTTCCCTAAAACGATCGATTTTTCTACATTTTCCGCTTGCAACTTGGACCGTTGATGTTATTTTTATCTGTTCTGTCTAGTTATTGCGTGGGGAAGTGCTGTTAGAGTGTTTATATCAAAGGAGATAGTTATGGATTATAGGGCAACTCTGAATCTGCCCCAGACATCATTTAAGATGAAGGCGAATTTATCCCAGAAAGAGCCTATGGCTCTGAAGCAATGGGAAAAAGCTGGTCTTTATCAGCAGATACAGAAACATAATAGCGACAAGCCTCTATTTGTTTTACATGACGGTCCTCCGTATGCCAATGGGAATATACACCTTGGAACCGCCTTCAACAAGATTCTCAAGGATGTCATTCTCAGGTCGAAAAGAATGTCAGGTTTTAATGCACCATATATTCCGGGCTGGGACTGCCACGGGTTACCGATTGAACATAATGTTGACAAGGAACTTGGTGATAAAAAGAAAACCATCCCCATCCTGTCCAAAAGAAAGGCCTGTCGTAAATATGCTGAAAAATGGATAAAGACCCAGAAAGCCGAATTTAAAAGACTTGGCGTTATTGGTGACTGGGACAACCCGTACCTGACAATGAACTATGAATACGAAGCGACTATCGCTCGGGAATTCAACAGGTTCCTTCACTCAGATGCGGTAATCCGGAGTAAAAAACCGGTTTACTGGTGTTCCACCTGTACAACGGCTCTTGCAGAAGCCGAAGTTGAGTACCATGACCACACGTCCCCATCGATTTACGTCAAGTTTCCTGTCTCAAGTGACCTCAGTGATATCGATCCCAAGTTGGCCGGAGACGATGTTTTCGTGGTTATCTGGACCACAACTCCCTGGACTCTGCCAGCAAATCTGGCTGTTGCCTTTCATCCTGAGTTTGAATATGCAGCTGTTCTGGCTGACGGCAAAAAACTGATAATGGCAAAAGAGCTGGTGGAAAAGGTCATGCTCGACTGTGGCATAGAGGACTACAGCGTCGAATGCACGTTCTCTGCCGCAGCGCTTGAAAATAGAACCTGCTCCCATCCCTTTATGGACCGCCAGTCACTTATGGTGCTTGCTGATTATGTAACACTTGAGGCCGGTACCGGCTGCGTTCACACAGCACCGGGACATGGTACCGACGACTATTTAACCGGGCTGCGTTATGGGCTTGATATACTCTCACCACTGGATGATGAGGGTGTCTATACCAAGGAAGCCGGGCACTACGCAGGGCAGAAAATTCCAGAGGTTAATCGTCAGTTAAACGACGATATGACAAAAGCTGGAATGTTGATTTACGAGGACACCATCAACCACAGCTATCCCCATTGCTGGCGATGCAAGAAACCGGTGATCTATCGGGCGACGCCGCAATGGTTCATCTCCATGGAAAAAAATGACCTGAGGAAACACTCGCTGGAGAATATAGAACGTGTAACCTGGACACCGGGGTGGGGGATGCAGCGAATATACTCCATGATTGAAAATCGACCGGACTGGTGTCTGTCACGGCAGCGAGCATGGGGTGTACCGATTACCGTTATCAGTTGTAAAGAGTGTGGTGACATTGTCAAAGATGAGACCCTGCTCAAAAATATTGACGAGATGTTTACCAGAGAAGGAGCCGATGCCTGGTTCAATCATGATCTCGAAGAGTTTTTACCTGATGGCGCCGTCTGTAAAACCTGCGGGGCGAAGTCATTTACCAAGGAAACAGATATCCTTGATGTCTGGTTTGACTCCGGAGTCAGTTATGCCGCGGTCTGTGAACAAAGAGAAGAACTGAGAGCCCCGGCCGACCTGTATCTTGAGGGCAGTGATCAGCATCGGGGATGGTTTCACAGTGCCTTGCTTGCCTCCGTCGGAACGAGAGGGCATGCGCCGTACAAAGGAGTGCTGACTCACGGCTATGTTGTTGACGGTCAAGGGAAGAAAATGTCAAAGTCAGTCGGCAATGTCGTCGCGCCCCAGGAAGTTATCCAAAAGTATGGTGCTGAAATACTCCGACTCTGGGTTGCCAGCGAGGATTATCGTGATGATATCAAAGTTTCAGATGAAATTCTAAAGCAGGTTTCCGATTCCTACCGGAAGATTAGAAATACCATACGTTATATGCTGGGCAATCTGGGTGATTTTGAGCCCGGTACACATGCCGTTCCCTTCGAAAAACTTGAAGACCTTGATCGCTGGGCGCTTTCAAAATATGAAGCGTTAAAGCAGAAAATTATCAACGCATACGAAAACTATGAATTTCACTCCATCTATCAGTCGCTGAATTATTTCAGCGGCACAACGATGAGTGCCTTTTATCTCGATATCCTCAAGGACCGCCTCTATACTTCAGGAACTGAATCAAATTCAAGGAGGGCAGCGCAGACTGTTCTTCACGAGATACTCGAGGGTATGTTAAAGCTGATGTCACCGATTCTCTGTTTTACTGCCTCTGAGGCATGGGATGTCCTAAATAAACGGGATGGGAACGCAGAGCTGAACGGCAGTATATTTTTTAAGGATTTTCCCGATAGAGCTCCAGACTATAGTATGGACCAGGAGAAAGAACTGCTCTGGGGCCGCCTGATGAGTGTACGCTCGGAGATCACCAGGGCGCTGGAGAATGCCCGTTCAGCCAAGGTTATCGGCCATCCGCTGGAGGCTGAAGTTCTGGTGAACGTTGAGGGCGAATTGTCCGATTTTCTTTCCGGCCAGTGGCAGATGATTAAAGAGATCTCGATAGTATCGGAGCTGACCAGCGTTGACAGAGACCAGTTTGAGGATCTTACCGTTTATGTCAGTGAAGAGCTGGAAGGGCTTCAGATTGCAATAAAGCCGGCCTCTGGTGATAAATGTGAACGCTGCTGGACCAGGTCCGAATCGGTTGGACAAAACATTGATCACCCGCAGATTTGTCACAGATGCTCCACCGTTATCGACTCGATAAACCTCTAGTAAATTATTAAAGTGCGAATTTATCTGGCTATTCTGACGTCTATTTTGGTTGCTGACCAGGTGACAAAATTTTGGATTACCAGTCATTTTTCACTTTATGATGCGCAGGTGGTTATCCCGGGGTTTTTTAATCTGGTTTATGTAACCAATAAGGGAGCAGCATTTTCGATGTTTGCTTCGGTTGAGTCACCACTGAGGCATTATTTTTTTGTTTCCATTAATATAATTGCCTTCCTTGGTCTCTCTATAGCAGCATTTAAAATGCGCCGGAATCATCTGTTGTATACCATATCATTTGCCTTAATAGCTGCTGGAGCACTCGGTAATGTAATTGACCGTATCCGCTATGGTGCGGTGATCGATTTTCTCGATTTTTATTTTGGCGGTTATCATTGGCCGGCCTTCAACGTGGCCGATTCTTCTATTTGTGTCGGTGTTGTCATCCTTTTCATCATTAATTATGTCGATGCAAAAAAGGATAAAGCATAGGAGTTGTATATGAAGATAGCAGTACTCTTCCCCGGACAGGGGTCTCAGTATATCGGAATGGGAAAAGATTTTGTCGAGACAAACAGCGAATGCGCAGGCATCATGAGTCTTGCGGAATCGGTTTGTGATTTCCCGATCAGGGAGTTGAGTTTTGAAGGACCAATTGAGGAGTTAACCAGAGCAGCGGTATTACAGCCAGCAATAACGGTGACCAATTTAATCTGTCTTCAGGCATTAAAAGACAGCCTGCCCGGTGACGTGGAGATAGCCGGTTTTGCAGGCCACAGCCTCGGTGAATATTCAGCACTTTGCGCAGCCGGTGTCATCTCCATCCAGGATGCGATTAGGCTCGTCGAACGGCGTGGTTTTTTTATGGAACGAGAAGGAGACAAGAATCCGGGGGGAATGAGAGCTGTTCTCGGGCTCGATATCAAGGAGATAGAAACAATCGTCGACAGGTATCAAGGGCAAGGAATTGTCACCGTTGCCAACTATAATACCGCCCAGCAGATTGTTATATCTGGTAATCAGCAGGGACTTGATGCTGTCTCGGAGGCAGCGGCAGCATCAGGAGCCAAGGTAATTCCCCTTAAGGTCAGCGTTGCCAACCACAGTCCTCTTGTTGCCGATGCGGTACCCGATTTTTCAGCATTTATGGATTCAATCCATTTTAGCCAGCCACAATCAGCCGTTTATTTTAATGTAACGGCAGCAACAGAAACCGACACGGGACAGATAAAGAAAATTATGGCTCAGCAGATTGTCTCCCGAGTCCGCTGGTATGAAATTATAGGTAATATGGTTGATGACGGTATCGATGTCTTTATTGAAGTCGGCCCCAAGACAGTCCTGAAGGGCATGATGCGAAAAATTATTCCGAAAAACAAACAGGTGACATCTCTCCAGTTTGATACCCCGGACTCAATGAGTAAGGCTTTTGAAAAACTTGGTGTTAACTAAGCTTGGGAAGCTGCTATAGGGAAACCCGCAGGGCCGGTATCGTCGGGTGTCTTTTTCTTGATACTTCTTTTGGACAAGCAAAAGAAGTCTGCCAAGCGGCGAGCAAAGGCAATTTGATGGACAACGCAATGATGATTATAGCATTGAGGTACTCGTTTACCAGAAGAGCCATTTTTTAACGAATCGAATAACAGGAGGAAACTTTCATGGTTGCCGAGATAAATGAACTGCTGAGGTCGCTGCAGCTCGATAAAGATGGCGACTGGGATCGTGCCCATGGTATTGCCCAGTCTCTTTCGTCACAGAATGGTTCCCGTGTCCATGCATACTTACACCGCAAGGAAGGGGATCTTGCCAACGCCTCTTACTGGTATAGCCGTGCCGGTATCAGCGTTCCGGATTTCAGTCTGGACCAGGAATGGCAGGACTTGTTTGATGAGTTTTCAGCAGAAAGTTAACTGCACCCATATTGGTTTATTGGTAAGATATGACACCCCCAAAGAAATGTTTAAGTTGTAAACTCTATCGACTGGAAGATGAATTCACCGGTCGCTGTCGCGTTGATAAAGGGAGTCTTCATCACAGTAAATTCCCGATCATGAAACATGACGATCTCTGTGAGCGATGGAAGAATAGTGGTCAACAATATTATATACGTGTTGGCTGGCTCAAAAACGAAAAAGCCAAGCAACAGCAACCAGAAGATACTTAATATTGGGTGTATCCTCAGATGTTTACCTCAGTTCTCAATGATGTACTTGGGCCGGTCATGCGGGGACCTTCCAGTTCGCACACAGCAGGGTCATACCATATCGCTGTCATTGTCCGTCATTTGCTCGGAGCTGAACCGCAAAAAGTAAAGGTCAGTTTTGACAATAAAGGGTCCTACGGCAGCACCTATGTTCAGCAGGGAGTAGACCAGGCCTTTGCTACCGGCTTAATGGGCTGGAAGCAAACTGATGAACTCTTTATCAGGGCGCTGACAGCAGCAAAAGAGCAGGGGGTTGTTTTTGATTTTGAGGTGGGCGCGCTGCCCTTCGCTGACCATCCCAATTACGCAATTATTGAGGTGGAAGACCAGCAGGGGCAGCACCTGAGAGTTGAGGCTAAATCAGTCGGCGGCGGTACTTTCAGGGTAACCAGCATTAACGCCGTTGGTGTACTCCTGGATGGAAAGAGCTTTGAAACATTGCTGACTATCAATAAGGATGCACTCTCAGAAATAACGGAATTTGTCAAAAAGGTCTTTCCTGCTGCTGTTATTGGTACATCCAAATCGCCTGGTTCAACCATCATTGTTCAACTGTCCTCAAGCCTAGCGCTGGATCCTGACAAATTTGTTGGATTGTCGTCTGTAAACAAAATCAGGCAGGCTGAACCGGTCTATTTCACGCAGAAAAACCAGGCTCCGTTTCAGTCAGCAGAGGAAATGCTTTCCTTTGCTGATGATAACGGCTATACGCTCGGTGAGGCCGTACTTGAGTACGAAAAAACGGTTCTTGGAATCTCCGAAGAAGATGCCATAGACCAGATGATTGATCGATATGGTGTCATGAAAAAGTCAGTGGCAGAAGGGCTGGATAATGACAAAGTTGATATGCAGCTCATTGACGCCACGGCAGCGACTATTATGGACAACGTCAGGGAAAAACGAGTAGCAATTGGCGGTTTGCACGCCAAAGCTGCTGCTGCCGCACTGGCAGCCATGCATACCTGTAACAGTCGCGGGGTAGTCTGTGCGGCACCAACGGGCGGAGCGGCGGGGACTATACCCGGAATTGTGACAGTCCTTCAGGAAGAATACCATCTTTCGGATCGTAAACTGGCCTTGATGCTCTATGCTGCCGGCGGCGTTGGATTGATTCTCGCTATCCGTGGTACATTTGCCGCAGAAGTTGCAGGATGCCAGGTTGAGATCGGTGCCGCTGGTGCCATGGGATCTGCCGCTGTTGTTGAGTTTGCAGGTGGAACACCACAGCAGGCTTGCGACGCTGCTGCCATCTCTTTTCAGAATACCATGGGACTGGTCTGCGACCTTGTTCAGGGAATGTGTGAGCTGCCATGTCATACCCGTAATGGTATTGCCGCATCAAGTGCCTTTACCAATGCCGATATGGTAATGGGTGGATATGTCAACGCTATTAATCTGGATGAAACAATTGATTCGGTCTATTCCTCAGGTCAGATGTTGCCGCCAGAACTGCGTTGCACTGCCCGTGGCGGTCTGGCGATAGCTCCCTCGGCACAGAATTTGAGAAGAAAGAAGGGTAAAAAAGGATAGTTGATTACAACGCTTCTGAAACTCAATTTTCCACGACTGGTATAACCCTATGAATACAATTCGTGTTTTATCAGGAAAACAGATAAGACAAGCCGTCCGGATGAAAGATATAATCGAGGCGGTTGAAACAGCATTCATCGAATTATCAAGCGGCCACGCTGAAATGCCTGTTCGAGCACATATCTCTATAGCTGAACCGCAAGGCATCGCACTTTTCATGCCAAGCTATATGAAGCCCACCGAGATGATCGGAATCAAGACCGTTACGTTATTTGAAGACAATCGAACAACAGGTATTCCCTATATTCAGGGAATGGTCAGTCTGTTTGATGGCACTAATGGTACTCCAAAGGCAGTACTTGACGGCATGACCATTACCGCACTTCGAACTGGCGCGGCCTCAGGTCTTGCCACCCGGCTGCTTGCTCGCCCTAATAGCGCCACCTGTGCAATCTTCGGGGCAGGAGTCCAGGGCAGAACGCAGCTGGAGGCTGTTTGTACAGTTTGTAATATAGAGGAGGCCATAATTTTTGATTCCGTTCCTGCAGCTTCAGAAAGATTTGCTGATGAGATGAGCAGAGCGTTGAAGATCCAGGTAAACGTGGCGGCTACCTCAAAAGAAGCAGTCAGCAAGGCAGATGTTGTCTGTTGTGCGACAATTTCTGAGACGCCGGTCTTTGACGACAGTGACCTGCCTCCGGGAGTTCATATTAATGCAGTCGGCTCTTATAAACCCCATGTCCAGGAAGTCCCTGAAGAGACCGTTCTGCGTTCACGGTTATTTGTGGATCACAGAGTGTCCGCTCTTGAAGAAACAGGCGACCTTATTATTCCAATAAATAAAGGCTTGTTAACTGAAGATCACATCGTTGCAGAAATTGGTGAGGTAGCTGCCGGAAAGATTCCAGCGAGAACCTCCGATGATCAAATCACCTTTTTCAAGTCAGTTGGTGTTGCCGTTCAGGACTTGGCTGCTGCAGCGGTCATCCTGAAACGGGCCGAAGATCTAAACATAGGTTCAATTGCAGAATTTTAACCGGGAAGTTGTCGCAAAGCTCTCTTCACTTTTGAAATATCAGTAGAAAAAATAGACGAATTATCTCAGTTTATCAGCCAGGCTTTCCAACAAATTTTTCCTGAAAAATGATCGA
>CAZOWJ010000104.1:0-12595 GCA_964583415.1 uncultured Desulfocapsaceae bacterium
AGACTTTCAGCCGGTGCCAAGAGCCCTCTTACTGGCGGCATAAAGGAATCAAATGTCGGCGGAACCGGTGCCCAGTACCTCGCTCGATGTGGCTGTAAAGCTCTCATCATTGAAGGCCAGCCAGCCGAAGAAAAATGGTACAGCATTGCGTTAACGTCAGACAGTATAACCATACATGAAGAGTCCAAACTGGTTACTAAAGGCAATTATGAAGTTGCCAAAACCATCTCCGACCGCTCAGGGGGAAAATTGGCCGTCATTACCATTGGGGTTGCCGGCGAGATGAAGATGCATTCAGCAAATATCTCTGTAATGGATCCTGACGGCAATCTTCGTTCAGCCGGACGAGGCGGCCTCGGCGCTGTTATGGGATCAAAATATGTTAAGTATATCACTGTTGATCCCGGAGACAACAAAGTAGAAATAGCCCAACCCGACGAATTCAAAGCAGCCAACAGAGCATTTGCCAAAGCATTAATGGACCACCCTGTAACCGAAACACTGGCAACCTACGGGACCAATGCATTGACAAATGTAATTAACGAAGCGGGTGGACTGCCAACCAAGAACTTCACCCTTGGTCAATTTGACGGTCACGATAAAATTTCCGGTGAGACCATGCATGACATTATCCAGGAACGTGGTGGCAAGCCGAAACATAATTGTCATGCAGGGTGTGTTATCCAGTGTTCCCAGATCTATAACGATAAGGATAAAAATTTCAAGACCGCCGGTTTTGAATACGAAACTATCTGGGCACTGGGAGCTGACTGCTGCGTAGACAATCTCGATGACATTGCTGAAGCTGACTATTTAATGGACGATATTGGTATTGACAGCATAGAGATTCCAGTTGCCATTGGAGTTGCAATGGAAGCTGGTGTACTGGAATTCGGTGATGGCCCAGGAGCATGTCGAATTATCAGAGACGAAATTGGTAAAGGTACCGCTTTAGGCCGAATCATAGGTAACGGAGCCGGTTCAGTTGGTGCAGCCTTTGGCGTTACACGCGTTCCGGTCGTAAAAAACCAGGCTATTCCTGCTTATGATCCACGGGCAGTAAAGGGAATGGCAATCACCTACGCAACCACCCCGATGGGTGGAGACCATACAGCTGGATATGCCGTTACAGCCAACATCCTTGGAGTTGGTGGCAATGTAGACCCGCTCGGCAAAGACGGACAGGTTGAATTATCACGGAATCTGCAGATCGCCACCGCGGCAATCGATTCCACAGGTATGTGTCTTTTTATCGCCTTCACGGCACTTGATGATCCCGAATGTTTACCTGCCCTGATTGACCTGATTAATGCACGTTTTGGTATCAGCCTTACCGGCGACGATGTCACTAATCTTGGAAAATCAATTCTGAAGACAGAACGGGCTTTCAATGTGGCCGCCGGCCTCAATAATGCAGATGACAGACTCCCTGAATTTTTCTACAGCGAACCACTGCCGCCGCATAACACGGTGGTAGATTTCACCCCCGAGGAAATTGATTCTTTCTGGAATTTCTAGATGCAGGTTACCGTTAAACTATTCGCTTACTTCCGCGACAACCGTTTTGCCGTGGAAGTAAGGGAATACCCTGAAAATACAACAGTAGGGGATATTATCGATGAACTAGGAATTGATCGTGACGAACTCGGTATAACCATGATCAACTCCAGACACTGTCAGTTCGAAACCACTGTTCAGCAGCAGGACATTCTCGCTATTTTTCCGGTCATCGGAGGGGGGTAACACTGCCATTCTCGCCCCATTGATGCGTTCTGACCCGTTCCCTCCCTCACCCTGCCTGCTATTTGTGTCCATAAGCCTTATCTGAACTTCTCTGTAACATACTCGTATCTTATTGAAAATTGTTTCATTCTTGTTAAGGTGGAAAGGATCTTTTCTCATCCCCCAGCAACCTCAGAGGAACAGGGTATGGACACTATCCAGGCTACCATTAATCAAATGCACAGTAGGAAGAAAGATGACGATCTGTTCATTGAGGAGATAACGAACCTGGCCACCCATGAGGGTGATCGTGTTTATCAGACCCTCCTTCAATTCCTCACCAGCCTTGACCTACCATCCTCAACAGCTCACGATTACTGGCAGCAAGCCGTATCACACCGAGACCAGATGACCAGGATGCTCGGCAGAAAAGTAAGCCTGATAACAGCCCTTGGAGATTATCTGCATCACCACCGTGAAGATGAATACACCCCATATTTAATCGACGCCAAGTCTTATCAACAGATTGTTCAGGAAAGTGTGAAAGACCGCCTTACAGGACTCAATAATCGTGCTTACTTTGATCAGGTTTTCGAACAGCAGCTCTCGCTTGCTCAGCGTTATAACACCGATCTTTCTCTGTTGTTTCTTGATCTTGACAACTTCAAGGATATTAATGATCGGTATGGTCATCAGGCAGGTGATTTTGTCTTACAGAGCGTGGCCGCAATGATACAGAAGGAGAAGCGTGACAGTGATATCGCCATCCGCTATGGAGGTGAGGAGTTTATCCTTCTGATGCCGCACACAGGAAGTATCAATGGTCTTATTCTTGCCGAAAGGATCAGGCAATCGATAGCATGTACGGTCCTTAACTACAACAATAACGCTATTTCTATTACAATCAGCGGCGGGTTGGCCTCCTATCCCACTGATGGAGATATCTCTTCAGAGATCCTTGCAGTAGCTGATCAGGGACTCTATCAGGCCAAAGGAGCAGGTAAAAATCTCATATCAATTTTCAAGGAAGATAAACGAAGATATCTGCGGGTAAAGTTCCATAACCCTGTCTATGTCAAAGAGTTGGAGATTGAAGCAATACCAACCTATGCCGGTAGAGGAAAAGATATCTGTATCGGCGGGATATTATTTCAGAACAGCGAACCGCTGGAGATCGGCTCAAGAATCCAGATCCATACCCAGCTCCAAAAAAAAAACAGGCTGCTGCTTATTGGTACCGTTATTCGTGTTGAAGCATTTGGACCTGATGATTACGATATAGGCGTAGCAATCTCCTTCAAAGAGATGGAAAAAATAGCCAGGGAAGAGATAGCAGGTTTACTTCGTGCTGAGAAATAGTTTTCTCAAGCTCCCGATATAAAAGAGTGGTAACCCCATGGAAGGGTCAGGGATAAAAACGCTTCGAATACAAATCTTTGGTAAAGTACAGGGTGTTTTCTTTCGAGATTACACCAGGCGTAAAGCAGAAGAATTACAACTTATCGGCTGGGTAAGAAACCGTGCAGACGGTAGTGTCGAAGCTCTTGTTTCCGGAGAAGGGATGCAGGTAAAAAAAATGGTTGATTGGTTTCACCACGGTTCTCCTTATTCCTCTGTACAGAAAGTTATAGCTGACGACACTGATTCTTCACCGAATACCAGCACCTTCCAGATAAAATGGTAATCTTCCCGTCCTGTCATCCTCCTCATTTTTAATAGTATCTATGTTATCAGTCTCACATCTCAATAGCTGGTTTCCTAATCCTGATTATACAGAAAATGCGTCTGACGAGATTCAGGTTCTGGACGACATTGCACTCACTGTTGGCAAAGGACAGACAGTAGCCCTGGTCGGTGAGTCCGGCTCCGGAAAAACCGTTGCAGCCTTGAACATACTCAGGCTTCTTGAAGAAAGCAGTTCTGTCAGAGTAGAAGGAGATGTTATCTTTGAGAACAGGAACCTTCTCAAAACTCCTCTTGCTGAAATGCGCTCCATTCGGGGAAATCGAATTTCGATGATTTTTCAGGAGCCAATGACTTCACTCAATCCTGTTTATACCATTGGCAACCAGCTGATAGAACCGTTTCTCTGCCATCAGAATATGAGTAAACATGAGGCTCACCAAGAGGCTATCCAGCTCTTAAGACGGACTGAAATTGATAACCCGGAACAACGCATGAATGCTTACCCCCATCAACTCTCAGGGGGACAGCGTCAGCGGGTAATGATTGCAATGGCCCTGGCCTGCAGACCCGCACTGCTCATCGCCGATGAGCCTACCACAGCGCTAGATGTCACCATCCAGGCCCAGATCCTAAAATTGTTGAAAACGATTCAACAGCAAGATGGTATGGCGATCCTTCTAATCACCCATGATCTGACAATGGTGCGGGAACATGCTGATTTTATTTACATCATGAAATCCGGCAAAATTGTGGAGGAAGGCTCTGCTCATAAAATTTTTGCTACACCAGAGACGTCTTATACGAAACAGTTAATAGATGCGATTCCTCGCAGCAAGGCCAGTTCGAAAGCCAGGACATCCCCACTTCTGAAGGTCGACAATTTGAATTGTCAATTTAGGATACCAGCCGGATGGTCATCACCGATAAAAAGAAAATATTCGGTTATCAATGCTGTAGACAATGTTAAAATGATCGTTGATCAGGGGACTACCTGCGGGATCATTGGAGAATCTGGTTCCGGCAAAACAACACTGGGCCTGGCGATTCTTAAACTGGTTAAAAGTAACGGCCAGATTTCTTTTGACAATATTAACCTTCAGCCCCTGACATCTGGCCAGCTTCGTCCATATCGCAGCAGACTGCAGATAGTTTTTCAGGATCCTTATTCCTCACTTTCACCGAGGATGACTGTTGCTGATATTGTTGGCGAAGGGCTGCGGGTACACCATAGGGAACTTAAGAAATCGGAACGGTTGGACAGGGTATCAGAAGTCCTTGATGAAGTTGGGTTAGATGGTGCAGTTTCATCTCGTTATCCCCATGAATTTTCAGGAGGGCAACGCCAGAGAATCGCAATTGCCAGAGCCATAATCCTTCGCCCGGAACTGTTAATCCTCGATGAGCCTACGTCTGCACTTGATATGACAATTCAGGCCCAGATAATTGCCTTGTTACTGAAGCTGCAGCAGAAACACAAGCTCACCTACCTCTTCATCTCACACGACCTCCGTGTGATCCGGGCCGTATCAGACCAGATAGTTGTCATGAGACATGGCAGAATCATCGAATCCGGTCCTGCCCAGCATATTTTTGAAAATCCATGCGAACAGTATACAAAAGATCTATTTCGAGCGTCGCTGGGTATCCAAAACTAAGATGTCATCCTTCCGAAACATTTATGTATTCTACATATTAACAAGAGCTACAAAAATGAAGGAGTAAAGCCCCAGCAAATAAAGCTGACTGACGGACAGCACAAAAAGTCTCGCACCAAAAAGCTCCCGGCACCTGCCGAGCACCACTCCAGACATGCAAAGAATGGGAAAAAGGTAACGTCCCTGTGCCTGAAAGTCCATAGTCCAGGAATGGTAGAGGGAAACACCAATCAGCGCCACTGAGAGCATTGCGGCAATGATCGCCACAATACTGTCTTCAAAAGAGCCTCGAATAAAAATAGTACCAAGAAAATAGATCAGCAGTATCAAGGCAAACCATTTTGCTATCTCGTAATATTTTGGTGGGGCTTTAATTGTGAAATATCCGTACATGCCGAATCCTGTCTGAAACGTCTTGCCAAACCACTTATCTTTAACTATCAGGGATTTCAGAGGAATACCGCGTGCCTTTTTGTGCAGGTAGATATGTTTTTCTTCCAGCTCCGTGCTTGGTTTGAAATTCTTCTTGGCGGTTTTTTCCTGCATGGTCAGAATTTTCTCCTGACGATCCAGTCCATTCACATAATAGTCCATACCTATTCTGATTCCGGCAAAGCAAAGAGCGAAAACTGTCAGGGCTATGATCCGAAAAACCGCCGTCGAGCGGCTGCCGGGACTGTCTGGCTTGACGATTCGCAATAACAGGCAGAAGTAGAAAAAGGCGATGAAAGGGTAATAATTTTTTTTCAGTAAAAAGAGCAGGCCGAGCAGCAGGGCGATTGTCACTGTTGGCAAAATCCTTTTGATTACCGATTCGGACCCCAGAGCCTTATTGAGCAGGCTTGCTGGCCTGATGAGTTCACATCCGGCGATAAAACAGATAAAAAGTGCAAATGCATCTGAGGTGCAATAGCTGAAAACATACCATATTTGCGGAGAAATCAGAAAGGGAAGCGCTACCGCGCGAGCAGGTATTGAGTGAATGGTATACAAGACGATGAGCGAGAAAAGCAGCACATTCAAAAGCCTGAGCGACAGCAGATCATCAACATTCAGGGCCTTAAAGAATCTGGCCGATTTTCCGGCCAGCAGATAATAGATTTCTCCATTATTAAGTCGTGACATCCCGTAAACACTATAGGTGTTCTCTATCGCTTCATCCTCTATTTCGGGCGGAAGCCAATTGTCCTGATAATAAGAAGCAGCAGCCAGATGAACATATTCATCTGGATGGATATTCCGCGCACTGATGCCTGCCATGATTACGACCAGCATCAGGACCATAGACAGCATGACTGGTACAAAACCAAAGTCACCCCGAAGAGAAGAACAGTAATATACGATAATAATTAAGATTAAACAGAGTGACACCATCATGAAAAGATCATTGAACCATATAAACGGTTCCTTTTCGAACTGGGGTAAATAGAGGAAAAACGGATCGTTACCAGTGGATGAAAATTGCAGGCCTTCAGCAGATGAAATGATATTGTCAACTTGGTTAAGCGGTTGTAATTCTGATAGATCAACAGTAATCGACTTATACCCCTTCGGGGAAATAGTTATGTTTTTCAACAGTGCTTCACCACCATATTGTATCGGGTCAAACCGAAGACTGGTAAATCCTCCCAAACCGGGAACAGAAAATTCATATTTATTCTGGGACGGTCTCAGGTGCTGAAGAGCGCTGTTTTTTTCAGAAAATTGTTGGCTGTCGTCCGCCCAGTAAAGCTTGAAAAACGTCTTTTGACTCACTTCAATTTCAAGGACTACCTGCGCTCTATCTATGAAAAAGGTATAGTAATAAGCAGATGCTAGTATGCATATAAAAAGCATAAAAACTTTCTGGTACATCGATTCCCGAGCGGTTGCTTTTGTCATGTTATTTCCTGAAAAATTTGTGGCGCAGATAATGTAGGTGCCGCTCAAATCTTACAGCAAACCAGAACAACGGCCTGCCAAAGTAATGCAAGATCCAGAGTGTAAATGCCGGGCGCAACCCAGGCCCCTGCCTAAAATTTCCAACAGGTATAAATTTATTAAGGAAGCCGATCTTGATTACACGGTAAATGCTGTTCCCTGATATATCGAATTGAGCAGTGAATAATCGTTTCATGTCAGTTCCTCAGAACGTCCTTTACATGGCGCCAAAAATATCGCAGGCGCAGGAACGGAGAAAAATACAGGCTGAATCGCGAAGCGTTCCAGAGTTGCTTGGGTCCCATGTCCTTAATGGCCTGGGGGGTATGGTTGCCGTGAAAATCATCGAGGTGGTGTTTGTGTCGAATGGCAGTAATTTCTGAACACTTTGGAAATGCAAGTTTGGCTGCCATGAGATAATTAAACCAGGGACGATAATCATTCAGGCTAAAACCGAGCAAGGCTGATGCAGCACCAAAACGTGCAGCTGCATCAACAATTCCCTGTTGAAGCGTCTCATAGTGTGCATCCTGCTCTTTCTCTGCACGTCCCGTTTCATCATCCTCACGCCTGAATTTCAATTTATAACCATCTTCTGCAAGTTCATATCCATCAAGTGTTGGATGGGGAGCTCTGCACGCCTCTTCGAAGACATCTCGGGCATAAAGGATTGTGCTTGCAGCAAGATCAAATCGATCCCGATCATAAAGAACACCCTGTATTGAGTTTTTTAAATCTTCAGGGTATTTGACTCCTCTGGTTGCTCCAAAAAGAAAACCATGAAGACGTGGACAATTATCCCTGCTTTTGATCGCGTTGTAGAAAAACCTCTGGATCGTCCCAAGCCATCCAATATCTACAATTGCAACCTGCTCATGGTCAAAAAACTGAAGGTCTTCAAGATATCTGATAAGAGCACGATTGGCAGGATTACATTGATGTTTAATTTCCTGCTGGAAAAGTTCATCATTAATCAATTCCATCAAACGGAGTCGATTGATTTTTTCAAACCCTTTGTGCCGGGGTACCAAGCATGTTTTTGGTGTCAAATTGTAACGTTCCAGATGTGGTTGTAAAGAATTTAAATCAAACTGGAAAATTCTGGCAATATCACGAAAATCTCGATTTCCAGGGGGCAAAAAAGCAATACTCACACTGGTCCCGGTAAGGCCGTCATCAGCACAACTTGCGCCGGCCAATGCCATTCTGCTGACGTATAAATATTCTATCTCGGGAAGCTGGCCATCGGGAAACAGTAGTGGAGTGCATTGCTCCCAGACTTTTTTAAACGTGTAACCTTCGCGTGAAAGAAAAAAAACTTTTGTAATATTAAGGCGTCGGCACTCTTCAGCAATATGCTGGACAAATGCGCCAATCATAGGTCCCAGAAAGTTATACCCTTCTGTGTAAAGTGTTGTCTGGGGTGCGTTCTCTCCTTCATGGGGGAGCATCAGCTGCTGGAGCGCCCTGCCCCGATAAAACATATTTCCCTTACTGTAGTTAACGTATCTCTTAATCAGAGCTTTGCGATGTTTTTCTGATCCATCATGCAGGACAAGAGATTGAATTCCAAATTGGGCAGGCCTGAGTCCATCCGAGAAAGGGTTGTCTCCGATATGCAGCCAAGATGACTTGTCCAGGTCAAAACGTTTCTGTACGAGGGGAAATGCTTTACCGGAAGCCTTTGCCAGAAATGTATCTGCTGATGATACAAGATCATCTGTGTATTGTAAAAAACCGGCCTTATCGACCAGCTTTTTAAGGTGCTCAGATGGCAAATATATATCCGATATTATATATATTTTTTTCCCGGATTCATGAAGCGCAGCAAGCCAGTCTACGAGCTTTTTTCTCGGAACCAGCATTCGGCTCTCCATTTCGAGCTCGTAGCTTGTAACATCATCGAGAAGTTGATCCGTGTAATATTCACCAAATATTTCTTCAAGACTTTTTTTCATGAAAACCGGATAACAGGCTTCTTGATCTTCAAATGTTAATCCGGTTTCCCTTCTCTGATTCTGTTCTGTCCGGTCTCTGATTTTCTGAATTTTTCGCCATGAAAGGTCAAGACCAAACTGATGGGCACGTGCAGCAATATAGCGTGCTGTCGGTAATTTAACCAAATCCGGATCATGAATCCTGCGAATGAACAGTGTGTCAAAAAGATCAAATGTTATAACATCACAATTCTCGGATAATTGCCTGCCCTTTTGAATCAGATTCTCAAGTGAATAAAATTTTTGCCAATTCATGAATCAATGAACACCGCAGACTTAAATCAAAGAAGCTTTTTCTTCAGCCAGCGTTTCAAGGCTTGCTGAAGGTTTCTATATGCGGGTATAACACCCTGCTGACCAGGAAGGTTCACCTGCATTCTGACATTATTCAGTTCCTTTTCTAACTCAACAAGCCGATCACTGCCTGCCTCCACATATTGTCTTAAATCATTAGGAATTACTGCAAGTAAATATTTCCTAATTAGTTCTTGATCCTGCAGTCTTCCAATAATAGCTGCCTCGCCAAGAGTGTTGCCACTATGGATCCGATAACGCAGTAGTTGCAGATCATCCGCATAGTATACCTGGTTTGGGAAGATGTTCATCATGCGAAAGATAAAATCGTAATCATGCAGGTAGCGAAGTGAACAGAATGGTCCAACCTTACTTGCTGCATCTGCAGTCATGAACAGATTTGAAGTGGTAACCATGAAGTTCCCTTTGAGAAAAGAAGTATAAAGATCTCCACATTCAAAATAAAAATCACGGTTTTTCTTGTGCCAGATGTTCCAGCCGAATTGTGGGTCCGTAAAATGCTCACCGTCATCTGAAACAGGAATTACATCACTAAAGGTACAGACACAATTCTTATTGTCGAGAACTGCAGCAAGTTTTTCAAGCCTGTTTTTTTCATACACATCATCTGAATTCAAGATCGATATATAGTGACCGCGGGAAAGACTGATACCTCTGTTTATGGTATTAAAGGCATCCTGGTTCTCCTGATGATAGTAATGTAATCTCTTGTCAGTGTAGCCTTTTATCACTTCAGCTGTCCGGTCCGTTGAACCGTCATCGACCACGACCAACTCAAGGTCTCCACATGATTGGTCAAGAACACTCTCGATAGCCTCACCAACAAAATGCTCATGATTATAGGCCGGTATAACAACTGATATGAGCGGTAAACTCATTACTACACCTTTGGTTTTATCCTTAACTGCTGGTAATAATTACCCTCCAGCAGAAAATTCACATATACATTGGTTAAGAAATGGTGCCTTACCTAATTAAATTGGTAGCTCAAGTCAAGACTTTCCTGGGAAGAAATCAGCCAATAAACCAACTGAAAAATGCATCCCTGTTAACATTATGCTCATCGAGAATATTTAAATTGTAATAGGGATCCATTTTCTTCAGGGTATCTCGCCACTTCGATTGAAAATTGATTTTTTCGGACAAACACGCGTCTTTGTCCAACTCATGACTGCAAAATTGTTCCTGCTCTCCGATAACTCGAGCATACGGGGTGTAGACAATATCAAAACCGGGTTGAACTGCCCGAAGAGCAAGATCCGTCATTGCAAAGATCGAAGGATAATTTTCATGATCAAAACCTCCCAATCTATTATAGTCCCGTCTTCTTATAATACAGATGTCCCATGGGGAAAATTGTATAAACTGAGAACAGTGTAGGCCGTTGAGATGCCTTGAGCATGAGGTCAGAAATGAAAGATAGTAACTTGGTGCCTCAATGTTCAGGTCAGGTACAGCATAGGATATTCCATCACCGTCAGGATATGAAAACCGTCCACAGGCAATGCCCACTCCTGCCGATTTAACTTGAGAAACCAGTTCACTCAACCAACCACTCTCAACACTAGAGACTGATGAGTCAAGAAATACGAGAAAATCACAATCACAAGAAGCAATAACATCCCTCAGGGATTGGGCTTTGGAGATAAAATGCGTACTCTGTTCTAAGTAAACACCTTCAGATATGTGCGACCTACCTTTATCCAGGCCACCGGCCCCTGCTTCTAACTGGCCTGATATTAAGATGAAGTCACACTTTTCATACGCTGTAACCTTTCGTATCTTGGTAAATTTCTCAATATCTGCCTGAGGCTGGTTGGACCAGATCAATACATTTACAGTCGGTTGCAGACATGTCTCTTTCTTTATTCGATAAAAATAATTTATATCAGTATCTTCAACACTAACTCCGTTCAGGTTTTTATCGATATACGCAGCGAGTGCCTTTTTACCAGCCTCATGAGCATAGCTTTTCTGACTATGATTTATACTTGTTGAGGTTTTAGTAGCCCTCCAGTGATAAAGAATCAGTGGTACATGAACGATTTTATCGGTCAAATCTGATATGCGCAGCATTAAATCAAAATCTTGTGCACCGTCATATTCGGATCGAAATCCTTGGCATTTAGTAAATATGGTCCTGGAGACCACCGAAAAATGGGTGATATAATTATGAGACTGCAAGAGCACTTTGTTAAAATCAGGCTTATAAAAAACCGATAATCTGCCACCATCTATACCTATCAGGTCTTCATCCGTATATACAACCTCTGCCGATGTTCTAGAAATCGTTTCAGCTATATGATAAAGACAATCCGGGGTTAATTCATCATCGTTGTCAAGAAACCCTACATAATCACCATCAGCCAAGGCTGCTGCAGAGTTTGATGCAGTTGATATTCCTTTATTATTTTCATTAAAAAAGGTTTTTATTCTGCTATCCTGCTTACCCCATTTCTCGAGTTGATCCCTGAGTCCTTCCCGACTGCTTCCATCATCTGCAAGACACAATTGCCAATGAGGATACTGCTGGTTTAAAACAGATCGGATACAGTAATTCAAAAGAAAAGGGTCGGCATTGTAGACAGGTACAATTATGGATATAAGAGGTTTTGATTTTAGACGTTCCAATCTCTCCACACAGTAATTACCGTCACGGAGACCTTTTCTTAAGTAATGTTCAAGAGAAAATAACTCTCCGATAACGCTTGAATATTTTTCTTTGTAAAATACAGGGTCGAACCAGGGGCACGGTTGCTTGTCCTCCAGGATTCCATAGATAAGATAATGGGAGAGCGGATCGGCAGAGGCGTGTGGATTATCCGGTATGGAATTCAGGTAAAATTCTGGATCAAAAAATGGCAGAGGGCTCTTACCCTCTCCCGCTCCATGAAGTCTATAATGTTTAATTGGATCGACATTGACTTGATAAAGGATTGGAGTTTTATCCCTATACCATTGAATATCGAAAAATATTCCGGCACTTGGCCAGTCAGTATTCCGTTGTTTAAGGTAATGCTTCAGGGGATTTACACGCCCCTGCTGCCAATCGGTACTTTTCTCGTAAATATCATAGTCAAAGAAAGGACCCGGCTTATAGCCTTTAGCGAACCCCGCAGTCATAAAATGACAGAACGGATTCCCGTTAAATGATTTTTCTAAATACCGGTTACGATAATATACAGTATCAAATAAAGGATGAGGGCTGCGCTCAAAATCGTTTTCTGCACTTGGTTCGTTCTGTATATAATAGTCATCATCAATACTTGAAAGATACCTCAAAAGACAAAATTGCCTTTC
>CAZOWJ010000105.1:0-12386 GCA_964583415.1 uncultured Desulfocapsaceae bacterium
GCGGTTATTATTATTGGAAAACGAAAAAGAAATCAAACCGCCAGCAGGAAAGGGAGCGGATCATCCCCAAGATAAAAGATATTCATCGCCAAGAGACATGCTCATTGATTTAGTAGAGAAAATGTCTGCTCAAATACCTAAGGAAAAACAAAAAACATTTAATGATTTGATGATAAAAAATATGGATTTAGATCGGCTTTCATTAATCATCCGTGACTCTATGGTAAAACATTTCACCGCAGAAGAGCTTTCAGCATTAGCCGATTTCTACGGTTCACCTGTGGGTAAGTCGGCTATGTCAAAATTTGGGAATTATATGGCGGAAGCTATGCCCCAACTACAATCATTGATGATAGAATCTGCACAAAAAACACAAAATCAAATGAAGAAATGAAAACAGAACCAGCCGTTCGAGTCCAACTCGCTGAAGTTCGCCAGTGAACTTACCGTTAGCGATAGAAAATCATATTTCTTTCGATTTATGATAACCTCAGTGGATTTAATGAAATGAAAAGGATTCATGAAGTCAAAGACAAATAAAAACGAAGGTATTGTATATTCCACAGAGTTTGGAAAAGTCTGTCCTAAATGCGGAAATCCTGGTAGCAAATGCATTTGTGGTAAACGAATTTCGGGGATTCCCAATGACGGTATTGTGCGAATAAGTCGAGAGACTAAAGGCCGTAAAGGCTCAGGAGTATCTATTATAACGGGGATTGCTCTTGATGATAAAGATCTTAAAAAACTATCAAAGCAACTTAAAAAAAAATGTGGAGCTGGTGGTACTGTAAAATCAGGTGCTATAGAAATACAGGGTGATCATCGGGATGTACTGAAGGAAGAGTTATCAAAATTGGGATATACGGTTAAATTATCAGGAGGCTAAAAGCGGATAAAACATAATTTTCACCAAACTCCTGATATATTACGAAATATTACGCTTACTAATATTGCCAACTCAAATATCTTTCTTCTTCATTAATTTCAAAATCTTATATTCTTCCTGTGAATCTATATTTGGTATAAACATAGTTCGACACTTTTTTTTCAAGTAATAAAAGTTGTAGAAACCAAGGTGAAAACCAGGTTACATTAAAAGTACACTAGTAATTCCTGACTTTTAGATGAAGTGTTTAGGTGGTGTGTATACTGTTGGAATAGTACAGAAATCAGGTCAAATGTAGCATGTGGAATCACATTGCTACGGTCCCCCAGACAAGCGCGCTAACCAGGCTGCGCCACATCCCGATATATTGTGAAGAGTCTTTCTACCATGCGGTGACACGCGTGTAAATAATATGGTGATTGTGGTATCTGTTGTAGACTCTATTCTATTCTTGTTTTCAGTTGTTCTTTCAGATCGATAAGCTCACGTTTGATACTGCTCAATTTCGAGGCGGTCGATTCTGCTTTTTGATTCTGCAATTTAAGATCGCTCAGCTGATTGGACTCAAGAATGAGTTTACGGGCTCCGGCAATTGTGTAGCCCTGGGTGTGAAGCAGATTCTTGATAATCAGGATGAGCTCAACGTCTTCTCGTCGATAAAGCCGCTGCCTGGAAGTCGCACGTTTTGGTTTAATGTCGCTGAACTCGCTCTCCCAGTATCGCAGGACGTGGGGGGCAACTTCTGCAAGTTTACTGACTTCACCAATCTTGAAATAGAGCTTGTCCGGGATTTGTATAGTCATCTCGGTGGCTCACTCCTTCAGCAGAGGGTGAAAACTCCTTTACGAGTCGTTATTTATTCGTGCTCTTAGTTTCTTGCTCGGCCTAAAGCTTACTATCTGCCGCTTTTTAATGGTTATAGATTCCCCGGTTCGAGGATTGCGTCCTTTACGGGGGCTCTTGTCCCGAACAAGGAATGTACCAAAGTGTACTAACTTGATCGATGATCCGTCAAGCATAGAAGATTTCATCGAGCTAAAAAATGTGTCGACAATTTCCGAGCAGGTGCTGAGGGGGTATCCAAGTTTTTCTGAAACTGACTCGGCAAGTTCTTTACGGGTTACATTATTCTTTTTCATACCATTATGCCTCTCGGAAGCTGCCGCTAAAACTACTGGTGAGTAATTTGACCAGTTTATTATGGGCCTTTTCCACGTTCTTTTCAGTAAGAGTTTTAGTTTGTGAGCGATAAGTAATCGACAGGGCAACACTCTTGAAGCCGCTTTCAATTTTATCACCCTGATATACGTCAAAAACATCACAATGTTCAACAAGTTTTTCTCGGCTCTTCAAAACAGCGTCTACCAGATCGCGAGAAGGAGTCGCACCAGGAACTACCAGCGCTATGTCACGTTTTACTGACGGAAATACCGGCAGCGGTGAAAAAGCCTTTGGTTCCGGTGCAAGATCACAGAGAGCTGCGAAATCGAGATCAAAGTAGTAGGCATCTCGTTTGATACCGAAATTTCTGAGAACCTCCTGATTAATCTTGCCAATAGTACCAATTGTTTGGTTATCACTGGTGAGGTTAAGGGCATAATCGTTTACGGCAAAAGGTTCAACAGTGCCACCTGAGGCTGGCTGAAGTTCAAGCCTGTCTGTAAGTCTCATTTCTTCCAGAAGCGCCTCTACTGCACCTTTAGCATCGTATATATCTACCTGGTCGTCTATACAGTGATAGGGGACATCATTGCCTTCTCTCTGACCAGCCAGGATACCTGCGATCCGGGCAGGTTCATCAGGGAGTGACTCAGCGGATGAGGGGAAAAACACTTTTCCAATTTCAAACAGTCGGCATGATGTCTGCTGGAAGTTTACATTTCTGCGAATGTTTTCGAAAAGACCGGGGAGCAGGCTCGTTCGCATGACATCCTGGTCTTCACTCAATGGATTGAGAATTTTGACATGCTGGCTTCGTTTGTCGTCATCAGCAATCCCCATAAGTGCATTGTAACCTGATGAATAGAAACTGTAATTGATGGCCTCAGAAAACCCGATGGTTGTCATAAAACCGTTAACCCGGTTTCGTTTTATCCGTTCAGGATCCTGTTCCGGGTAACTCAGGTCTACTGTCGGAAGGCTGACTGGAATTTCATTGTAGCCGATGAGTCGTGCTACTTCTTCAACAAGATCAACTTCACGTTCGAGATCTAGCCGAAAAGTAGGGATGAAAACCTTGAGGGTATCAGTATCTATAACATCACAGGGTATTTCAATTGATTCCAGAAGCTCTTTTACCTGCTCTGCGCTGAGAGGTACGCCAAGAAGATCAGATGTTTTGGAAATACGCAACGACAGGGTCCAGGGATCAGTCAATCCGTCACAGACATCGATGCCGCCCTGTTCAGCTGTTCCACCGGCAACTTCGCACATCAGAGTGACTGCTCGCTCCATCGCATCGATGGTTCCACCTGGATCGACGCCGCGCTCAAATCTATAAGAGGCTTCAGACGGCAGGTTGAGCTTTCTGGCTGTTCTTCGCACTGAAACAGGATTGAAACAAGCACTTTCGAGCAGTACGTTTGTGGTTTTGTCTGTTACTTCCGAATCAAGACCACCCATGACCCCGGCAACTGCCACCGGTCCGTTTCCATCACAAATCATCAGTATATCCTGGTCGATGTTGCGCACCACATTGTCCAGGGTTGTAAATTGCCTTTCATGATCACGGGGTGTTCTGACAATGATCTTTTTGTCTGTAAGACAATCGTAATCAAAGGCGTGAAGCGGCTGGCCGTATTCCATCATCACCAGATTGGTAATATCGACGATGTTGTTAATTGGCCGCATGCCAACCGATAATAAACGCTTACGCATCCACCAGGGCGATGGTCCAATAGTTATTCCTCTGATAAGCCGTGCAGCATATCGCGGACAGAGCTCAGGAGATTCGACTTCTACTGAGAAAGAGTCTGTGTCCGGTGATAAAAGAGTTCCTTTAAACGGAACAGTCAGCTGTTTTTTGGTAAACCCTGCTACTTCCCGGGCGATACCTATAACAGATGCGCAATCCGGTCGGTTGGGGGTGAGATCAACTTCAACAAGCGTATCTTTCAGTTCAGTTATTTCAATAAAGGACTGCCCGTGAGGAGTACCTTTAGGAAGTTCCATGATACCGGTGTGATCTTCGCTGAGTCCGAGCTCCTGCTCCGAGCAAAGCATCCCCTGGGATTCAACACCTCGTACCTTCGATTTTTTAATTTTGAAGTCACCCGGCAGGGTTGTTCCCGGCAGTGCGATAACCACACAGAGATCTTTTCTGACGTTGGGAGCGCCGCAGACGATCTGAAATTCATCTTCGCCGACAAGGACCTTACACAAGGTCAGTCTGTCAGCGTTCGGGTGTGGTTGTGCTGAGATCACTCTGGCTGTTTTCAGTGAGGCAAGATCTTCAAAAAGTGACTCGACCGCCTCAACCTCCAGGCCTAGCATGGTCAATTTATCTGCCAGCTCTTCCGGAGCAGGAGCGTCAAGATTTACGTATTCCTGTAACCAATTTAATGTGAACTTCATGGTAGTTATATGATCCGGCGCAAATTAAAACTGGGAAAGAAAACGAAGATCGTTTTCAAAATATAATCGGATATCGTTGATTCCATACTTCAACATAGCAATACGTTCAATACCGAGTCCAAAGGCAAAACCGGTGTATTTTTCAGGATCATAGCCTACCATCTTGAAAACCTCAGGATCAATCATGCCGGAACCAAGTATCTCGAGCCAGCCGGTCTTTTTACAGACACGACAACCCTTACCGCTGCAAATAACACACTCGATATCTACTTCGGCACTGGGTTCTGTAAAGGGGAAAAAACTTGGTCTGAAACGAAGAGAAAGTTCTTTCTCAAAAACTTTTTGCAGGAAGACTGTCAGTACACCTTTAAGGTCAGCGAAAGAGACTTTTTCATCAACGAGAAATCCTTCAACCTGATGAAACATCGGTGTGTGAGTAATGTCAGAATCGCAGCGATACACTTTTCCGGGAGCGATTACCCGTAAGGGTGGCTGCTGTTGTTCCATGATACGGGCCTGCATTGGCGAGGTATGGGTTCGCAGCAGGGTAGAGTCGCTGATATAAAATGTGTCATGCATGTCCCGTGCGGGATGATGAGCGGGAATGTTCAGCGCTTCAAAGTTGTAGTGATCCAGTTCAACGTCGGGACCTTCTGCTATTGAGAATCCCATACCTTCGAAAATGGAACAGACATCATCCATAATCTGGGTAATTGGGTGGAGTTTCCCTGCTTGAGGCCTTCTGCCAGGGAGACTGAGGTCAACTTTACCGCTGTCTCCGGCAGTACTGGCAGTATCAGAAATGTCCAATTGCTTCTGTCTGAAAACTGAATCCAGTTCTTTCTTGATGGTATTGGCAAGCTGTCCAAGACGAGGTCTGTCTTCCTTGGCAACAGTGCCAAGTTTTTTCATGATAGTACTTATCTGTCCATTTCTACCCAGATAGTCAACCCTGAAAGATTCCAGTTGGTTTTCATCGGAAATGCTTTCAAGTGCTGCCGTGGCTTCTCCGCGAATCTGCTCTAGCTCCTGCTCCATGTCATATACAAAAAATTAAGGGTCAATAAAACAGCATACCGGTTACGATTATGAAAAACCGCAACCGGCATACACGGCAAAAGAAGTGGTCAGATTTAAGCGTTAGCTGCGGTTGCGATTTTAACCACTTCAGAAAAAGCGTTGGGGTCGAGGATGGCCATATTGGCAAGAACTTTTCGATCAAGTTCAACCCCAGCTTTTTTCAGTCCACCCATAAATTGACTGTAGTTGATGTCGTTCATCTGGGCACCTGCATTTATGCGTGCGATCCACAGACGACGGAAATCTCGTTTTTTATTGCGGCGGTCGCGATAGGCGTACACGAGTGCACGATCGACGGCCTCTGTTGCGGTTCGATAAAGCTTGTGACGACCGCCTCTGAATCCTTTGGCAAGTTTCAGGACACGATTTCTTCTTCTACGCGCCTTAAAACCCCGGGTTACTCTTGGCATGATATACTCCTTTTTATCTTCTTACGCGGTATCAGACAGTGATATAGAACCACGATCATTACATATACGGTAAAATCTTCCTGATGGCCTTGGCGTTTGCACTGTCAACAAGGCCGGATTTTCTGAGTCCACGTTTTTGTTTGGTAGATTTCTTGGTCAGAATATGGCTGGTATACGCTTTGTGTCTCTTGATCTTGCCAGTCCCAGTTTTCTTAAAGCGTTTTGCAGCGCCTCTGTTTGTTTTCATCTTCGGCATTATATTACTCCTTTACAAACTATAAAGTGCCGGGACAATAAAAACTGGCAGTGGGAGGCGCCAGTATTAATTTGTCTCAGCGGGAAACGTTTTATTTCTGAGCCTTGGGACCGACAAACATAACCATCTGTCGTCCTTCCATGGAGGGAGATTGCAAAATAACTGCATCTTCCTCAAGACTCGCGGCAATCTTGTTCATGGCTTCAAGACCGATTGTCTGGGAATAAACAATTTCTCGTCCCCTGAAGCGCATGGTAATTTTAACTTTATTTTTCTGGCCAAGGAACTTCTTGATATTCTTAATCTTGAAGTTAAGGTCATGTTCTTCCGTTTTCGGACGGAACTTTATTTCCTTGGTTTCTACAGTGGTCTGTTTTTTCTTGGCCTCTTGCAGTTTTTTCTTCTGTTCGTAGCGAAATTTGTCGTAGTTCATGATCCGGCAGACTGGTGGATCAGCGGCTGCTGAAACTTCGACAAGATCAAGGCCCTCGTCATAGGCTCGTTCCCGGGCATCATCTGTAGTCAATATGCCAAGCTGTTCTCCGTCGGAGCCAATCAGCCTGACGTTAGGATGGCGAATCGCATCATTCTTTACCACCTTTTCCTCTCTCTGAACCGGGGCACCTCTTCCTCGTCTTTTAATATCGGACCTCCTTTATTCTACGAACATGTAAACCGACTGCATAATCTAAAATCAGAAGTCGGCGCTGAACAAAACAATTTAAATACCACGGCCTTCCTGACATTCTTCCAGGACTTTCGCAGCAAAGTCATTAACACTCATTGGCGGTAAATTTTTACCGTCCCTCATTCGAACAGTAACAGTACCATTTTCTTTCTCTTTTTCACCGACAATCAGCATGTATGGAATCTTTTCCATCTGTGCTTCACGGATTTTATAGCTCAATTTCTCATTCCGCAAATCTTTTTCAATCCGGACTCCGGCTTTTCTAAGCGTGGAGTAAACTTTTTTGCAATATTCGGACTGATCATCGGTAATATTGAGTATTCTTGCCTGGATCGGTGCGAACCAGAGGGGAAATACCCCGGCATAGTGTTCAATTAAAACACCGATGAAACGTTCGAGCGAGCCCAGGAGCGCGCGATGAATCATAATTGGGCGATGTTCCGTATTGTCAGAACCCGTATAGGATACATTAAAACGTTCAGGTAAATTGAAGTCTACCTGTATGGTGGAGCATTGCCATGAACGGCCGAGCTGATCTTTAATTTTGATATCGATTTTGGGTCCGTAAAAGACTCCCTCTCCCGGATCAATCTCGTACTCAAGTCCCTTTTTTTCAAGCGCCTGCTTCAGGGCGTTGGTGGATTCTTCCCAGTGAGAATCGGTACCCACTGATTTTTCAGGTCGTGTGGAGAGATAAATATCATATTCTGAGAAACCAAATCTTTTGAGAATCAGAAGGTTGAGGTCGAGAATATTAAAAATCTCTTCGTCAAGCTGATCCTCTCGACAGAAAATGTGTGCATCATCCTGGGTGAACCCTCGAACCCTTAGTAGACCATGAAGAGCTCCTGCTCGCTCATATCGATAAACGGTCCCAAGTTCAGCCCAGCGGATCGGGAAATCGCGATAACTTTTTTTGTGACTGTTGTAAATGCCAATATGGAACGGGCAGTTCATCGGCTTAAGCTGATATTTCACCTCATCGATCTGCATAGGGGCATACATGTTCTCTGAGTAAAAATCAAGATGGCCGGAGGTCTGCCATAGATCCTGACGTGCTATATGCGGTGTATAGAGCAGCTCATATCCGTGCAGGTAATGCTCGTCCTTCCAGTAATCCTCTATCAGTCTCCTGAGCTGAGCACCTTTGGGCTCCCAGAGAATAAGGCCCGGCCCAACCTGGTCCTGAATGGTGAAGAGCTGGAGCTCTTTGCCAAGTTTCCGGTGATCACGTTTTTTAGCCTCTTCGAGCTGGTTGAGGTATTTCTTTAAGGCTTTTTTGTCAAAAAAGACGGTGCCGTAAATACGCTGCAGCACATCTTTCTTTTCGTCACCGCGCCAGTAGGCACCTGCAACACGGAGCAGTTTGAAGTCTTTTATCCATGAGGTGTCCGGAAGGTGTGGGCCCCGGCAGAGGTCCACGAAGCTACCCTGCTGGTAGATACTGATTGAATCATCTTCAATTTCTTCAAGGATTTCGACTTTATATTTCTCTCCCTGCTGGCGAAATGTCTCAATAGCGGAGAGCCGACGTTCCTCTTGCCGGACAAACGGATGCGCCTCCGCAGCTATTTCTGCCATTCGTTTTTCAATTCTTTCGAAATCTTCTGGGCTGAAAGGTTCATCCCGAAGAAAATCATAATAAAAACCATTTTCAATGGTTGGACCTATGGCTATTTTGACATCGTTACCGTAGAGGTCTCTGACAGCCTGGGCCATGACATGGGAAGTGGAGTGCCTTAAAATATCAAGGGCCTCTTCGCTGCCAATTTGAATCGGGATCAGAACGGTATCCTCGAGCAGTTCAGCGCTCAGGTCGACTGCTCTATCACCAACATAGGCTGCAATGGTCCTCTTTCTCTGTTTACCAGAGAGTAATTGAGCCAATGCATCCTTAACGGTAGTTGATGCCGAAACCGTCAAGGATTCTCCATCCTTAATTTTTACTGAAATATCAGCCATATCTTTTGCCATAGAATAGCAAAGGCTAAAGAGCAAACGGGTGTTGAATCCGTTCTTCCTTTAGCCTTTTTATCTGGTAGGCGCGGGCGGGATTGAACCGCCGACATCTACCACGTCAAGGTAGCGCTCTCCCACTGAGCTACGCGCCTGTCGTTAATACAGGATTTAGGCTTGCAATCCGTATTGCTGGGGACATTACGGTGTCGGTAACTGCCGTTGAGGGCAGAAGAAAAATCAATTCGATCAATATACGTACGATTCCTCATGACGGCAAGTATAAAACCTGTTTCAATTACCAGTAAACAGGGAAACTGTCAAGAAGAAATAGTGTTCAAGTCCTCAGAAATTAACACTTATGAGGCATGGGAACGTCGCTCGATTGCTTTGGCCAATGTATATTTATCTGCATGTTTAATATCCATGCCCATTGGTATGCCACATGCGAGCCGCGTCAGCTTGATGGACAAGGTCTGCAGTCTGTCAATCAGGTAGGAGGCTGTGGCTTCTCCAGGGACAGTTGAGCTGGTGGCGATGAGAATTTCCTCGATTCTGTTAGAATCAATGCGGGCAAGGAGCTCATTAATCTTGATTTCATCGGGCCCGATGCCATCAATGGGCGAGAGAACTCCATGAAGGATATGGTAATGCCCTCGGTAGGTATCAGTTTTTTCAATTGCGATGAGATCCCCCGGTTGCTCAACAACACAGACAATTGATTCATCTCGTTTCGGGTCTGCACAGATGGCGCAGGGGTCATCCTCTGAAAAGGTCAGGCAGCAGGAGCAGAGTTGTATTGATTTGTGCAGTTCTGCCAGGGCTTCAGCCATTTCCCTGGCATCTGCCTGAGGTTTTCTAAGTATATTTAAGGCCATACGGGTGGCAGTTTTGGCTCCGATGCCAGGCATGGAAGACAAACTGCGGATGAGCCTCTCAAGAGCAGGTGGAACAATATGCGGATTACTCATTGTCAATCAGATTATAATAGGTTGCCAAGTCCAGGAATTTGCATACCGCCGGTTAAGCCTGCCATCTCCTGCTTGCTAAGTTCTCTGGCTTTTTGTATTGCGTCGTTGGTAGCTGCTGTTACAAGATCCTGCAGCATCTGTTTTTCTTCTATTGAAACAAGTTGTTCCTCAATTGAAATACTGACAATGTCGCCTTTGCCGGTTGCCGTGACATTAACCATTCCGCCGCCGGCACTTCCGATTATGGTCTTGTTGGCCAGGTCTTCCTGGATTTTGGCCATTTTAGCTTGCATTTCTTTTGCCTGCTGCATTATTGAGTTGAGATCCATTATATTTATCCTTTTTAAAATATTGAATTAACGACTTTTAGAACCGATACGGATATCACCCACCTGGCCTCCGAAAATTTCCTCCGTCATCATCACCAGCGGGTGAGAGGCGAGTTTCTGGCGCTGTTTTTTGGGCCCTTCAGATGCTTTCATATCAGGATCATCAGACTTGGCAGGGGTGATAAAGTGGATGACATAATCTTTTTGAAAAAAATCAAGAATATATTCTGTGAGTACTTTTCGATTTTCCACTGTACGCAGCAGCGTGTAATCATTGGAATCGACAAATTCCAGTAATAGTTCCTGACCCTGGTCCTTGATTGCACTGGCCTGCTGGAGATTCTGAGCCATCCATGGTTTAAGCTCTTTCAGATAGGCGATAAAGTCAAGCCAGTCTTTTCTTATCTCACGTCGCTGTTCAGTCTGTTGAGAAGGGGGAGCCGGTTTTTTTTCAGGTACCTCTTCACTGAAATTCTCTAGTTGATGCTCAAATTCAGGAGGCGGTTCTTCTGTTCCCCAAGGCGGGGAACTATCAGTGACCGCAGCCAGTTTGGTCACGGGTTCAGGCGCTGGCGGTATTTCTGGTTGATCCTGAATCGAAAAATCAGCTATTTTTTTTTTACTCTCCAAATTTTCAGGAGCAACCGCCGGTGGTGCTTCATGGAAAGTGGCTGGCTCCTTCGGGAGTTTCTCTATCACCTGGTCCAGTTGAGATAAAAGCGAGGCGACCGGAATAACATTTCCTGATTCAATGATAGACAAAAATGAAATTTCCAGGACGAGTTTAGGCTGAAGTGAAAAACGTATATCCTCGGCTGCCTGCATGAGCAGGTTCAATTTCTGGTGAATTGTTTCCCCCGCATAATCTTTTGCAGTTTCGTGTAACATCTTCAGGTCATTCTCCGAAAGGTCAAGTAATTGGTCGCAATCCCCGATTTTTATCAAGAGAAGAGACCTGAAGCAGTCAAGCAGATCGGTTATGAATCGTTTAATATCCATACCGAATTTGAAGGTCTCATCAAGACTTGCAAGGGCTTTGACTTTATCTCCCTGGAGAAGAGCAAGAACTATATTGTTAAGTATATCCCGATTTACTAGACCAAGCACGTCAACGACCTCTTCAACAGTGATGGGAGAATCACCATAGGAAAATACCTGGTCAAGCAGACTGAGGCCATCGCGTACAGAGCCTTCCGCTTCTCTGACAATCAGTGAGAGCGCACCCTTGTCGATTGTAATGTTTTCGTTCTCCGCAAGTCTTGTAAAGTGTGAGGCGAGATCCCCGGATTGCACTCTCTGTAACTCAAAGCGTTGACATCTTGATAAAATAGTAATGGGGATTTTGTGCAGCTCGGTGGTTGCAAATATGAAATAGACATGTGCCGGGGGCTCTTCCAGCGTCTTCAACAGGGCGTTAAAAGCCTCCGTTGTCAGCATATGAACTTCATCGATAATTACGATTTTAAACGATGACGAGGCGGGCATGAATTTGAGTTTTTCCTTAAGCTCACGTACTTCCTGAATCCCCCGGTTGGATGCACCGTCTATCTCGTAGAGATCCAGGGCTGAACCTGAGGTTATTCCGGTACAGGACGTACACTGGTTACACGGAACAGGCGTTGGTCCATTCTTGCAGTTGAGTGCTTTGGCCATCAGGCGCGCAAGTGTCGTTTTGCCAACACCACGGACTCCAGAAAAGAGAATGGCATGGGCAACACGATTACGTTTGAGACTGTTTTGAAGAGTTTTGACGACAGGCTTTTGACCAACAACTTCCTCAAAGGTTTGTGGCCTGGACTTGCGGGCAAGGACCAGATAGGACATAGGGTACCGTCCAAATGGAGATAGAATGGCTAAGCACAAGGTGCTGAAAAAATGATAGCCGGGTGACCCTGCGGCACACAAAGAGGTTCACTACCGTTGCTTCCTCCCGGACCTGGCGGGGTTCGTGATTCTTTGTTGCGCAGGACCCGGCTATCAAACCGAAATCACTGATTTATCAACCATCGAAACAGAAAGAATAGAGAGTAATAATCTTCTGTTCAATGTTGAAAATCCAATCCGAATACATACACATTATTAACTTCTACGTCAAGTTAATCCGAGCCGGAATTACAGCTATGTTACTGTCAAAAAATATAAGAGGCTTTTGCAACTCGGTCAATGCAAAAGCCTCTTTAAATTGGCGGAGAGGGTGAGATTCGAACTCACGGTACTTGCGTACACACGCTTTCCAG
>CAZOWJ010000106.1:0-11855 GCA_964583415.1 uncultured Desulfocapsaceae bacterium
GCCTCTTTTTTTGATTTACCGGGGAAAACGATGGTGAACTCCTCCCCTCCATAACGATACGGTTTTCCACCACCACCAACCCTGCTGAGATGTGATGCAATCATGCATAAAACCTGATCGCCCACGTCGTGACCGAATCGGTCATTGAATTTCTTGAAAAAATCAATATCAAGCATGGCTATCGTGTAGTTTTTACCGAGATTCTGAAGCGCAGTATTTAAAGAGCGCCTGGCAGGGAGCTTGGTTAATTCATCGTGATATGCCATGGCATACACTGTCTCAAGCACCGACAGGATAATAATGAGTCCGGCAACACAGAAATAGATGGTGAATTGGGCACCAGAATAGACCTCATAAAAAGCGATGACAGTGGTGAGCAGTGCCCAGAAAAAACCTCTGAGTATTGTCTTGTTGGAGACCAGAGAAAGAACAAGAAAAAGCAGGATGACAAATCCATAAAACAACTGCACGGAGTCAGGAACGCCTAATCCATGGAGAAATGGATGAGAAATACTGTGCCGATACAGGTAATCGAAAACGGCAGGTTTCTTTTGGAGCAAGAGAGAGACAACGACAGGTTGTGCCAGGATGAAGCAAAAACGAAACAAACCTGAGAGACTGAGAATATCACGATCCCTGGCAAGATAAAGAAGGATCATGTTTACAGGCAGGAGAACAGTTATGGAATGAAGAATAATGGCTTCATTTCCAGAGGCGACCAACCCTCCCAGGCCAAAATAATGAATCAGCCTGTCTGTAAATATCAGCAGAAGAACTGCAAATGCAGCACGACTGCGATGGAATCTCAGACCGAGCAGGAAACCGATACCAAGGACGGCATAAGGAAGTATGTCTGCAGCCTGGGCTAACCACGGGTCTAAATAACCTTTATGTAGAACAATGAGCGTCGCTATAAGCACGAGCCCACCAGGCATAAAAAAACTGAAAACAATCTTTAAAATCTGAGACATTGGCGGAATGGTTCTTCCCCTCAGGATAATATATTAGGATGAGTGCCTCCTTGTAGTGAAGACGGCTGCCTAAAGAAAATACTCATAACAATGATATTAACAGGGGACTCTAAAAGTCAAATCAGAATGAATAAGATTTACAGAAAGATAGAAAATCGCTTTTAAAATTCGTAAAAAGAGTTTGAAAAGAAAGGATGTCTCGGATACGGGAGACCAAAGGCTTGATTTCCAAATTACACTAATCGGATAGTGCAGCATTTTGAACAGATCGAAGAGGCAGAATCAGACGCAGCGACAGTCTTAAAAAACTCAAGGGTTGGGAGCGGCTATGAGAACTGAGTCCAATAGATCGTTTTACTTATAGAACTTGTGGGAACCATACTGGTCAACATACGTCAGGCCGGATGCCCAGCGTGGTTCTACTGAGTCAAGGTGATAGTGTGTCGCTCCACTGGTAAAATCTGGAGATTGCAAAGCAATAAAGACCGATCGCAGACATTTTACAAATGCGTCCGGATCATCAGGCAGATAAGAATCCTTCTGGAGTATCCAACTGAACTGATACGGCTGTTTCACGACTTTTTTTATGGGAATATGTTTTTCAACCGCCCGGTTCAGTGTTACGTGTGCTATGGCAACCTGTCCAATCTCCGGTTCAGATCGACCTTCATGGTACACATTAAGTGTGAGCCAGAGTAAACCTTCAAGAAGAGTCATTTTCCTACCTCCCTTTAATCTCACAACATACCTGGCTGGCTAGCTCAGTGGGTATATTGTTTCACTCGAGCGCGTTTGCTTTTAACGCTTTGCCCATAGTCCTTTCCCATTTTCTGTAGCAAAATGTATACCGAGTAGTGTGATTTTGGATAACGAATTAGAATCACATTTAAAGTAGAGTCAAACATTGATCAGCAAGAACAATCGACACCCCTGTTTATTCTTGAAAGGTCCAAATACCTGTATTTTTTTCCTGAAAAACGGAAATAATGTGATAGAAGCTTGCTGATAATTCTCGCAGATTGACAGTCTGCTCTGCTATTCGTTCAACTTCCCGTATATCTTTGATCCTACCACCGGATCTCTTCATCTTTTGTTGACATATAGATCACACCTCCGGGCTTTATTTCTGCCCCGGAGGGCCTCCTGATTAATGCACCGGTGTTTGATGCAAATGGTCTGCCGCCAGATATAACCAGGTACTGACTGGGCACTATCATGATCCTGGTAGTGGGAGAGAAATCTCTGTGATTTGCTCTCATAATAGTGATAAAATGAAATCTGGATTGTGTGGACTGGTCACGATTAATAACGTATTCTCGCTTTTAACTTTAAAAAAGGGGCATGAACATGAGGTGGTCTTCATGGCGGATTGTGATAAGAGACTCCTGTTATCTAACGCTGAGCATAGTGGTGCTCTTATCAGCTTCACTGGAGATTTTAATTGCCGGACCCATTTCTTCCTCTATCCGTGTTTCCCCTGTTGGGGTGACCGCAGACATAGACTCGGGTCGGGGAGACAATCTTGGTTCTTTCTGGACGTTCTCCCAGTTGAGAAGCTTTGCACTTTCGCCCTCTCCCAGTGGGGAGAGCAAGGTTGGCTGGCAGGCTGCCGATGGTACCATCCATGTAACACCTTTGACGTCACAAGATGAGCGTAAAGCAGATGATATAATCATCGGCGCTGGGAAGCTGTACGATCTGGTAGCTCATGATGACGGCTTTGCTGTTCTGATAATGAAGAGCAGTCGCATGTACATTGAAAAATACAACGATACCGGCATCAGACTTTTCAGCACCGAACTTACCGATAATGACGACCAGGTCGATGACTGGCACACTGGAAAACTAGCCTTTAATGGCGTTGAATATAGTGCCTATTTTGCTATTCACGCCAATGCTGGTTGGGCAGAAGGGCATGAGGGCGATAAGTTGAAATACATCAGCTCGACCGGTAGTATCGAGTCTGGCGGCTGGGAATGGGGTTGCAGTCACAGCATGGATCAACGCCTTATTTTTACTGAAACCACAGAGATGCCTGTCTGCATATCAGACTGTTATCCGGGTAAAGGAATTTACCTGGATAATCACTACGAAATTTCATTAGCAGACGGTAATTGCGGCGGCATTACCAGTGCCAGATTCGGAGAGGTTGTCATGGCAGGTGAGCATGGAGCGATGGTCTATCTCTCCATTGACGGCAGAGATTCTTGGGATGTGGTTTTCGTCTCCTTTGCGGGGAGCGTCCCGTTTACCGTTCGTACTGAGGTTGCTGTTACCAACACACCGAATCAAAATGAAATAAACCCCAAGGTAGTTGCCTATAGCAGTGACAGGCTCCTGGTCTCATGGGAAACCACTGGAGGAGGGATGCGGACATTCCAATTTGTTGATCTTGATGGAAATCCTCAGGGACCTCCTGAAATGGTCGACGTTCACGCCGGGCCAGTGAATGATTTCATAACCTATCCCAACGGCGATATTGGCTGGGCCTATGCCTGGGATGACATGACTCAGTTGAAAATAGTGAGAATACAGAGAGGTGACGTAAATGGCGATGGAACCGTTGACCTGAAAGATGTGATCATCGGCCTGAGAGTGCTGGCCGGCAGTAATCCAATCGGTGTGATGATCGCTGGTGATGTAAATGCTGACAATAAAATAGGAATGGAAGATATCTTACACGATCTAAAGCGGATTGTTGAAGAATAAGCGCTCGCAGCTTTGCAGATGCGCTTCATCTTCAAGCCATGACAACAAAGGCCTGGAACCAGAAAGGAGATCGTTACTCCCTCAACAGGGAAGGGCTGAAGGGAGTCAGCCCTTCCCGCACGCTAAAAGACAAGGTTGATATGGCAGTATTTTTCTGTTTTTTAGCGAGCAAACGATGGTTCGAGTTTAGGTTCTGAAGATTTCGATCCAAACAATAAAAAGGGTAGTTTAATCACCATCCATCCACATAACAGGACGAGCGGGAGAAATATTTGGAATACCACGGGAATTAGCCAGAGATATACAGCATAGTCGCCAAAATTCATGGTTCTTGCCTCCATCATAACTTCGTTAGGTTGGTTCTCGAAGCCACATATAACGAATAGACTGATTAGATTATTATCACCTTTCCTGATCGGTACAATGGGTAAAAAACAGTTAGGTAATAACTAGAGACTCTAGTTGTTAGGAGCTGGCCGTGAGAGCTGTCTGGAGATTGGTTTTTTTATTTGTCAAAAATAGCCTTTTTCTTATCTCCTGGCGATGGCAGGCAATTGTTGCTGGAGAGAGATTTAAAAGAAAGGCAATTTCCTTTGTCCTATGACCATGTTTGATTAAGTCGGCAATCTGACTTTGAGTAGGGGTGAGGTTCGAAAGATAATCCTTATGACTCTCTGAGAAAGAAGAAGTGATTTCATCAAGATTTGATTGAATGATTTTGAGAAGAGCCGTTCTGGAAGCATCACTCTGTTTCATTTCTAATTTTTCCAGGTACGGGGATACTCGTTTTTCAACATTTAAAAGTATCTTCTCTTCGAGCTCTTTTCTATCTTCCTCCCGTTTTTCCAGCAAAATTTTAAGAGCGATATTTGTCTCCCTCAGTCGTTCTGTTTTCCGATCAAGTTGGGCAGTACGATCTGCAACATGCTGTTCTAGCTCTTCACGGGCCCGCAATAGAGCTTTTTCTGTATCCTTTTGGCAGGTGATATTCTCGATGATAACAATGGCTGCCTTTACTGAGTCGTCACTTGAAGTAATTGGAGAAAAAAAACAGCGAAGATAAACGCGCTCGCCACTGGTTACAGACAGATAAGGCCCCTCGTAATGAACTGTTTTCCCAGATAGTACGGAGATGATCGCCGCTCTTACGTTCTCGTCTTTTAACGATTGGAGCAGATCAAAACCAATAATTTTATCTCTACTGGAACCGAGAATTTCCGCTAATTTTTCATTACTTGCAGTGACGATGCCATTCTTGTCTATCTGTAAAATTCCCAAAGGTGAATGTTCAAAAATACCACGATATTTTCCCTCAGCTTCTGCGAGCTCGGCTTCTGCCTGCTTTCGAGCGCTGATATCAGTGCAGATACCGCCAACACCATCCAACGTCCCTTCGCTGTCAAAAAGTGGAAACTTGGCAGTGATAAAAGTATGGACTCCATCTGGCAGGAGAATGGTCTCTTCAAACTCTACTATCTGACTACGCCTGACAACCTCTTCGTCCTGCGAGCGAAAAAGCTGAGCAACCGGTCCGGAGAATATGGATAAATCATCCTTATTTCTTGCCTGGTCGAGGGTTACACCAGCAAGTAACTCGAACTGGCGATTCATAAAGATATATCTATACTCGCCGTTCTTCAGGAAGACGGGCATATTGGTGTTACTGAGAATTGCTTCCAGATACCGATGGTCTAACTGGCCAGAGCCGCTAAGGCCTTTATGACTGGCCAGTTCCTTCTCAAGGATCTGTAGCCGTTTTTCAAGCTCTTCGTATGTCCGCTTTGTCGCCATCTGCTATGCCTGCTGTGTAATCTTTCGTGCTTCACCAGAGATAACAAGTCGCCAGCATATTACGCCTGATAGCTTATTGCCCTCCTCACGGGTAGCGAGGGCAGAACATAGGAAAAGAATCGTGAACGATATACCGTTTCAAGATGGCTAAGAAATTGTTCATGGGTGTAATGGCTGCCATACTTATGAGCCAGTTGGCTCATAACCATCTCTTTCTCTTTGTCACCAGTGCTGTTCCAGATATGCAATACAGAATCGAGATAGATACTCCTCATACGCGCCTCCATTTGTTGAATGTTAATGGAGCAGGTTACATCGCCGCTGGATATAACCAACAAGGGTAGCCGGTAGTGAAGAGATATATACTAATCGATTTAAGAAAATAAAACAATATAGTTTTAAGTTAGGAAGTTGAAATGTGATCTTGCATATGGACGGTTCAACTTCAGTCGCTTCAGCCTTTTTGGTGGAGTAACAGTAAAAGTATTTCATTAGTACAGGTTTCAATTGGAAGGTATTTTTTGCGTTACATTGACCAGTCTGTTTATACCTTTTAGAAGGCAAAAAGATACTATTGGTGAGTGTGTGAGGTGAACTCAGATTTGCTTTGAAACGGAGTCTGACAGGTTTAAAGCAGTACGAATGGCACCATGTGACAGTCTGCCGAGGGTAACGCTCAAATTTTCTCTCCTGGTATGAGCCATCTTGAACCAGTTGTTAATTTCTTCACGCAGGGTCTCTTCTCCCACCCCATGAGGGAGGCTGTTTCGGTTCACCGAGTTGTCTAACCTGCCGGAGTTGATAAATGTCCACTGTTCGTCTTTCTGGGATACGACACCGGTATGACCTCTTTTTTCGGTCGAAAAGGATAAGATCTGGCCATTGTCGAGAAGTGGTTCAAGTTCTTTGATCAGCGCTGCTGCATCGTTCTTCCAATCGGTAATACCCGTATAGTTTTTAGATAAAACCAGGGAGCCCGCTGCCTTGACAATGCCTTCACCATTTAGATAGGCGTTGGGTGCCATCCCCTTATCAAGAGCCATACGGGTGAGTTTTGAAAATAAACCATTTTTCCCGGAGTAGGGGATATCCATCTGGTGTAATCCTTTCACCAGTAATTCATAGCAATTGATTTCATCGTAGGAGGTGCCCATGTACTTCTTTACAGCCTCGCTGAGATCGGCTGGTTGACGACCGGAACGCCCCAGTAAGGGCGTACTGGTATGTAATGCCTGATCAGCCAAATGATTATTGCGCGGCACAGCCTTGAGACGCTCGGCACCGTTCCAGGTGATTTCCATGCTGCTCACATTGAGATAAATCTCTGTTCCGCTGGCGATACGATCAAATGGTTTGTCCCTATTCATACTGCTTGCTAAAAGATCCCAGGTGTGTTCCCGGAGTCGAGGATGGTTTTTCAAGAGGTGGGAAACAGTGGGATTGCTGCTGTCGATCGTCCCCAGTTGGATCGATCGGTTCGCTCCCGGGAATAGATCTTGTTCCAGGGCGAAGGTGTCCTTCCCGGGATTGGTAACAGTAGATGCGGGCTTGCCACTTAAAGGGCTGAGGGAGTCAGTCATCACTGGTTGATTAACCTGCGCAATATCGTGAGTCGATTTGCTGTGGAGTCCAGCGTCAGCGAGATCAGCAGTCTGAAACGGTTTGGGTGAGGATGAAGCCGGAACATTGTTAGACCAGCTGAGGGTACCTTTTTTGCGATTGTAGTAAATACGGGTTCCCGGCTGTATTTTAGTGTAGCTTTTATCCTTGTTTTGCTCTGAATTGATAATCTTCCAGGTAGATGACCCGAGTTCCTTATGCTGTATCAGTAACTCTGAAATCGTTGGGTTTTTGGCCGTAATTTCGCCAACCAGTATGACGGGTTCTGCGATTGTTGTTTGATGAGTCTGTGCGGCTTTGGGGGCATCAATATATCCTGCCATTAAATCTTTAAAGGAGCCGGAAGCCTTAACCGTGGATGGCTGAGAGGCAGTGGCTGTAGCCGAACGGCTTAGTGCGGCAGTGATTAGATTGTCCATATAATAGTCTGTAGATAAAAAGTGTATTAAAAACCGTTTTATAACAGGATAGCAATAAATGGGCCAACTAGAATGCTGAACGCTGTTATTTTTGCCTAGGGCGGCTGTAATAGCCTAAGGCTCTCACTCAGAGGGGTTGTGCGCTGAATGATCAGATACTGCTGGTGTTGCTAATTTCGTTGCAGAAAGAGCGTGCATGGCAAAATGCCGTCATCCCGGAAGTCAAAATCCGGACAGAACAGGATATCTGAATTTTTTTGTAAGGATTCGCTATTACAAGGGGAGATACAAAAATACCTTGTAGGGATAAAATGAAAATGTGCTGGTAAAGACTTGATCTGACAACCCCAGATTCGTAGATGTGCCGGTCAGATCAAGTCAAAGTGGATACAGCCCATTATTCGGTTACGCTGATTCCAATAGCCTCGGTATAGGTGATCATAACTTTATCGCCTACCGTGACCTTTTCCAGGTTTTCGGGATTGCTTGCTTTGACTGTCTTAACCCTGCCCTCAGTGCCAGCCAGTGTGACAAGGCTATTGGCTTTATCGATTGCATTGATCGTTGCCACCGCCGTGATCTCTTTCATGGCGAGGCCTGCAGGCTTTTCTCCGGGCTTGGCGCTCCCTATTGTTGTAACAGCGTTTATTCCCGGTGTCATCTCTCCTGGCGCGAACACCTGAATGGCTACTGCTTCTACATATTCAACGGTTACCAGATCGCCCACTTCGACCTGTGGTAAATTTTTTACCCGCTCATCTACCTCAATGGTGATGGTTTTACCCTCAGGACCTTTCAATGTTACTTTCCGAGAATCATGATCAACCTTTTCAACCGTTGCCTCAATTGTCGTAACCACTGCTTCAAGGATTCCCGGTTTTTCAACTGCTTTACTATCCTGCCCCATGGAGTAGATGGACGATAAACTGATAGTGAAGAAAATTACGCTGATGATCAATAAAGTACGTTTCATGTTCATAATTCATTTCCTTTTTATTTTTTATTTTCCAATAATATCAAAATCTTGATTACCATATTCCAGGTGACATCCAGACATTTTCAAGGTCTCAAACTTGCACAAAGCGCTAAAGCATAGTGAAAGATAATCATGATGCTCCCTATTTGTATCTCCCTGAAGATGTAAATAAAGTTGAATTGATAACCCCGGGTTAAGAAAAAGAACCGGAAAATTTATGCAAATTCAGATGTAAGTGACTACGGTTGTTTCTAATAATACAATATAATTATCGTCGATTCTGGATCTAAACAAGGTATTTTACCCTGAACCGAAAAAGGCTATGGTACCAGAATAATTATAAAATGATCGATATAGGGAGTAAAACGATGAAGAGATTATCTCTTACAATACTATTGATTTTAATGATGTCTTATCTTTCTTCATGTGGACAAAAGCTGCCAGCACCCACTTCAGAAGGAGCCGGTATGCTTGTTATCCCGGTAACATCCCAGAATTTCACACCATATCAGTATGGTTATTACTATACTTTTTTATACAGTCCAGAAACCCAGGTTCAGATCAAATCAGTACCGTTGGGAAGTAGAAACTTCGTTATTATAAATGATTTTCCGCCTGGAAAATACGAAATTAGTGGAATAAGATCGATTAGTTCTACATCTGCTGGTTTTGCACATGTAAGTGCAGAAACAACTGGTTTCAGCAAACCAATTCCTATTCAAATAAGATCAAATGAAATTACGCTGCTGGAATATATGTTTTCTGTAGAACAAAAGTACCAAGGCTCTAATTATAATACTCGATACTATCAAGGATATAATTTCAAACCATTGAATGAAGCTCAATATGGACCGATTGTGGGTGACTTAAAGAACCTTCCAAATGCTGAGCTCTGGAATCTGGGTAAAATATCTGCAACGCTAACTAGTGACCCGAAAAACGGGGTAACCAGTTCCAACCAGTTATCCCTCACCTGGTCTAGATGGCGTCGAGATTAAAAATAAGTATCAATCAGACTCTCTTTTAAAATAGGTGCTGCCAAAACAATCTCTACCGTTGCAACCACATGTATCCCCGAAGGATATCAGGATTATCTCTTGGGTAATGTGTTGTCTCAAGCGGCGAATTGATTCATAGTTGCATGATACATACTTGGATTGAATTTTTCGTTGAACAATGCAGCGCAGACAGTTAACTGCAGGGAAAGCACGAGCAAACTACCCAGTACACGCTAAAAATCAGAATAAGAGGAGAAATGATCATGAAAAAATATCACATCGCAATTATTATCCTTGCCTCCAGTCTGTACCTATTTACCTGTGCATGGGCGGCTGATCTCGAGGAAGGCTTCATGGGCTATAAGTGGGGCGATGATAGCTGGAATTACGAAGGGTTAAAGCAGTTGTATAACAAGGGAGGCATAACCTTCTACTCCAATCCGGGTGAATCGTACAGTATTGAAGGTGTAACGATAGGGGATGTCATCTATGGTTTTTACGAGGATAAGCTTTATGCAGTCTATATCAACATAGATTCCCTTGATAAATATGATGTGATCGAGGGTCACATGAAGGCAAAATACGGCCTCCCCGACAGCAAGACATCCTCAAAAGAGAACCTGTTCACCTACAAGTGGAAATACAAGGATGTCACCATCAAGTTGAAAACTGATCAGCTCAAGGGCAATATGAAGGTGGCATTCTACCACGGGCCGACCTCCCGTGGTCTCAAGAAAGAGCTGGTATTACAAATTGAGACATCAGATCGTTTCTTTCCGATCGATAAGAATAAAACTATCAACATGACTCCTTTCCTGGAATCTTGGAGTGATCGTTAAGGGAAGTGTCGCCGCCAAGCAAAACACATAGTAAATGTGTTAACTTTTCAATATGACATTAAAAAATCGTTATCAAAAGAGCAGTACAATTTCAGAACGAATTAGTACAGAGAGAAAGGAAAATATCATGAAAGAGATGGCTTTTCAGGATTACTACGCGGATGATTATTCCCATTGTTATGGTTGCGGCCGCCTTAACCAGAAGGGGCACCAGATCAAAAGTTTTTGGGACGGTGACGAGAGTGTCTGCCGCATTGTGCCGGAAAAGCATTATTCTGGGGGCATGAAGAATATCCTCTACGGAGGATTGATCGCATCTCTCATTGATTGCCACGGGGCAGGCACTGCAGCTGCTGCAAAAGCACAGGAGCTTAAGATAGAGATGACACCCGGGGCAATGCCTCGATTTGTCACCGCATCCCTGAAGGTCGACTACCTGGCACCAACACCCATGGACACGGAAGTGGAGTTGCGGGCAAAGGTTGAGGAAATCAAGGGGCGCAAGGTGACCGTCAGTGTCACTCTGTCGGCAGAAGACACGGTCCGTGCTAAGGGACAGTTGATCATGGTACAGATCCGCGAGGAGTAAAACACCCCTATGGAGAGGGTATCCGAAAGCAGGCCTGCTCCTCCCCATTCGGTGCCGCTGAGCAGGGGAGCCCGCAGGGCCGGCATCGTCGGGTGTCGCCGAGCCAAGGGCATCTGATGGACAACTGAGTGGTGATTATAGTAAACGAGGTACTCGTTTACCTTAAGAGCCACAACCATAAAAAGGAGGATAACATGGGCAACGTCATACACCAGTCTCGAATTACTATTACCAGAGAAAAGGGCCCAACTCGTAAGGCGGAAATTGAGGGTTTTGATGAGCCCGTTTACTACGGGGTTCACGGGGGAATCAAAAAGTTCTACAATGTTACTCCGGATGAGGAGCACGCAGCTACGCTTGATCACATTGTGGGTGCGGTTGGCGGCTGAATGATGGGAACACTGGCCTCGGTGATGGCTGGAAATAAGATAAGAACGTTCAAGGATCGTTTTATGGCTTCAGTAACAGGCGACATTGAAGACGTGGGTGGCGTACTGAAGATAACGCGAATCAATGTCAAATATCTTCTGAAAATCCCTGACCAACAGAGAGCTCCTGCACTTGAATGTTTTAATAACTATATTCATTTATGCCCGGCGGCTCAGAGTGTGATAGATTGCATAGAAATCAATCACACCCTTGATATGGAGATTAAGGAAGATTAAAGGCCTCTGTTAATCTCCTTTTTTATCCAGGCCAGATCCGTAGGGTTATTGATCAGATTTGCTCCGACCAGGACATCGTCATCAAAAATGGTAATTGTATATGGTCCTTTAAAAGGATCGCCATTTTCTTCGTACGTCACCTTAGGTCCTACCCGGAGAGCATCTCCGATCTGCATGTAGGTCCAGGAAAAGATAGGGCTGACATGCTGGGGAATTGAGACGGCGAATCTGGTTGAAATACCGGCCATATTCATTCCGGCAGTCCGTCCCTGGTAACA
>CAZOWJ010000107.1:0-11284 GCA_964583415.1 uncultured Desulfocapsaceae bacterium
TTTTATTGGTACGCCCGACAGGATTCGAACCTGTGACCTACGGATTAGAAGTCCGTTGCTCTATCCAGCTGAGCTACGGGCGCTTTATGTGGTATTTATATGGTGAAATATGCATCATTTACCGGAAGAGTGCAATGCTCCCGAAATTAAGACGACATATATTACAAGAAGATCAATAAAAAGCAACCGGATTCTCATGATTAGCCCCTCCCCTTCCATATCTTTTCTGTGATGACAAATGGGAGCGTTTCTAGACTAATCCTCCACCGTATCTGCTACACGCTGCCAGACGGGGCCATTGGCCGTATCGATAACGGATATGCCTCGTCCGGCAAGTTCGTTTCGTGCTTCATCTGCTGTTTTCCAGTCCTTCTCCACCCGGGCTTTTTCACGCAGCTGAATGAGAGCATCGATTTCCGGCTCAAGGGGGCAGCCCTTGAGCTTGAAGATCTTCAGGACCTGGTTGAATTTTTCCAGCTTCTCGAGAATATAACCTTTCTGATCCAGATCGAGATGGTTTACCTGCAGGATAGGATTTGTTTTCTTGATAAACTTATAAATGGCCGCCATCCCCTGTGAGACATTCAAATCATCATCCATGGCCTTATAAAACTGCTCTTCCATCGCTGAGACATAGGCGGTTACTTCCGGGTGCGGCCTTCCGGGAGGCAGGCAGAGCAGTTTACAGGTAAACTCGTCGAGCCGTTTGAGTGCAGTGCGAACATTTTCCAGTCGTCTGATAGAGAAATTTATCGCTTTTCTATAGTGTACCGTCAACAGCAGAAAACGAACCTCACGGCCCGTAAATCCTTTGGCAAGCAGATCCTTGAGCGTAACGACATTGCCATTTTCACTCGACATTTTCTTGCCGTCAACCAGCAGTAACTCGGAGTGCATCCAATACCGTGCCAGTGATTTTCCTGTCAGGGCTTCGGCAATGGCAATCTCGTTTTCATGATGCGGGAAAATCAAATCCCGACTTGAGGTATGAATATCGAGGGTTTCACCCAGGTGCCCGGTAGACATGGCTGAACACTCAATATGCCAGCTCGGTCGGACATTTCCCCACTCGGTTTCAAAAAAGATTCCCTTCTTGAGCTCAGACAACGTGGAACGTTTGAGCAGGGTGAAATCCCTGGGATTATCTTTTTCATAATTGTCAAGGTCAACCGTTTTGCCAAGCTGAATCTTTGAAAGATCAATGCCTGATAATCTGCCATATTTTTCAAATTTCGAGATATCAAAGTAGATCGATCCATGCTTTTCATAGGCATAGCCTTTATGCATCAACTGGTGGCTGATATCGATCATGTCCTGAACATTATCGGATGCCTTTGGATATCCACTGGCCCTCTTGACTGCAAGGGTATCAATGTCGGAGAGAAAACTGTTGATATAATGTCCGGTAAACTCTTTTAGCTCAATTCCTGCTTTCTCCGCGCCGGCAATGGTATTGTCATCCAGATCTGTAAAATTCATGTAGGAAGTCACATTAAGGTCCTTGGCCTCAAGGTAGCGAACAATAAGATCAGAGACCACAAATCTTCGACAAAGGGAAAGATTTGCAGGTTCGTAGGCCGTCGGGCCGCAGGAATAAAAGGTGGCCTCGCCTTCCTTCTGAGGGACAAACAGTTCCTTCTTTTTACTCATGGTGTTAAAAAACCGGAGCTGTGCCTTCTTCTCCTTCACCGATGAGCTCTTCGGTGTAAAGAGCGGTGTGCTCAGGTACCTCTCACCACCATCGGGCAGCAAGACAACAACAACTCCGTCGTCTAAATTGCCGGCATAATCAATTGCTGCACACATTGCAGCACCACTGCTCATCCCGACCAGAATTCCTTCATGCCGGGCAAGTTTCCGTGCCATACTGAAGGCATCATGATCATCCACGTTAACAATGGCGTGAGGCACCGTTTTATCAAATATTCCAGGCTTGTAGGACTCCTTCATGTTTTTAAGTCCCTGGATTTTATGGCCAAGATGGGGCTCTACGGCGACAATCTGGACGTGAGGTTGATGCTCTTTAAACCATGCGCACAAACCCATGACCGTTCCAGAGGTGCCGAGCGTTGCAACCAAATGGGTTACCCTGCCTTCGGTCTGCTTCCATATTTCAGGTGCCGTATTGTTGTAATGTGCGCCCCAGTTTGCATCATTATTAAACTGATCTGTAAGAAAGTAGCGATCAGGATACTCCAGGGCCAGTGAATAGGTTTTCTCTATCGCACCGTCTGTTGCCCGGGCGGCCGGAGTCAGCAGAATTTCTGCGCCGTAGGCCTGCATTATTTTTCTACGCTCAATCGAGGCGGACTCGGGCATAACCAATGTACAGCGATAGCCTTTGGCTGCACAGACCATTGCCAGGCCGATGCCGGTATTACCGCTGGTAGCCTCCAGAACTATTTTATCCTGGGTCAGTTCACCGGACTTTTCGCCAGCCTCGATCATCGACAGCGAGATGCGCTCCTTCACCGAGCCACCGGGGTTGCGCGACTCGAGTTTGCCAAGAATTGTAACCGAGCTGTTGGGGTTGAGCCGGTTAATGGTTATCAGGGGGGTATTACCGATGGATTCCAATATATTGCTGTAGATCATGTTCTGTCCGTATTACGATGATGTCGGCATCGAAATGATGTCTGAGATATGCCTGCACGTTCTCTGCTGATTTGCTCAAATTTCGTCCTTCCTGCATGCCTGGGAGAGATACCAGAGACGCATCAGTGAATCCTTGATCTTTTCATCCTCGATGAAGCTGATCTGTTTCTTGAATTTTTCTACGTCTGCCAATGATGGCGGCACGAATCGTATGCTTTTCTCCTTTTTCACGACCGCTTTTTTCTTCTTTTCCTCGACGGTAAAACGAATATCCGAAAAACGAGATATTCTCAAATATTGATTGAGTGTCTCGAGCAGATAAAATTTCTGATACTGGAGCTGCTGCATCCAGGAAGAGTTTTCCACCTCCAGCCAGAGCACATCCTTTACCACTTTCAGCGGCTGCGAATGAGCTGCTGTGGTTTCATCAACAAGGCTCTGCCAGTCAATAAAAACGCGATGCTGATCCAGCTTTCGTTCCCAGCCTTTATCCCGCATTATTTCTGGTAAAGCGGCTGAGAGCTTACCTGGCTTCCTGCTCCTGATTGAGTCGTTCATGTTCATTACTCCTTTCCCTTATCTCAGCTCTTTTTACCTTGTCGGATCTTCTATGGCAAGCAGCGATAAATAGAATAAAAACAAAAAGGGCCCAACATGCCGGATGACACGTTGGGCCCTTTGATGCCAGGAGTATGGTTACTGGCTGAGGTACCTAGTATATGGAGAGGTAATTTTCGAGCTCCCACTCAGTTACCGCACAACGGTAGGAATCCCATTCTTTCGTTTTGGCTTCGATATATTTAATGTAAATATGCTCTCCAAGTGTTTCCTTTGCGATCGGGCTTTCCTTGAACTTTGCAATAGCCTCTTCCAAGCTACCCGGAAGCACAGTTACTCCTTCTGCTGCCATCTGTTCGGCATTCATCTCAAAAATATCCTTATCGACAGAGGCCGGTACCGGGAGATCGTTCTTGACACCGTCAAGACCGCTATTGAGCATCATCGCCAGCGCCAGGTAAGGGTTGGTGCTGGGGTCCGGACATCGTACTTCAGTTCTGGTAGACATACCGCGGGCGGCAGGAATCCGGACAAGAGCAGAGCGGTTGGATGCTGACCAGGCAGCGTAAACCGGTGCTTCATAGCCAGGTACCAGGCGCTTATAGGAGTTAACCAGCGGGTTGGTCACGGCAACGAAACTTGGAGCATTTTTGAGGATGCCTGCAATGTATTTATATGCAGTATTTGAAAGCTGCAGCTTGTCAGACTCATCAAAGAAGGCGTTAGTGCCATCCAGATTGAAAAGAGACTGGTTGGTATGCATACCTGAGCCATTTATGCCAAAAATCGGTTTTGGCATAAAGGTAGCGTAAAGGCCATATCTGGCAGCGATTGATTTTACAACCCACTTGAAGGTGGTGGTGTTGTCAGCACAGGTGAGTGCGTCGGCGTATTTAAAGTTGATCTCATGCTGCCCTTCAGCAACCTCATGATGGGATGCTTCAATCTCAAAACCCATTTTCTCGAGGGTTTCGATGATCTCGCGACGACAATCATTTGCCCCGTCCTCAGGGTCAAGGGAAAAATAACCGGCGACATCGTTGGTTTCAGTTGTTGGCAATCCATCTTCATCGAGCTCAAACAGGAAGAATTCAGCCTCTGTACCGACATTCATGGTAAAACCCAGATCTTTTGCCTCTGCCAGGACACGCTTAAGGTTTACTCGTGGACAACCAAGAAACGGAGTTTCTCCATCTGACATATAGATATCACAGATAATTCGGGCGGCTGCGACACCTTCTTTATTTCTCCAGGGAAGCACTACGAATGTATTGTAATCCGGAATCAGATACATGTCTGACTCGTCGATTCGGACAAATCCATCGATGGAGGATCCATCAAACATCATTTTGCCATCCAGTGCTTTTTCTATCTGGCTGAGAGGGATCGCAACATTTTTCATAAAACCGAAAATATCAACAAACTGGAGTCGGAAAAAATGGATATTCTCCTCCTCAATGACTTTCATTATTTCGTCTCTGGTCATTTCCACATCTCCTTATGATTAGTTAATCTGTAATAATCTGATTTGATCTCAATCAGTAGCAGTCCGTTTACCAATTTGTTACAAAAACTGCAAGTAAAAAAAGATAAATTTGATTTTTATTACATATTTGTCATTTTTACGCCTCTTTTTCAGGCTCGCCAATGGCGTGGAGCAGTCCCTGGGTTACCTCGTACCGATACTCTTCCCCTTCTATCCGCCGGCCATTTCTATCAAGCACATAGAAAACGTCTATCAACTGGCCAACCTCTGTGGCGATAAAGGCCTTGTGGATATTTATGCCCAAATCAGCCAGAGTTTGAGTTATCCTGTAGAGCTGACCCGGGAGATCAGCTGCGTGAACTTCGACAATGGTAAAGTCGTCGGAACCATCATTATCCAGGACCACCCGGTGGTCCTGACTTCCGGTAAGGTCTCGCTTATGGCTATAATTGTTTTTGAGCTTTTCATAGAGTCGATAGCTGAGCCCCAGGCGATGGCTTACCGCTTTATCCAGGTCCTCGTTTAATTTCAGCCAGTCCCTCTCCTCAAAGGGCAGCCCATCGGAGGGCCTGACATCAATAACGTCAACAACAGTACCGTCTGTCCAGGTGAAGATCTGGGCATTGACAACGGTAAGATTATTAAGTGCCATTACACCGCAGATCTTGGCCAGCAGCCCCGGGTTATCACGTGACATCACCAGAACAGACCAGTGATCAGTGCTCTGCTCGGCAATAGTCAGCGATTTCTGCCTGATCACCCGATAGTAATCCCGGTGAAATTTCAAGTGCTCAACAACGGTTCCGGGGGTAAAACTGTTAAGGTAATCGGCTGAAAGATCAGCAACATTCATCTTCAGATCCGCTTCTCTGCTCACCAGATCCACCACCTTCCCGCGCAGCCACTCGACCCCTTCCTCAAACTGCCGGTCGACAATTGCCGGCATACCTTCAGCATCATCCATATGGGCAAGGTAGGCATCCACCTTGAGATACATGTCTCTCATCAAGGTCGCCTTCCAGTCGCTCCATGCCGAGGGACCTGTGGCCTTGGAGTCTGCGACTGAAAGGAGGTAAAGCATCGCCAAGCGTTCTGAAGTTTTAATGGTTTCGGCACACCGCTTGATAAAAACAGTATCATTGAGATCCCTTCGCAGGGCGTTTTCCGGAATAAAAAGGTGATACATGACCAGAAAACTCAAGTCCTCAACCTCACCATGGTCAAGGCAAAGCCGCTCACCAACCACACGCACAAGCTCAGCGCCATATTCAGAATGATCATGACCAGAATTTTTACCGATATCATGCAAGAGAGCGGCCAGGTAAAACGGCTTCAGACGGCTGACACCTGCTGCTATCTCAGGCTCTTCACCAACAACCTTGTGCAGCTCTGCTACTGCCTGAAGGGAGTGGCGGTCAACGGTATAGATGTGATAGACATCATGCTGAGCCAAGGCATCTATCCTTGCAAACTCGGGGAGATAACTGCCAAGCAGGCCGGTCTCAAGCATGGCCTCCATAACCTGCAGGATAGTTCCTGGCGCGGTAAGGATAGCCGAAAAAGGTTTGGCCATTCGGGGAGATGAACGAATTTTTTCGGTAATCAGGCCGAGGTTTTTGGTTATGGTCATCTTCGACCGGTGATGAACCGGTACACCGTATCGTGAGGCGGCAAGAAAGACCCTCATCAACAGATGCGGCTTAGCTGTGAGTTCTTCGGGCCGGGCAACGAGGTGTATTCGGTTCTGCCTCAGTTCGATCCAGTTTTCTATTTCACGATCAGCTACCTGCAGCCCTGTGCCACCGAGACCAAGAACCTCATTGACATGATCAAAAAACAGATCGGCGATGACCGCAATGGCTCGCAGGTGACCATAAACATCACGCATGAAATGCTCAACACTCAGCGCTTCATCACCATCCTTATAACCAAAGGCTGCAGCCATTTCCTCCTGCTGCTCAAAATAGAGCTGGTCGTTCTTCCTACCGCTGATGTAATGGAGTCGGTTTCGTATTCTCACCAGCATATTGTGAGCTTCCTGAAAACGCTGCCCCTCCTTTTCAAGCAGGAAACCGGCATCAACAATCCCCTGAACACTGTCTATGCCAAAAACCACCTTGGCAGACCAGACCATTGCCTGCAAGTCACGAAGCCCTCCCTTACTCTCTTTTATATTTGGCTCCAGAAGATAGCCATGGCTACCAAACCGCTCTCTTCGCTCCTCACTGTAGCGGTTCATATTTCGAACAAAATCATGGCGATGGCCTTCGATAAATTTTCGACGATAGGTATCAATAAGTTTATCGAACAAAATCTCAGATCCGGCCACCAGCCGGGCATCAAGCATTGCCACCTGAAAAACATAATCCTCTGCCGCCTGGACCATTGATTCTTTAATAGTCCTGACACCATGCCCCACTTCATAGCCGGTATCCCACAGCGGATAGAGAAGACCGTCTGCCACGCTCCCCACCTTCTTGCGCAGCCTGGGGTGAAAAAGAATCATCAGGTCGATATCTGAAAATGGAAAAAGCTCCTGCCGGCCGTAACCGCCAAGACCTACGACAGCGACTCGCGACTGCAGGTCGCTGATTTCAATTTTTGCAAAACAATCCCTGATAAAATTATCGGCAAGAAGGCTGTGGTCCTTTAAGAGCGAGGTTCCACTTAAACCGCGGGACCACAAATCATCAAGAGCCTGTTTCTGTGTTTTAAGTCGAGTTTCCATACCCATCAGACCGCATCACGATTCTCTTCACCGGTCCTGACCCGAATAATTCTCTCAATCGGAAGTACAAAAATTTTCCCATCACCGATCTTTCCTGTGTTCGCAGACTCACGAATCTTTTCAACCACCTGGTCGACCCGTTCTGCCGGCACTACGATTTCAATTTTCACCTTTGGGATAAAATCGACGAGGTATTCGGCTCCCCGGTAAATCTCGGTGTGTCCTTTCTGGCGACCATAGCCTTTTACCTCGGAAATCGTCATCCCCTTAATACCGAGCTCATTGAGCCCATCCTTGACATCATCAAGTTTGAACGGTTTTATAATCGCTTCTATCTTCTTCATTGCATTCCTCCCTCAAATATCACGCTTTCCCCATAGCCCGGGCAGGCATGCCCAGCTCTGGGGCTAGTTGTTGTAAGCAGTTTCGGAGTGTTCTGTTGAGTCCATCCCGACCACCTCATCTTCTTCAGAAAGCCGCAATCCAATCGTTGCATTAATGGCCTTAAAGATAATCCAACTTACAACAAAAGCATAGACACTTACGATAAGGGCACCTTTCAGTTGGACAAACAACTGACCAGGATTGCCCGCCAGAAGCCAGGATAAAGGTGGTGTCAGCTTTATTCAAAATGTTACATTTTTGTCATATGTTTGTATTGTTGACACGGGAGATTAACATGAATGGAACATAATTCAATATCTTTTCGGTGATACCCTGAATCCAAAAACACATAACTACTAATTATATTTATTTTTTACAGTTGCTTGAGTGAATGATAAAATTCTGCTGCTGTTGTTTTTTACATTTTGTGCATAACTCGGTTCTTTTGTTCAGGTTGCAGTAGTATGCTAAGAGATTCATTATCAGTTAAAAGATGGGAATCATCAGGAATATTTCGATTCCGATATTGACCTTTGAGGCAAGACATGCTTTTTATTCTTAGACGTTTGTCCCAATGGTTTTCATAACACCCGTCTTTATGGATAAAAAATAATGAAAGTTAATGGAACACAGTACCGAACAATCTGGCCTTCCACGGAAAATCCTCCCGCGGTTAAGGTCATCGATCAACGCCAGCTTCCTCATCATTTTGTCACAAAAACGTTGATGCAGGTTGAAGACGCCCATGATGCCATTAAAGATATGGTTGTCCGTGGTGCTGGGCTTATTGGGGCGACTGCCGGTTTCGGCATGCACCTTGCTGCTGTACACGCACCGTCATCACATTACCGGGATGCAATTATAAAGGCTGGTGACTACCTGAAAACCGCCAGACCAACCGCTCGCGACCTGGCCTGGGCAGTTGACCGCATTCTTGCGACCATAGATTCTGTTGACTCACTTGAGACAATGCGTCAAACAATATTTCGTGAGGCGTGCTGTATCGCTGATGAAAACGCTCGGTTTTGTGAGCAGATCGGCAGGCATGGAATGAAGCTCATTCATGATACCTGGATAAGAAAGAACAGAAAGCGTGTTAATATTCTAACCCATTGCAATGCAGGCTGGCTTGCTTTTGTCGATGTCGGCAGCGCCACCGCTCCTGTTTATGCGGCGCGCGATGCCGGAATTGATATTCACGTCTGGGTCAGTGAGACGCGCCCGTGGAATCAGGGCTCCCGGCTAACTGCGTGGGAACTTCAGCAGGAAGGTATTGCCAACACCCTGGTCACCGACAATGCTTGCGGCCATCTCATGCAGCAGGGTGAGGTGGATATGGTTATTGTTGGATCAGACCGAACAACGCATACCGGGGATGTGGCAAATAAAATCGGTACGTACCTTAAAGCGCTCGCGGCCAGAGACAACGACATTCCATTTTATGCGGCCCTTCCGTCCTCAACTTTTGACTGGACTCTTGACAGAGGGGATGATATTCCTATAGAAAGAAGATCTGGGAATGAAATTACCACTATCACAGGCATTACTAAAGATGATATAATAGAAAGCGTTACCCTGGTTGCCCCCGAAACCCAGACTGTTAATTACAGTTTTGATGTGACACCTGCCCACCTTATCAGTTCCCTGATAACAGAGCGAGGAATTGTCAAGGCGGAAGAGTCAGCTATTCATTCAATGTTCCCGGAACACGCACCTTCAGTTCCGGCGGGTTAAATTGCAAGGAGATTTGTATGTCGCACGGTGAGAAGCGCAAGTTTATCAGATGGGATTCTCTTCATTTACTTGATTATATTGTCACCCATAGCGATGGGAAAAGTGGCCGCTACTCCATGGGAAGAACATTGGATGTGAGCGTCAACGGACTGAAGCTGGAAACTGTTTATTCATTATCTTCTGCCGAGAGCCTCGAGATTACGGTAGGAGTTGAAGAGGACCTTATCGATCTCCAGGCACGCGTCACCTATACGGAACAAACCGGTGACCGCTATGTATCAGGGTTGGAGTTTGTCAAAATGTCAACAGAAGGCCGCAGGATATTGAGACGTTATATCGATGCCTTTAATGAACACATGGATAAAACCCACACCACAAAGTAACTGACCAGACCGTTACAGGTCTCGTCCGTAGACGTCCTCGAACCGGACAATGTCATCTTCTCCCAGATAACTGCCGATCTGTACTTCTATGAGTTCCAGCGGGATAACCCCAGGGTTTTCCAATCTGTGCATATTGCCTGCAGGAATGTAGGCTGACTGGTCTTCATGCAGCAATATTACCTGGTCCCCATTTGTCACCTTCGCCGTCCCCTTTACCACAACCCAGTGCTCATGACGGTGATGATGCATCTGCAAAGAGAGTATCTGTGATGGATCGACGGTTATTCTTTTAATCTGATAACGGGGTTCGACCGACAAGACCGTGTAATTTCCCCACGGGCGATAAACAGTCTTATGAAATCTGAATTCCTCACGTTTGTCTTTTTTCAGGGTGGCAACAATTTTCTTAACATCCTGAGACCGTGAAAGCGGTGCTACCAGCAAAGCATCTGATGTCTCAATGACCAGAGTATCTTGGAGTCCCACTGCCGCCACCAGCATATTCTCTGAGCGGATCAGGGAATTCTTGGTATCTTCAAGCATAACATCACCCTGGCAGACATTACCGTCTGCATCTTTTCCCAAAACTTCATAGAGTGCCTGCCATGACCCAATATCACTCCAGCCAAGGTCTGCGGTGACAACAACCGCCCGATCAGTCTTTTCCATCAAGGCATAGTCAATGGACTCCTCGGAACAGTTCTCCATCTCGTCCAGGGCAAATCTAAAAAAACGATCATCACGGCGGCCCTTGGCAACAGCTTCTACCATGCAGTCCAGAATGGCCGGGGCATGCTGCTTCATCTCCTCGATAAAGGTCTCAGCGGTAAAGGCAAACATCCCACTGTTCCAGTAATAATTTCCCTCGGCAAGATATTTTTCAGCGACCTCAAACGGCGGTTTCTCCCTGAACGATTGTACCTTGCCGCCATCCCCGCATTCGATATAGCCATAGCCGGTTTCAGCACGCTCCGGCTCGATGCCAAAGGTAACGACCGCTCCCTCGGCTGCGCGCCTGGCACTTTCCTGAACAGCGCCCTCAAATGCATCAACATCCCTGACCAGGTGGTCAGCCGGCAGTACCAGGATTACCTGATCGGTATGGCCCTGCATATTTGCTATATACTGGACCGCACCAGCTATCGCCGGTGCAGTATTACGCCCAACCGGTTCAAGCAGAATCGTATAGTCATCACCGATTCCGAGCTCATCAATCTGGGACTTGGTTATAAATCGATGTTCTTCCCCGACAACAACGATTGGAGGCAGCATCCCTGAAATAGCGCTGACTCTGGTGACAGTTGTCTGTAAAAGCGAGGTATGATCTGTCAGGGATAGTAATTGCTTGGGATACATTTCACGTGATAGCGGCCATAATCGTGAGCCGGTGCCTCCGGCCAGAATTACCGGTTGGAT
>CAZOWJ010000108.1:0-3236 GCA_964583415.1 uncultured Desulfocapsaceae bacterium
ATCCGAACTTTGGGAACTGGATGTTCACCTTTCAAGTGACGGTGTGTGTGTGGTTGCCCATGATGATGATCTCATGAAAATGACCGGTCAGCAGGTGCATATCGCTCAGACAACATGGAGCAAAATTTCAAAATTGAAGATGCCGGAAGAAGAGTCTATCCCTCGTCTGGAAGAAGTAATCGCGCTGGCAAAGCAAACCGGGTGCGGTCTTTATATTGAACTCAAAGCAGAAAGTGCGGGGCGCGCGGTATGGAGGCTGCTGCTTGAATCAAAGTTCAGGTTTGCATCTCTGGGTTCATTCAACGTTAAATGGGTCGAGGAATTGCGCCATGCTGGCTGTGATTACCCGCTTTCGGTGCTTGTCCCCTTAGGTGTTGATCCCTTGGAATATGTCGGTGATCTTCGAGTTGAGATCGTTCACTTATGCTGGGAAAATGCATCTGATAACCCCGCAGAATTGATTACGGATGAGTTATTGTCTCAATTTCAAGAGAATGAAAATCAGATCGTGATATGGCATGAGGAGAGGGCAGGAGTGTTAGCTGAGCTTTTAAATAAACCTGTTATGGGTATCTGTTCCAATAATCCTGAAATGTTAAAACCCTATCGACAAAAATCTGAACATTCTATGGCTATTGTTTGCCATAGGGGCGCCAATTCCCTTGCTCCTGAGAACACTCTGGAAGCCGCTCGTTTATGCATTAATCAGGGGTTCCAGTTTGTTGAAATAGACGTGCGCACATCGGCTGATGGCGAGGTGGTGGTTATGCATGATGCGACACTAGACCGTACCACCAACGGAAGTGGACCAATCAATACCTGGTCATCAGCAGATATTGCCGCTCTTGATGCGGGCAGTTGGTTTAGTGACAGGACCAAGGGGGTTCGTGTTCCCACGCTATCCCAGATCCTCGAATTGGCTCGTGGTCGTATCGGGGTGTATGTTGAAATCAAGCAGGCATCGCCGGATGTCGTTCTTGATATCGTCACTGACCACAAAATGCTGCCACACTGTTTCTTCTGGAGCCCTGATAGAGATGCACTACGGTGGTTGCGCCGCCAATCTCCTGAAATTGTGTTGATGGCTCCACGGTGGATGTATGGATCTGTAGAGGAAGCCGTCACTGATTACAATGCTCAGATCATCGAATTTGATGCTACCAAAGACGACTTGAGTGAAGTCTCACTATGTAAAAGTTTTTGCGTGCGTTCAATGATACTTAGCTTATCCCACGAACAAACAGATCTTCAACGATATCTTGCATATAACCCCGATATGATTAATCTGGACAGCCCCATCAAGTTCAAGATTTTAGCCTCTTACCCGGATGTACAAAAGCACTTCGACCTCATCACTTCATAATGTGGAATTAAAAATGAACCGCTTGTTGTGGTCATCCCATGAAGAGTAGAAGATATGAGAAAAAAGAGTTGACAGGGACTCAGTGGAGAGCATTCGGCAGAATAGCCAACAAAGAGGAAAATTGTGAAAGTGCAATTCTTGGGAACGTCAGCCGCACCTTCCATGCCACTTCCATTTTGTGTATGTGAGCATTGCACAACGGCTCGACACGCTGGCGGCAGAAATCTGCGACGAAGATCGTCTCTCATCATCAACGATGAGGTCCTTGTGGATCTCGGTCCAGATATCGTGAGTGCATCATATGCCTACAATATCTCATTGGCGAATATTCACCTGTGTTTGCAAACACATTCCCACGGAGACCATTTTGATCCTGAGCTGATCATCTCACGACATAGGGAATATGGAACACAGACGAACAATTCCCTGGTATTGGCTGGGTCAAAAAAAACAGTCAAGATGCTCGATCTCCTTGTACAAGAACGATGTCAGTACGGAAGTATCTATGACAAACATGTCCAGCAGGCCTTTCACCTTGAACTCCTGGAAGTGACCCCATTTAAACGGTATGGATTTGGGAGGTATCACATTATCGGATATCCTGCGAATCATGATATAGCTCACGATGCGTTACTCTATTCGATAGCCTGTGAGGAGTGTGCCATATTGTACGGAACTGATACCTCTATTATATTTGATGCCGTCTGGGATGACCTTGTCGCACGAAAGATGTATTATGATCTCATTGTGTTAGACCATACCTATGGAGTCGGGTATGATTCATCTGATCATTTAGCAGCGAACGATTTCATCAGTCATGTTGACCTGATCAATACCAAGCACCTTTTGAAAGAGGGTGGACACATCTATGCAACCCATCTCTCCCATGAAGGGATCAGGGAACATGGTGAATTCCAGCAATATGCCCAGAGCCATGGCTATAATATTGCCTATGACGGGTTGACAATAATGTTACAATAAAGGCTGATATGTCCCTTCTGAATGCCGAAAGAAACGATTCTGGGCTTGCCGTTCGCTGCCCGTCGCGACTGGTGGCAGAAGCTTGTGAAGCAAGGCGCTGATATTGTCCGCCCCTCCAACAAATTGACGTTTACCCCAATTTGACGTTGCTACTGCGCACCTTCTACTGGAGTAGATGGTAAACGAGCCTATCTTCGCAGTGGCAATATTAAATTCAATGATCGGTTTTTTAAATTACGTGCTCAGGAAACATCTTTTATTTTGAGACAGTTTTACCAAGTTAGGATTCAGGAAAAATATATTGAACATTAAAAATAAATCTGTCCCCTTATTTTTGCTTATTTTTGGTCTCAGAAAAGATGTCAGACTGAGTCTCGATTTCTACAGTTTATTCTGGTCGGTAAATGACTACGAGTGTTTTGGCGGCGCCGCCAATGCCGCGATAACCGTGTGGTTTACTCGAATCGAAATAGAGGCTGTCCCCCTCATTGAGCGTAACCAGGGTGTCATCGCAGCGGAATTCCAATACACCATCAAGAACAAACAGGAATTCTTCGCCCCGGTGGTTATTGTACACTATATCAGCCGCCTCTCGTTCCTCCATGTGAACAATAAAAGGCTCCATATTTTTGTCAACTTTTGGATAGGCGAGCGGTTCGTACTGATAACCCACATGTGAAATATGTGGTCCTTTGGCAACCCCGTAGCGATCTGATTTTCTGACCACAACGACACTTGAATCCTGCCCTGATTTCTGAAAGAAGTGGCCAATGGAAACTCCAAGCGCTGTTGAGATCTTCAGCAGGGTAGCGATGGGAGGTGTAACAAGATTATTCTCGATCTGGGACAAATTTGCTTTGGAAAGACCGGTCATAACAGACAAGTCTTTTAA
>CAZOWJ010000108.1:3336-11029 GCA_964583415.1 uncultured Desulfocapsaceae bacterium
CCAGCCTTATCTCGATTAACAGTATTGTCTCTGCTGATACTCTATAAGTACCTGATTGTACCGCTTCAGCAGCTGGCAGGACAATTCCTGAAATCGCTTGCAAAATACCCGCCACGTCAGACGCCAGGTTCATTCAACCTCGAAAAGATTCAGAAGCAGGTAGAGGCAGGTAAAACATCTTCAGGCTCTATTTTCACCAGCACGAAAATAACGGCAGCCATAAAAAACAGAACTCCGACAAATACCAGGGTGGACTCCATTCCCTGATATTGATACAGGGCTCCTGCTATGAGAGGAGCAGTGGCCCCCATCAGGCTGCGGAAAAATGTCAGGAGGCCAAGCATGGTGTTCTCAGCCCGTCCCTTAACCATATCAACAATGGTGGCATTGATAAGAGAATAGTCACTTCTGATGCTGAACCCGAGGAGTATGATCAGCAGTGTGAACATCCCTCCTTTGCCCCAAAAAGCCAGTGCGATAACAAGCGTGCTTGAATAAAGAAGCGCAGGAACCAGCACAATCTTCCTGCCGAAACGGTCGGAGAGATATCCCATCAGGGGACTGACCAGAAGACCGATTGACCACAACAGTCCAAAATGGAAACCGATTGATTGAGAGCTGAAGCCACTGTCATGCATATAAATGGGCAGAAATGTAATGAGAACCGTAAAACACATGCTTCGAAGCCCGGCGACAATGTTCACCTTCCAGATATCGGTGGTTTTCAATAACTGCCAGGATATTTGTAGTTGTTTTGACGGAGAGACTCCATCGCTATCGGGGTTAGGTTCCTGCTGTTCTTTCTTGCCGCGATATAACCTTGTCAGCAGCAGGAACGTCCAGATGGCAAGCAACAGTGGCAGTATCAGGTATACAGATAGAATTTCGCGCCAGGAAAAGTATGCAAGCAGTATTCCGGTGGCAACAGGTCCGATGACATCTCCAACACTCCCTCCTGCACCGTGAATCGCAAAGACAGTGCCCCGTTTCTCGGGAAACCGTGAACCAAGTTCAACAAGAGAGGGGATATGCCAGATGGCGCTGGCGGCCGCTATCAAAAGCATACCGAGATACAAGGCAGAATATACCGGGGTGATTGCAATAATCAGCCAACCGGCAGCAAAAACAACAATACAGGTGGTTAAGATGTGAGCACGATATCTGGAATAATAATCTGACATTATACCGCCAGGAAGGGCGATAAAACCTGAAACGATTTCCCTGGTGGTAATCAGGGCACCGATCTGTATCGGGGTAACGAGAAAAGTTGCCTGGATTGATGGCAGCAAAACTGCGAAGCTCTGTCCCATAAAGTGGAATACAGCATGTCCAAAGAAGAAACAGAGAATCACAGAAGTACTTTTTTTAAGATTCTGTGAACTCGTTATGGTTTTATCAATGCTCATGTCTGTCTCAACTGCTTCCGTTTCAATAAAGCAACGTCAGAAATACATCCTCACTTTTTTCTGCCGGGACCATGACTGAAGGCTGGCCAGTCCCTGCAGATGATCTGCTAACTGGCAGGCCCGTCCTGAAACAGAACGGAAGGTATCGCACGCTTAAAACGGAATAGAAAACTTTTCTGCAAGCCCCTTGAGATCTTCTATGACCGGATCGAGGAGCGGAATACCATCAGCCAGACGTTGTTTCTCACATTCACGTTCGGGGTCACCGGGAACCAGGACGCTGTTCTGGCCATCTACCGGTTTTGCACTTCTAAATCGACGGATCCATTGATCCATATGGGCCTTGAACTCGTCAGCTGGTCGAAATGCATCAACCCTGAAGGCTCCGAAAAAGTGGCCAATACCATCTCCGACCGATTCCGTTTTCTTGTCAATAAAGGACACATAGGGTGGCACCCATGGACCGTAATTTGCCCCTGAAAGAACGGCGGAAAAAATATCGACCATTGCTCCGAGACAATAGCCTTTGTGACTGCCGTGCTCCCGGTCACTGCCAAGTGGCAGCAGGAACCCGCCTTTGGCAGCTGCATTGCTGTCCCGGCTGGGGAGGCCATCGGGGCCCTGCACCCAGCCCAGTGGTGCCGGCTCATCTTTTCTCTGCAGAATTTCCAATTTTCCATACGCTGCTGTGGTAGTTGCAAAATCTGCAACAAAAGGCGGTTCCTGGCCAGCTGGGAATGCCACGGCAATGGGGTTGGTTCCAAGCATTCCCTCCATGGAGAACGTGGGTGCAACCATTGGGCTGGCATTGGTCATGGACATGCCGATCATGTCATGTTTCAGAGCCTTCATGGCATGGTAACCGGCAATACCATAATGAAAGGAGTTTTTGACTGCTACCCAACCGGTGCCAACCTCGGCTGCTTTCTTTATGGCAAGATCCATCGCCTCCGGTGCAACGACCAGGCCAAGTCCTGAATCCGCGTCTATAACAGCAGTGCTTGGAGTCTCATGAACAATCGATGTTGACGGTGTGGCGTTAATTCGATCCAGCTCCCAGAGTCTCACGTAGGAGGTCAGCCGGGCAACACCATGGGAGTCAATTCCCCGTAAATCTGCGGCTAGCAGCACATCTGTTGCAAGTTCGGCATCTGCCAGGGGGCAGCCCATGCCTGTAAAAACATTGATTGTGAACTTTTGGAGAAATTCATAAGAAAAGGACTGCATGATGCTCCTCATAGTTTAAGGGTATACAATTGCTTAATTTTGTGAGACTGTTTTTAATAAAGAGTTAATAAACGTCTGGCAAACATTATTTTCAAATTACTGCTGATCATCGAGAAAAGTCACCAGTGCTTTATTAAATGCCTCAGTTTGTTCAATATTAGGGAGGTGTGCTGAATGAGCGATGATTAATAGTCTTGAGCCGGGAATACCTTCATAGAGTGCCTTGGCTGCAGAAACAGGACAGGCGGGATCATCTTCGCCGGCGATGACCAGAGTCGGTACTGAGATGTTAGGGAGATTGTCACATAAATTCATGTCCCTGATTGCCTCTGCACAACCAACATAACCTTCCACTTGGGTTCCGAGAATCATCTTACGTACCTTGTCCAGCTGGGTAATTCCGGTTTGGTGAAAAGGCGGGGTGAACCAGCGCTCCAGTGTACCTGTCATTAGTGCTTCAACACCTTTGCTGCGGACTATGTCGATCCGCTCGTTCCATAGTGATTTCGGCGGCATCACGCATGCGGTATCGCACAGAGCAAGGGATGATACTTTTTCAGGGTGTTTATAAGCAAGCAGCTGTCCGGTAAAGCCGCCCATGGACAGGCCGACAAAGTGAACTGAGTTGATGCCGAGTGCCTCGATCAGCCCACAGGCATCCTCTGTCAAAAGATCTATAGAGTAGGGTGCGGGTGTAACTTCAGTGTCGCCGTGACCACGCTGGTCATACCGTAAAACGCGGTAGGCAGAGGTGAGGGCTTCCACCTGGTCATCCCACATGGTTAAGTTTGACATCAGGCTGTTACTGAGCATAACAACAGGGCCATCATCCGGCCCATCGATACGGTAGTTTATGTCGAGATTGTTAACTTTAATTCTGGTAGTCATTATAATTGAAAACCTGCCTCGGGTGGAATTAACATTAATTTTAGTAGGAGTTAAAACATCTCCATAAGTTCCAGGGTTATCTTTTCAGGACCATTTAGAAAAACTATTCTTCGATCACTGAGCTCTGTCGGACCCGTTTTGATAATGCAACCGGATTCGAGCAGGTGTGAGGTGGCAGTATTCAGATCATCAACCTCAAAGCCCACATGATCATAACCTAGACAGGATCCGGACTCGTTGTCAGATTTTTCGTTATCCTTCGGGACACCCAGATTGACCTGAAGGTTGCCAACCATAAGAACAGCCCCATCAGCTCCGCCAAAGGTTCGGTATTCCTTGAAGAGAGCTCCCAGGCCAGCTGTCCAGAATGCAATCATGTTCTGTAAATCCTGACAAATAATATGGAGATGATTAACTTTAAATGTATTCATGTTCTTCCGCTCTTTTTGGCTGGTCGCTCAGTTTAATATATCGCTAGGTAACGTTTTCCCTGACGATAGATGCATATAAAGAAATAAAAGTAAATCGACTAAAGAGTCTTATTGAACGGTGCAAATAATAATCACGAGCAGATTCAAATGCACCATTTTTGTTTATAGCTGGGCTGGCACAGGAAATGAGGCCGAAGAGACCGCCTGGATCGATTCCAACTGTACAAAATGATAGCCGACCTCTGGGACACATTTGAACGGTGGCCGAGTATCTTCTCATTTGTTCCGGACCGTGCCGAAAGAGCAATTCAGGAACATGAGCAGATCATTGAAGCCTTGGAAACAGCAGATGTTGACAAGGCTGATAATTTAATGAAAGAGCAGAAAAAGAAAAGTTTGGAGGCTTTGCAGCGCTATATGGCCCAACTCAATACCGGCTCTCCTGAGATGTTAGAGGAGATATGGCAAAAACAGGCAGGGCGTTGAGTTGAGTAAAGTTTTTCAGGCAATAAATCGGAGGATAAGAATCGATGGATTTAGGAATAGCAGGGAAAAAGGGGATCGTTGGCGGTGCAAGCTCGGGTCTGGGAAAAGCCTGTGCAATGGCATTAGCCCGCGAAGGTGTTGAACTGGTTATCGTTGCCCGTACCGAGAAAAATATTAAGAGCGCAGCAGAGGAAATCAGTTCTGTCACTGGAACAGCAGTGATTGCTGTTGCGGCTGATATCAATAGTGATGAAGGAAGAGCTGCAGTACTGAATGCCTGTCCCGAACCCGATATCATTGTTAACAACTCAGGCGGACCTCCAACAGGAAACTTCCGTGACTGGGATCGTGAGGCATGGCTTTCTGCAATAAACAATAATATGCTGGGCGCGATTTTTATGATCAAGGAAACGGTCGATGGCATGATCGACAGGAAGTTCGGTAGAATTGTCAATATTACTTCTAGTGCAGTGAAGGCACCGATCAGTATTCTTGGGTTGTCAAACAGTGCCCGGGCAGGTCTGACTGGTTTTGTCGCCGGTACTTCACGTGAGGTTGCCAAGCATAACGTGACCATAAACAATCTGCTGCCCGGAGATTTTGAGACAGGGCGACACACCGCAAACACCAAAGCTCTTGCTAAAATGCAGGGGAGGTCCTATGAAGAAATGAGGGCGATTCGAACTGCGGCTGTTGCTGCCGGACGATTTGGAGATCCTGCTGAACTTGGGGACTTGTGTGCGTATCTTTGCAGTGATCAGGCCGGATATGTCACAGGTCAGAACCTGTTGATTGACGGTGGTAAATATCCAGGGACGTTCTGATAATTGGGATGTTTGAGCGGGAACTGAAAGTTGTTGACCAACAGCAGCCAACAATTCTCAATTTCTTAGGGCAAGGTTCTATTTGAACCGCTTATTTAGTTCCCGTCCGAAAAATAAAATCAGTTCCCTCACTTTATCCATGAAATAAAGTTACTTTCGCTGAGCCCAGTTTTGATGGTAATCAGATTCCTTTTTTAGCAGCAATTAATCCAGGACTTTTTGGTATATTTATGTCGCATCTCGAATTTAATGCAGACACAGGGTATCATGCAGTAATGAGCAGATGGAGTTCTACATTTGAGGCCACTCATTGAAAAGGAGACAACCATGCAGTGTCGTATAACTACCCTTGCAGATAACACCTCCGGGAAACCAGATATCATTGGTGAATGGGGTTTCTGTGCTCTTGTGGAAACAGTAGAAGCGACGGTATTGCTTGATTCCGGGGCGGGTCACGCAGTGCTTCATAACGCTGAACAGTTAGGAATAGATTTAAAGACGGTTGATAAAATCGTACTGTCTCACGCCCATTATGACCATACAACAGGAATTGAAAAGGTATTGAAGAACATTGGCAGGAAGATTGAAGTGATTGCCCCGCTTGATTTGTGGGCGGCTAAATACAGTGTCAGGGAGGGAAAAAAAGAACGATATATAGGGATTCCATTTACCCGGGAAGCCCTTGAAGGCCTTGGGGCTCAATTTACCATGACGCCTGACCCCGTTTTCATTACCGACGATGTAGTGACAACCGGTGAGGTCGCTGTTGTTACAGATTTTGAGCAGGTTGGTGAAGACTATCTTAAAATCAAAGTAAATGGTGAATACCAGAGTGATTCATTTCTTGACGACCGGGCTCTGATCGTAAAGACCAGCAATGGACTCGTTATCGTGCTCGGCTGTGCTCATCGGTGTTTGATAAATACTCTTCATCATGTCAGAGAAGTAACTGGTGAGGACAGGATACATATGGTCATTGGTGGCTGTCACCTGTTTGAGGCTTCTGACGACTACATAAATCAAACCATTGCTGCATTAAAAGAATTTAAAATTGACAAGATTGGAGTTTCTCACTGCACCGGCCTTAGAGCAGGTGCGATGATGGCTGCAGAATTAGGAGATCATTTTTTCTTTAATACTGCGGGTACGGTCATTACGGTAGAGTGAGCGGGTACTGGTCCCACTCCACCGTAGTGTGATTATGAACTCCAGGGAGTTATTGCACCTTTTAAGGCTTTATATCCTTCGATGAAGCCAGGTCGTTTGCCGCTGTAAACCTTATCGAAGGTAGCAAGAGCATCGTCAAGCCATTTGCGCAGTTTTTCATTGCCGGGATTGGCGTCGAGATAGGCGGTGCGGATAAGAACAAAGTGGATGCGCGGATCGTAGGGCTGCTTTGTGCCGCCCATGGACTCGTCTCCATCCAGGAGACGGAGCAGCATCGCATCGGCTGATCCGAGTGTTTGTTCATGGATGGGCGGGCCTGACATACGATGCATGACCGATGTCATATCACGCCCGTTGCCGGTGGTATAACCCATGGTGTTCCAGAGCTCATTTGTGTCTATATCATGTCCGAGCTGTTTGGCGACAATACCGCTGAAGGCACGCATCGGGTCGGACACATCAGCCAGCAGGTCGGTAAGACGATCGCCGTCAAGATCGGTGGCCAGCACGATAGAATCACGTTTTTCTATCAGGTCCCAGAGCAGCAGGCCGAAATTTGTATCTGAGATGTGCTGTTCAATGCGACCGCCCCAATTTTCCATACCGGCTTTGAAATCTTTAGGCAACAGGGCAATAATCTTATCGACAGCCTCTTTGTGCTCCACATAGCCGTCAACTGCATATTTGCGGCCAACTTCGAACTTTGTTCCCTGGAGCAGCCATGAATGAAGTCCGGCATTTATGCCGTCTTCCATGGCCTGGGTGGGTTTCATGGCCACACGGCCGAGCTTTCCTGACTCGTGAACCATTTTCAGAAATAAACGGTTGGCATAGGCCATCTGGATACCGGGCGAATTCATCTCGGAATGGATGATACCTGTCTCATTGTTAACATTGAACACCGCTCGATTCTGAGAGTATGGCAGGCATGGCATGCAGCGGACAACGGTAATTGGCCCATAGGGCCGGACGTTGCAGAATACGCCTGCCTGGGTTCGCAATGGAGCATTAGCTGATTTGCCCATGACGACCACCTTACCGCCTTTACCGTCATTTACATACGCGTCACCGGCGGTGGACCATTTTATCGACGTACAGTCCATGTTACCGAACCAGCCGAGTGAGGCCAGTTTTGTATCATGCCGATACTGCGACCACATGGGGACCGCATAAAAAGGTAGCCCCAGAACGTCGATTGCTGCCAGTGTGCCGATAAGTGCGAAGGCATCGGTTAAAGAATGTGCGACAGGGTTGACGCTGCCTT
>CAZOWJ010000109.1:0-10754 GCA_964583415.1 uncultured Desulfocapsaceae bacterium
TTATCTCAGTTTATCAGCCAGGCTTTCCAACAAATTTTTCCTGAAAAATGATCGATCCGACAATGATAAAAAGGCCTATAAATGTGGTCGGATGAATCGCTTCGCCTATAATTACCCTGAGAAAGAGTAACGATAGAAACGGGGAGATATAGATCAGATTTCCAATCCGTGCGGCAGAACTGCTTAATTGCAATGCTGTCAACCAGAGCACAAAAGTGATTCCCATTTCAAAGAGCCCAATATAGATGAGCGGCGGGACTGCTTTTATTTCAGGGATACCGATCGGACCCAGCACAGGGCTGAACAGTAACGTGTAGAGAAGACCGAAACAAAATCCCCAGAAAAGTTTTATGACCGGGTCCGCCTGGTCCTTGGCGTTAACCAGCCAGAACGATGCCCAAACGATGGTTGAACAGAAAGCAAGTATAACTCCGGTTTTGCTGACATCTCCAAAACTTGCCAGCTGGCCCCTGGTGGCAATAATCAACGCTCCTGTAAAACTGATAATGATGGCCGCAATTTGAACCTTGTTGAGCTTCTGTTTCAGTATAGGAACCGACAGCAATGTCAGGGCGAACGGCCAGCCGTAATTGATTGACATGGCTATCTGGCCGGGAAGCAGGGAATAGGCCTTGAAAAGTATGCTGTAATACAAGAACGGGTTAAGGAAACCAAGCAGTGCCAGCATACCAAATTGTTGAGGTTTCAACCGGAAGAGCAGGGTGAGTTTGCCCTGCAGCACCAGAATAATAAACAGTGCAAGGGCTGAAAAGAGAACCGAATAGAATAAAAGCGTATATGGCTCTACATAAGAGAGGGCAATTTTGAAAGCAGAGGCCGCCGTACCCCAGAACGTTACGGCAAGCAGCGTCAAGAGATATGCTTTCGTCTGGTTTTCCATGGGCTGGCTATCTGTAATAATCTCCAGACAGTTTCAAGATAGCCTGGGATCTATTCACCAAGGTATGCTTTTACAATGCTTTCATCCTGCTGCAATGTTTTGGCATCTCCCTTAATAACAATTTCTCCGGTTTCAATAACATAACCATGATCTGCAAGTTTCAGTGCAACTTTGGCGTTCTGCTCAACAAGCAGGATGGTAACCCCTTCCTTGTTGAGGCGCAGAATTATCTTCATGATCTCCTGGACCATAAACGGAGCAAGACCCATTGAGGGTTCGTCCAGGAGCAAGAGTTCAGGGTCCGTCATCATGGAGCGCCCGATAGCCAGCATCTGCTGCTCGCCACCGGAGAGAAAGGCGGAGTCCCGGTGTTTACGTTCTTCAAGCAGCGGGAATATCTCAAAAACATGTTCCATTCTGCGTTTGCGTTCAACATCGTCCTTGAGTGTGAAAGAACCAAGTTCAAGATTTTCTGCAATGGTCATTCCCTTGAATATTTTCCTTCCCTCAGGCACATGAATGAGTCCCATCTGAACGATCTCGTGGGCAGGCTTCTGAGTTATATCTTCACCCCTATAGAGAATTTTACCAGTGGTGGCTCGAATGAGACCTGATATCGTTCTTAAGGTTGTGCTTTTGCCAGCGCCATTAGCACCAAGCAGCGTTACAATTTCACCCTCTTTTACTGATAATGAAATACCACGAAGCGCATGAATCTTTCCATAGTGTGTTTCAAGGTCGGTAATTTCAAGAATCGTTTTACTCATGCGACTTCTTCCTCTTCTTTACCAAGATAGGCTTCGATTACCTTGGGGTTATTCTGTACTTCCTCTGCATTCCCCTGGGCGATTTTTTGACCGTAATCAATAACGGTTATTTTCTCAGATACCTTCATCACCAGTCCCATGTCATGCTCAATCAGGAGAATAGTGATACCGAGTTCATCGCGAATGCGTTTTATGAGACTGATCAGCTGCTGTTTTTCGTCGTAATTCAGACCAGCTGCCGGTTCATCAAGCAGAAGAATTTTTGGTTTCGTCGCCAGCGCCCTGGCCCATTCAACTCTTCTCTGGTGGCCATAGGACAGATTGGAAGCGGTCCGGTCTCTTTCGTCAAGGATTCCTACAAAGTCGAGACATTCTTCGCAGAAAGCGTTAATTTCCGCCTCTTCTCTCTGTTGAGATACCGTTCGTAATATTGAGCTGACCGGTCCGGCTGAACTGCGGCAGTGCATGCCGGACATGACATTCTCCAGAACAGTCATGCTTTTAAAAAGCCTGAGGTTCTGGAAGGTCCTGGCCATACCCATCTGGGTTATCTTATGAGGTTTTTTTCTGGTAATTATCTTCTGGTCAAAGAGAATAGCACCACCTGTCGGTTTATAGAACCCGGTGAGGCAGTTAAAGACTGACGTTTTACCGGCTCCGTTGGGACCGATAAGGCTGGCAATGGAGCCATCTTCAACAGAAAAGGTGAGATCACTGATAACCTTGAGACCGGCAAAGCTCAGATCAAGGTTTTTAACTTCTAGTAATGCCATAAAATTAATACCAACAATAGAGTGAACGCATCAATTACGTTTTCTTGGCAGGCCAGATACCTTGCGGGCGATAGAGCATGATAATCAGCATCACAATTGCAAAGACAAGTATACGCATGGAGCCAAGCCCCCGGAAAACTTCAGGAAACAGTACCAGCGCAAAAGCACCAATAATAACTCCCGGAATTTTACCCATTCCACCGAGAACAACACCAAGAAGAATAAGAACAGACTGCTGGAACTGGAATGTTTCTGGAGAAATTGCCGACATCTTGGCTGCGAAAAAACACCCGGCAACACCGCCAAAGATTGCACCGGTAACATATGCATATAGTTTAACTGCAACCCGGTTAATACCCATAGCCTCAGCAGCATCTTCATCTTCTCGAACATATTGCCAGGCCCGACCCATTCGGGAGTGCTGGAGCCGGTAGCTGACAAAACCGGCAATTATGGCAAGAATAAGAAATACGTAATAGAAGTCAATGATCTGGGTGAGTTGATAGCCAAAGATACTTGGTCTTTCAATACCGATGAGCCCACTGGCGCCGCCGGTAATCTCAAGATTCCTTGCAATAATCCTGACAATTTCCCCAAACCCAAGAGTAACGATTGCCAGATAATCACTGCGTAACCGCAAGGTCGGACCACCAATGATACACCCTGCACAGGCAGAAAAGAGTATAGCCACGGGAATGGTCAGCCAGAAGTTGATGCCGAATTCTGAAGTGAGGATACCGGTTGTATAAGCCCCAACCGCAAAAAAAGCTGCATAGCCGAGATCAAGCAGTCCCGCATAGCCAACGACGATGTTCAAACCCAGGCACAAGATCACGTAAAACCAGACATTGGTTAAGACCTCAAGCCCGTAGTTATCTGTTATCAGAGGGAAAAGCATGGCAATAGCAGCCAGAGTCAGAAGAATGAACAGCCGGTTTTTCTGATCCTGAAGCCGGTCGAACAGGCCAGTTCGAATACTTTTAATGTTATTTTCTTCTGGTGGAGTATTAGGTGCGTTTCCCATGGTCTACATCCTCTCAATTTCAGTTCTACCGAGAATGCCGGTTGGTTTGAATACCAGGAGGAGAATGAGTATGCCAAAGGAGAAAACATCTTTCCATTCGGTGCCGATGAAAGGGATCTGGGTTCCGAAAGACTCAAGCAGGCCAAGCAGCAGCCCGCCAAGCATTGCTCCGGGAATAGAGCCAATTCCACCTATGACGGCAGCCGTAAAAGCCTTGAGACCGATGACAAAACCCATGAAAAAATGGATACTGCCATAATAGGTACCGGCCATAATGCCAGCAGCAGCGGCCAGTGATGTGCCGATGAAAAAAGTCAGCGCAATGATTTTGTTAACATTTATACCCATCAGCCGGCAGGCATCCTGATCGATTGCTATTGCCCGCATGGCTTTTCCGTATAGTGTTTTGTGCACAAAGAGATAGAGGACAACCATCAAAACCAGGGACGCACCCACCAGTATCATCTGTGTATTGGTAATGAAAACATTACCGAGTTCCACGCCATCAAAACTCAGATCAGTGGGGAAGGCCAGATATTGCCCATCAGTAAGCACCATTACGCTATTTGAAAGGACCATGGAAACAGCCAGCGCGGTGATCAGGATCGAAAGCCTTGGTGCTGAAAGCATTGGTACGTAAGCAATTCGCTGTATCAAGACCCCCAAAAGGCCGACAGCTATCATACTGAAGACCATGCTGCACAGAATGCCGGCCCAACTGTCGCCGATAAAAGGGCTTATGAAAGACAAAAGAATAAAGCCGACGAATGAACCGATCATGTATAGATCGCCGTGGGCGAAGTTCAAAAGTTTTATGATGCCGTATACCATGGTGTATCCAAGGGCCACGAGCGCATAAAACGATCCGAGAATCAAGCCGTTTGCGAGCTGCTGTAAAAGAATGTCCTGGATTGACATAATAAATAAGCTGAGAGAAGGTGAGTGTTATAAGATTACAGCCCGGTTTGAATAGACAAGCCGGGCTGTAAAATTATTTAAGACAGGAGCGGGGGCTTACTGATGAAGAGCCCACTTTCCATCTTTTGCAACGAGTATTACAAAGTTACTTCTAGCCAGTGTGTTTTGCTCGGTAAAGGTAATTGGACCGGCAATACCGGTAAAGTCCTTGGTCTCTGCCAGAGCTTTAATGATAGCAGCTTTGTCTGTTGACCCAGCACGCGTGATAGCATCAGCCATAAGCTTCATGCCGTCATAGGAAAGAGCTGCATAGGCATCAGGATCCTGGTTGTACTTAGCCTTGTAGTTTGCATGGAAATCCTTAGCTGCCGGGAGATAGTCAACAGTGGGATTGGAAAAGCAGTAAACACCTTCGGCCGCTTTGCCAGCAATCTCAAGAAGTTTCGGAGAGTTTGAGCCATCGCCGACAGCGATGAGATTACGATATCCGCCTTGACGGAGCTGCTTGATGACCATGGACCCATCGGCATAGTATGCAGTCCAGAAAACGGCATCAGGATCTTTCGACTTTACGCGGGTAACCAGTGCTGATTGGTCCTGCTCCCCTTTATTTACAACTTCATAGGCAACAACTTCTTTTCCCATTGATTCCCACTTTTCACGTGTCAGCTTGGCAAGATCCTCTGAGTATCCGTCACCCTGGTGGATGATGGCCAGTTTATTAATTCCTTTTTCCTCAAAGAGGCTGATTGCAGTTTTTACCTGATCAAAACCGGTGGAGTTGACCTGGAAGGCGTTACCCATGTTGACATCAATCAGCTTTGTGGAGTTTGCCGCCGGGATAACCATTGGGATATTGGCATCACCATAAATCTTCATGGTTGGCAGTGTGGCTCCGGAACAATAACCACCGACAAGGGCGTTAATATCGGCTGAAACCAGCTTGGTGGCAGCAGCGGTTGCCTGCTGTGGATCACAGGCAGCGTCACCGGTCATGGTAACAATGTTCATGCCAAGCACGCCGCCTGCCTTGTTAATTTCATCAGCGGCGAGGTTAATGGCGTTTTCCATATCTTTGCCATACGTTGCCTCAGAGCCGGTTGTCGGAACCATTATGCCGATTTTTAGATCTTCGGCGGTTGCCACCTGGCTGACCAGCATCATACCAGCAAGGGTACTACCTAAAACAGTGGAAAGAAATAAAGATTTATTCACAGCTTTCTCCTTCATATTAAACAGTTAACTACCAAAAACCTGTATCCCAATAGACTGACTAAAAATACAGGACGCCTATAAGTAATGGCAACCTGAGATGTATACCAGGCCATTACCATCGTGAAAATGTTTTCAATGCAAAACCCGAAAAAAACCGGCTAATGCGGAGTTACTGACAATGAAACGTGTTCCCAATATTGTTGAAAATCTCTTTTAATAAAAAAGTTAACAACGAGATGGATTGATATTGAAGATATGAGAACTGATAACTGAAACGGTAGAGTTATAAAAAAAACGATATTTGTCAAGCGTCGGCTCAGAATAATATTATTCCAAAGGTGTGTGAAATGGGATATTCCAGACAATTTCTGGCAGTATCAGAGTACCCCTCAGAGATAACCGCTGCCAATCTTTAATTGTACTGATGGGTTTTGCTTGCGGATAAATGCCATTCGCTCGCCTAAATATTCCTCTGAGGGTGCCTCCAGGCTCTCAAGATCGTATGCCCTGCCAAGCAAGGAATAGGTCGCTACGCCGAGACGATGGTAGGGAAGAATTTCGATTTCGTTAACTTTTTTTAGTGATTCACCAATTGAGAGGATAGCCGAAAGGTTTTCGTTATCGTCATTTATCCCTGGAATCATCGGAAAACGAAGGTTCAGTCGAAACGGCAGATCAGACTGATCAAGTTTTTTAAGGTTAGTGATAATTCTATCATTTCCAACGCCGACCAGTTCCTTATGCTTTTCACTGTCATGGTGCTTTATGTCAACATATAAGGTGTTCAGAAAAGGAAGTGATTTTTCTATATTCTTCCATGGCACCAGAAGACTTGTTTCAACGGCAGTATCGATTCCACGTTTACAACATTCTTCGAGAACGGCGGCAGTGAAATCCGGCTGACTGAAGCATTCGCCACCGCTTATGGTGACGCCGCCGCCTGAGTGGAAAAAAAAGATTTCGTCTTTGCTTATTTCTTCAACGGCCTGGGTCACGGTCATAATTTGGCCATACCCTTTTTGTGCACCATGAGGGCAAATATCTACACAACGAAAGCACTTGATACAGAGGTTAGTATCTGTCTCAATCGCCCCTTTGGTTAAGGTGATTGCCCCCACAGGGCAACTGGCAACGCACGTGGAGCAGCCTATGCAACGTTCGGAATTATATCCTTTCTCGAGCTCTGGTAGCTGTGATTCAGGGGTTGAGCACCACTTACAGGAGAGAGGGCAGCCTTTTAGAAAAAGAACTGTTCGGAGTCCAGGACCATCATGAATAGAGGTTCTTTCTATTCGAAGAATAACACCTTCAATCTCTGCGGCCATTCATTTAACCTACCGAAATACCCTGCTGTACCGTTCTGCCTATTATCTCATCCTGGACGTCTTTACCAAGTTCTACAAAATAGGCAGTATAGCCCGCTACTCTAACCAGCAGTCCACGATAATCGTCAGGGTATTGTTGAGCCAGAATTAATTTCTCCTGGTCAATAATATTAAATTGAACATGATAGACTCCAAGGCTGCACATTGACTTGAGAAGTGCCATCATCTGGTTAATACCGTTGTCGCTGCGGAGCAGCGTTGGTTCAACCTTGAGGTTCAGGAGCGTTCCCTGAACGAAGCGGTCGTGGGGGATATTGGCCACGGATTTTAATACCGATCCGATGCCGTTGATATCGGTTCCCCCAACCGGGCTCACTCCATCGGCAAGAGGCTTCCACGCTTTTTTTCCAGAGGGTAAGGCGCCAACTTCAAGACCAAATGGCGTGTTTCCTGAAACGGGGAGAATTCCAGGGGTCATCTTGCCGAATTTAGAATGGTATTTTTCGATTTCATCTGCAAAGAAGGTAAATAAATCACCGGCTATTTGATCCACAAGGGGATCATCGTTACCATATTTTGGTGCAGCCCTGCAGAGTTGCAGAATATCGTCAAACCCGACAAAATCATGGTTAAGGGCGGTGGTCAATTGCTCCATGGTGAGCTGTTGGGTGTCAAACACAATATGTTTGACTGCAGCGATGGAGTTTATCAGATCAGCAACGCCTATGAGAATAATACCGTTGCCGGTATTATATTTTGCACCACCCCAGGCATAATCCTTGGCATTCTCAATACACTCTTTAAAGGTCAGTGAGAGGGCAGGGCACGGCCTGTTCATACAGACCTCATCGATCACATGACTTCCCTTGATCACGGCACGGGTAACATGGGCGAACTGCTTCTTCAAAGCCTGGAGAAATGTCTCAAAGTTGTCGAAATTTACCGGGTTACCGGTCCGTTCGGAAACATATTGATTGCTCTTTCTGCTTTTACCATCCAGCAAGGTAAATTCGACAATTGATCCGAGGTTTATATCTGCAAGGGCGGTATAATGCCGCAGTCTTCCTTCAAGATTTGTCTCTACGCAGCCGCAGGGATTCCAGTTGAAGGCCTCCTTGAGCGGGATCCCCTTATTCATCAACATGCGAATACCGATATCATCGTTGTGAAATGACGGGAAGCCGGTACCCAGGGCAATCAGTTCGACTATCTTGCGAAGAAACTGGTTTGGATTTTTTGCAAGACTGTACCTTACAGACAATGATGGCTGGTAGAGTTGGACATCCATGGTTGCCTGTACGATCATGTAGGAGAGTTCATTTACCGCATCTCTTCCAGTCTCATCAACACCGCCTACGCAGACATTCTGGAACATTGGATAGCCTGCCGCAAATTCTGCAGTTACCGCGTCCTGGAAAAGACAGGGCTCACTGAACTTTACCCAGAGGCAGTCAAGCAGTTCCTGCGCAGATTCTTTGTTGAGGCGGTTGGCCTCTCTATCATTTATAAAGTAAGGAAAGAGGTACTGGTCCATTCTGCCGGGATTATAACTGGCGGCATTCTGTTCCATAAAAATACATATCTGGTAAAAGTAGAGAGCCTGCAGGGCCTCTCGAAACGTTCGTGCCGGACTGGTGGAGAGATGTGTGCAGATCTCTCCAATTTCAAGCAGCTCCTTCTTCCTGTGAGTATCTTTTTGGAGTGATGCGAGCCGGACAGCTTCATCGCCATAGCGGTGAGCAAGGGTTTTCATACCCTCGATAACAATCAGTAAGGACTTGAGATAGTAATCTTTTTCATAATCTCCAGGCACGGTGATATCGAGCGAGGCTCTTCGTTTGTTTATCGATGCTTTTATACCGCAAAGTCCCTCATTTATAAGCCACTCATATCCCGCCGTGGTTTCACCAAAGCCACGGACAGCTTTTCTATTAATATAGATCACCCCGTTATCACGCAGTAACCGGGTATCATCTGGTATCTGGGCTAACCATTCTTCATAGTTAGATCTCCCTTTCCAATACGGTCTGATTTCCTGCTCGAATATCTGCCGGTCTTCATCCCTGAGTTGAAAGGGGTCATATGATCGCGTGGATATGGAATCAATTTCATCATTAAGAACGGACCAGCAGGTGTCAGCACAAAGAATGCCCCCACGGATCTTACTGCCGGAACAGCCAACAATGAGCTCATGGTCAGCAATCGTTATATCTTTCTGCTGACATTGCCTGAGGAATCCTTTGGCCTTACGAACGACAAGCGGTTCGCCTTCGCTCTCCTGAAAACTCGCTGTCAGAATTTTAGCATTTTCAAGATCCATTTCCGGTCGCATTGAAACAACTCGTTCTTTCAAGCGATCTATGCGATCCATATAATATGGTCTCTGATCATCTATCATATGTTTAGCCGCAACTTTTTCCATGGTAGTCTCACTGCCAGTTCCTAGTTAATAATGATATCTGTTATCAACTATAACCTAACATTCTTTATGCAAATATAATAGATTTTTGTACTAATTGAGCAGGTGTCTGCCAGGATATGTTTCCTGACAGCCTCATATACTAGCTGATAACTATCATTGAAATTGCAAATAATTTAAAGGAAGAAATGAGAAATTTACTGGTAGAAAGTGAGGGCATGAACCCCTGGGCAATTGCAACTTAGCTATCAGGCCCTGACACAGTTTTTCCCCTCATTCTTTGCAATATAAACAGCCTTGTCGGCAGCTCTCAGCAGATCGTCCGCTTTTTTCATAGTACCATTCCTGACTGCAACCCCGATACTGACCGAACCATACCAGAAGCCGCTTCCAGCGAAAACTTTTAAAGCGGAAACTTTTGTCCGGGTCTGCTCGGCAATATAATGAGCTCCTTTGAGTGATGTTTGAGGACAGATAACCAGAAACTCATCTCCACCCAATCTGCAGACAATATCGTCGCTGCGTACAGAATGGAGTAATTCTATTGAAAGTCTTTGAAGAACACGGTCACCGGCAGCATGACCATAGCTGTCATTAATCGATTTGAAGCCATCTGCATCGATCATAAGACACGCCAGCGGCATATCGGTGGCGACTGACTCTGCCCAAAGTAGTTGAAGTTGACGCATTGCAAATCGCCTGTTGGGGAGGTCAGTGAGGTGATCAGTGATAGAGATTACCTCGAGTGCTTCATTAGCCTGGGCAAGATCTTTTGTGCGCTCGGCGACTCGGCTTTCGAGCGTTCTGTTAAGTTCGGTGAGGGCTTTATTGCGTTGCGAGAGAAGGGTGAGCAACCCCTTGAGTGCAGCAAGAAGGGTTGCTGTAGATTCGTTCTCAGACAGCTCTACCTCCTCCAGGGCTATCTTGGGTTCCTTGCCGTCTTTAATTGAAGATATCTGGCGAGCCATGACCAGGTCGGATCCGAGGACATGATAAGCGATCCAGTGTGCGAGATAATTGAAGAGTGCCAGACAATCTTCCTGGCTGTTCATATCTGTGGACCCGGAGAATTCAGTTATATCATGAACAAAATCACGGTGGCATTTAAAATGAGTCTCGATATGACGTTTATCGAGATTCATTTCTTTCATCAGTTTTTCTTCTGTCGCAAAATGGGTTTTGGTATATGAAATCAACCGTTTAAAAATTGATTCCAAAACATGTCCATTGATACTGTTCTCAGAAAGTGCGTTTCCGTACTCATTTATCAGGGAAACAAGACCCTGATGCTGAGTATCAATTTCTGAAATATTGGTGAAAAACTGTTTTCCCCACTTAAATGATTCCATAGGCCTGAGAAATGTAATGATCCTAACCGCTATTTTTTACATGAACCACAACGATCCAATAGT
>CAZOWJ010000110.1:0-10700 GCA_964583415.1 uncultured Desulfocapsaceae bacterium
AAACATATAATGGCGCCGATAGGCTGTATGCTGCCAGGAATGCCAGGTAAAAAGCTACAATTCTAGAAACCACCAGAAAAAGGTATTTTGCCATCAGCCAGCCGGAATATTTGATCCATCCCCACCAGGATTCTGTTGCCGGTTGAGCGTGGATAAACGAGCCGGTCAATTGATCCATAAAGTCTGTGGTCAGCAGGAAGCCGCCCCAGGTAAGGCCTGCTGTTACGAACACCAGCAGGAGAGACCAGCCGAGCAGGCGGCTGTTGCGGAGAATAAACCAGGCTGATGATGAAAGCGGCACCCAGGGGAGGGGACGTTCTTTCCTGCGTCGATGGTTGTTTTTATCCATTGTTTGAAATAAATAACTGCTTAAGAAGAAAAAGACTTTAACAAAGGTGGCGTTGATTACTATTGTGGATTAATCATAGGTATTTCCTGACCAGAGTAAAGGCTGAAAAACTATTTTTTTTACGCAATAAGAGTGAACGCAGATGAGTGTATCGAAAAAAAAAGATAAAAGGATTTTTTCCTGCAGGGAATGCGGGTATCAGAGTATCAAATGGCTTGGACGCTGTCCTGACTGCGGCGAGTGGGAGAGCCTGGTTGAAGAACGCTCAAACCCTGCAGCAGATCCATCGCAGGTGTCGTTTACAAAGCCCATATCCCTGATAAATGCACCGGATCACGGCGAACAAAGGTTGGTAACAGGCCTTGAAGAACTTGACCGTGTACTGGGGGGTGGGATTGTTCCCGGTTCGGTTATCTTGATCGGGGGTGACCCGGGTATCGGCAAGTCCACCCTCATTCTTCATATGCTCTCATCCCTGGCGGCAAAGGGTAATGAGGTTTTATATGTTTCGGGAGAAGAGTCTGCCCACCAGATAAAAATGAGAGGAACCAGGCTGTCAGCACTGGACAGTAATCTGTTCCTGGCCACCGAGAACTCCGTTGAAAAAATCATTGCCATGACCCGTGATATGAACCCCTGTATCCTGGCTGTCGATTCAATCCAGACCTTGAATTGTATGGATGTATCGTCGGCGCCAGGGTCGGTGACCCAGGTCCGCGAGTCTGCAGCCAGGCTGGTTGAAGTTGCCAAGCAGGATAATATTCCAATCGCACTTGTCGGTCACGTAACAAAAGAAGGAACCCTTGCCGGTCCTCGAATTCTTGAGCATATGGTGGATACCGTTCTTTATTTTGAAGGAGACCGCAGTCATGCTTTTCGTATGTTGAGAACCGTCAAAAACCGCTTCGGATCAACAAATGAACTCGGTGTTTTTGAAATGAAGGCTGAAGGGCTGGTCCAGGTGATCAACCCCTCTGAAATCTTTCTGGCAGAGCGGCCACTGGATGTTCCCGGTTCGGTGGTTCTTCCAAGTGTTGAGGGAACCAGACCAATTCTGGTTGAAGTACAGGCGCTGGTGAGTCCCACTAATCTTGGTACTGCCAGAAGAACAGCAATTGGAGCTGACCCGCAGCGGCTGGCACTGCTGTGCGCGGTTCTCGAGAAAAAAGCTGGCATGGATATGTATGGGCATGATATTTTTCTGAATATAGTTGGAGGGATACGCATTGATGAGCCAGCTCTTGATCTCGGGGTGATCTGCGCCCTGGCCTCGAGTTTACGGGAAATACCAGTGCCCGCAGATACCGTTGTGTGCGGTGAGGTTGGCCTTGCAGGAGAAATTCGTGCAGCCGGAAATATGGAAATGCGACTTCGCGAAGCAGAGCGCCTTGGTTTCAGCAGATTTGTGATGCCGAAATCAAATTGTGATAGACTGAACACAAGATCATCGATTCAATTATCAGGAGCTGCAACAATCCAGGAGGTTCTTGAGCTTTTATTTGATTAAAAAACCAGATGGGGGTGTTATGGATTTTAAGAAACTGATCGTACAGAGTTGGAATCATACGCTGAAAGTCATTGGTCCCGTACTATTGATAACGCTTGTTCAGCTCATCATAAGCGTCATAACCTTTGGTATTCTTGCCCCGGTTACCATGGCCGGCTATGTGCAGTCTTTATTGCGGGTGGCAAGAGAAGGACGGAAGCCGGAAATAGGCGATCTGTTCTCCCAGATGCATCTTTTTCTGCCGTTGTTTCTTTTCTATTTACTGGTAGTAGTTGTTACCGTTATTGGATTTACACTCCTCATCTTACCCGGTTTTATGGTTATCTGCTTTGTGGCCTTTGGATCTTTTTACCTTCTTCCGCTTATGACTGATAAAAACCTTGGTTTGTTTGATGCACTGAAAACAGCGTGGGACCATGCTGTCAGTCCTCCGGTCTCTGACCACCTTATTGTGGCGATTATTTATGTGATAATCATGTCACTTGGATCTTCACTGCCGTTTGCCTTTCTCATCACCCAGCCAATGGCAACCTTTATCCTGGTTGGCGCCTACATGGAAAAAGTAACGCTGGAGGTGGCAGATGAAACCGGTGCTGATGGCCGGCCTGGTGGAGAGGAAGGATCGGATGGTGACAGGCAGCATGACGATAACAAACAGGAGTAGCAGTCTGCTAAAAACCTACTCAAAACAGAAATAACAGGAGCATTAATGGAAAATCAGAACCATGATCATCATGAAGACCATGATGTTAACGTCACCGTTGGTATCATATTCATTGCAGTATTGGCTGCTCTTTTTCTCATTGGCTTATTGAAGTAATCAGAGCGCCTGAGACGGCTGCTGCAGATAGCGATGGTAACTTCTAACAGTGCCAGTTGATCCTGTCAGGCGGAAGATATTTACCTTTCAATCACTATTGCCAAATTTGAAACCAGATTTACTGTTGCAGATAGAGGTAAGAGGAAATCGTTATTAATTGAAAGGAGATAGAGAGTAATGTCTGAAAAACCGACTGTTCTTACACCTGATGGTGTAGTAGAATCTGATGAGGGAGAGGAAAAGAATGACAAGCAGACCTCCCTCGTTGTTGCCAGGGATATCCTGCCTGAAACATTACTGATCATCCCGCTCTTTGACCGGCCGATGTTTCCTAAAATGATGGGTCCGATTATTGTCGAGGACCCGAGAATCCAGAAATCAATCCTTGAGGCCCAGCAAAAGGGAGCGCCGATATATCTGGGAATGCTTCTGGTAAGGCCGACTGAAGATGGTATCGCCACTATTCCTGAGACGATTGAAGATTTTTTCCCTGTCGGCGTTGCAGCCAAGGTTGTCCAGATTTCAAATATCACGCCCGGAGAACCGCTCCAGCTTGTTGCCCAGGCTCAGGAGCGTTTTTCCGTAGTAAAACTGGTCAAGGAGAAGCCGGTTTTCAGAGCGCGGGTCAGCTATCATTTTACTGATGTTCCAGAATCAAGTGAGGAGTTGAAGGCCTATTCTGTAGCGATTATTGACTGCATAAAGGAGCTGGTTACCCTGAATCCTTTATTCAAAGAAGGGCTGGGGCTGCTTCTTGAGCGCATTAATGTCAGTGACCCCAGTGCGCTTGCTGATTTTGCAGCCTCAATGACCACTTCATCGGGGGCTGAGCTGCAGGTAATCCTCGAGACATCCGATGTCAGAAAACGTCTGGAGAACGTTCTTGTCCTGCTCAAAAAGGAAATCGAGATATCAAAGCTAAAAGCGGATATTTCAAAAAGAATAGAGGAACGCTTATCAAAGCAGCAGCGGGAGTTTTTTCTTAAACAGCAGCTGAAGGAAATAAAAAAGGAACTGGGTATCGCCAAAGATGATTCAGAAAGTGAAATTGAAAAGTTTAAAAAGCGTTTGAAAAAGCTGACGCTTTCTGAAGAGGCGGGCGATCGGATTAATGAGGAACTTGAGAAGTTGAGACTTCTGGAGCCTTCCTCGGCAGAATTCAATGTCACCAGGGCCTATCTGGACTGGCTTACTGTTTTGCCATGGGGGGTCTACAGCAAGGACAGTTATGATATAAAAAAAGCGGAACGCATACTGGACCGGGACCATTACGGTCTCGATGAAGTCAAAGAGCGTATTCTTGAACTGATTTCAGTCGGCATCGTCAAAGGTGACCTGGCAGGTTCGATTATTTTACTCATCGGCCCTCCAGGAGTTGGCAAAACATCAGTTGGACAGTCTATTGCCAGAAGTATTGGCAGAGAGTTCTATCGTTTTTCCCTGGGCGGAATGCGTGATGAAGCTGAAATTAAAGGTCACAGGAGAACCTATATCGGTGCCCTGCCTGGAAAGTTTGTTCAGGCAATTAAGACCTGCAAGACAGCAAACCCGCTCATTATGCTGGATGAAGTTGATAAAATCGGTGCAAGTTTTCGGGGTGATCCCGCCTCAGCTCTGCTGGAGGTGCTCGATCCGGAACAGAACCAGAATTTTCTCGATCATTATCTGGATGTTCGCTTTGATCTCTCCAAGGTCCTCTTTATCTGTACGGCAAATCAGATGGAGACCATTCCCAGTCCACTCATTGATCGCATGGAGGTGATACGGCTGCCAGGCTATATTCAGGCGGAAAAGGTTGAAATTGCAAGGCGCCACCTCATTCCAAAACAGCTCAGGCTTCATGGCTTGACGAAAAGCCAGGTCAGTATTCCCAAACCGGTGATAAATGCCATCGTTGACGGATATGCCCGGGAGGCAGGTGTTCGGGGACTGGAAAACAGAATAAAGAAAATCTTACGCAAAGTGGCCAAGGAGTTTGTAACTGATCGGAAGAAGTCAATCAGGATTAAAAAAGGGGATCTTCCTAAAATGCTTGGTAGACGGGTCTTTTCTGACGAGAAGATATTCAGTAAGCCGAGGGTTGGGGTAATAACGGGTCTTGCATATACCACTATGGGCGGGACCACCCTTCATATTGAGGCAGCATCCGTGGCCACCGGCACACCTGGCTTCAAACAGACCGGGCAGCTCGGCCAGGTGATGGTCGAATCATCCGAGATAGCATACAGTCATGTTCGGTCATTATTTGAAAAAGATGAGGAAGTAATGGACTTTTTCCGTAAACATTTTATTCACCTGCATGTTCCTGCTGGAGCGATTCCGAAAGACGGCCCTTCTGCAGGAATTACCATGGCATGTGCCCTCTATTCACTGACCATTGGCAGACCGATGATTGCCGACACAGCCATGACCGGAGAGTTGACCCTGACCGGGCTGGTTATGCCGATAGGGGGTGTAAAGGAGAAGGTAATTGCAGCGACCAGGGCTGGAATTAAACAAGTTATTCTGCCCGATGATAACAAGGAAGATTTTGAACTCTTGCCTGACCATATACGTGAGGGTATTTCTGCCTCATTTGTCGGTACTTTTGCCGATGTCCTAAAAATCTGTTTTCCATAAGAAGCCATATCTACCTGGGTGTCAAATTGTATTGTACAGCGTAATAACTATGCGATACAATTTGACATCTGAAACGCTCCATGTATACAATGACAAAGAGTAGGTCCGCTATGCATCTCTTACCATTACGAGTGGGGGTGCAAGGATCGATCAGAAGTAACAGGAGCGACAGGCTCTGGGGGGCATTCGTCTGCTTGTAAAGGATGGATTGGTGAGGTGGAAGTATCCATGGTAGAGAATCAGGGAAGTGAGATCGAACGGGAAGTTACCATCATGCTGACTGATATAGTCGGCTATTCACGCAGAACGAGTTCAATGACACCTGACAAGGTGAGAGACTTTGTTATTGACTATCATCAAAGTCTGAACGCTCTTATAAATAAACCTGAATACGAACCTATTGAGATAGAACCCTCGGCCGGTGACGGTGCTCTGATTATTTTTGGAAAACGTCCCGGAGAAGACGCTAAACCGATGTGCCGCAGGGCTTTGAGGGCCGCAACTGACCTGGCTTTTGCCATCAATAAAAAGAAAATTGTGCCCACCCGGATGGGATTGTTCATGGGGGGAATTATTGAGGCGCATATTGGCGATAAAACTGCTAAATTTGGAACTGTTTTTGCGATTGCCAGCCGACTCGAAGCGCTTTGCGATTATTTCGGTACTTCAGTTTTGATGGATCGAGACGTTGCCGCCAACCAGGATGAGATGAAACAGCATCTGGTCCAGGTGGGAAAAGTGACACCCCAGAATATAAACCATCCTGTTCATCTGCAAACCGTTTACATGCCTGGTTTGCATCGTATCCCTGAAGGTGTTGACAGGAATGATTTATCAACCTTCATATCCCTGAAAAACGAGGCCATGGAGTTGTTCTGCGGTAATGAATTATTGTCGATTGAGCCTGATTTTCCAAGAGTTCGGCAGATTCTCGCACGAGCTAAGGATATCTACGAAAACCTCTGTGGAACCGTCGATATCGGAACAGAGAGGATAATCGAGTATATCCGTGAAACACCTTATCCACGTTCTGATTTTAAGCGCATGGGAATGAAGATTTATGGGTATAAAAATGATCCTCTCGGAGTTCGTTTACTTCATCTTTCAAAAGAGTTTCTAAAAGCGGTCGATCAGGAATTCTACGAGGCGCTTGTTGTTGATACCGGCTGGGAAGACTATTTCACCCTGGAGTGGCATAAACAGGGAGATGTCATCGTCAAGGTCAATGATGATGCTGATGGCATTTTTTATATCGACAGTGGTACCGTGGTTACACTGGATCAAGATGATAATGTTATAGCAACCCTGGGCTCCGGCAGTATTTTTGGAGAGATGGCTTATTTTGCCAAACAACGCAAAAGAAATGCAACGGTGGTTACGGCGAGCGATGTTGTCCTGAGAAAAATATCTACCAGGGATTTTGAGAAATTTCCTGTCATTCAGAAGATCTTCAGGCGCATTGCTTCGCAGAGAGAAACTGAAACTCCAGTGCCGTCCTGATAGCGACACCGGAGTTTCGGCTCGAAGTTAATTAGACCTGAGAACCACGTACTGGCTGTAATTGCCGGATCGTACCTTCAGCAACACCCGATCCTGTTCTGCTGACTCGCTCAGCACCTGCTGCAGGTCGGCAACAGAGGAAATACTGACTTTATTGACCTCCTCAATGAGCTGTCCGGTTTTAAGACCTGACTGCTCTGCCGGGCTATCCGGTAAAACTTCACTGACAATTACACCGACCCGATCTTGGTAGCCAAACTGCTCCGCCAGATCTTTGGTAAGATCCTGCACCGTCAATCCAAAATTACCGAGGGCGCTATCTGTTGTTTTCTTCTGGGCAAGATTACCGAAGTCGGCAGGCTGCTCGCCGATCTTCACATCGATATCGAGTGGTTTACTCTCTCTTATAAGGTGAATAGTTACATCGGTTCCAGGTATTATCAGGGCAACCCGGTTACGCAGGTCAGCTACATCTTTCAGGGGGATCTCGTTAAGTGATAAAAGAACATCACCCTGCCTGATCCCGGCTTTGTCTGCAGGAGAGTCTGGCTGGGTTTCACTGATCAATATGCCTTCAGCTTTTTCAAGGCCGAATGATTCAGCGAGATTTTCATTGATATCCTGAATTGCAACACCAAGCCAGCCGCGGGTCACCTTGCCATGTTTCTGGAGTTGATCTTCAATTGATTTAACCATGTTGATCGGGATAGCGAAGCCGATACCCATGTAACCACCAGTCCTGCTGTAAAGAGCAGAGTTGATGCCAACCACTTCTCCATGGATGTTGAGAAGCGGTCCACCTGAATTTCCGGGATTGATCGCAGCATCGGTCTGGATGAAGTTTTCGTATTCATTGATACCGACCCTGCTTCGTCCTTTCGCACTCACGACTCCCACAGTAACGGTCTGGCTCAGGCCAAACGGGTTGCCGATGGCGATTACCCACTCGCCCACCTCAAGCGCCTCAGAGTCTCCCAGGGGGATCGTCGGCAGTGGGTCGGATACATTAATTTTTATAAGTGCGACATCAGACTGCGGATCTGTGCCAACCAATTCGGCATCGACCTGCTGGTTGTCTGACAGTGTAACGGTGATTTTATCTGCATTTTCAACCACATGGTTGTTGGTGAGAATATGACCGTCTTTGTTGATTATGAAGCCGGAACCGGCCCCACGCTGCTGTCTTTTACGAGGCTGGGAATCAGGGTGCTGAAATTCTGGGCCAAAGAAACGCTCAAAAAAAGGATGGTTAAAAAATTGTTCCATTTCAGGATTTGCTGCGCTGACAGTACTTTCTACACTGATGTGAACAACAGCCGGTTTGACATCTTTTACCACGCTTGAGAAGGCTTTGGCTGAGCGATCGAGTATCTCGATATCTTTTTTAGAAGCGGCAGCCTGAACCAGGGCAACATTTACTACCATGATAAATGATACCGCAAGGGTAAGTAGCGCTCCGAAATAAAGTCTTTTTGTCCTGTTCATTAGAGGGGTCTCCGTTTATGTAATTTGTTATTCAGAGAGTGATTATGATGAAACAGTAAACGGATAGTGAGGTGGGTCAAGCAAGATTACTGAATTGTAATCTTGGCACGTTGGGCCCCAGGAAGAGGCCCAAACGTGTGAGAGTTTATTTTCTGATCATTTCAGCAATCTGAAAGGCGACCTCGAGGCTCTGTTCTGCATTCAGGCGCGGGTCGCAGGTGGTCTGGTAATTAAGGTTCAGGTCATCGTCAACAATGTCCCGGGCTCCGCCGGTGCATTCGGTAACATTTTCGCCGGTCAGCTCAAAATGAACGCCTCCCGGTATGGTTCCTTCCGCCCAGTGGGTTTCGAAGAAACAGGTTAATTCAGAAAGAATCTCGTTGAAGTTGCGGGTTTTATGACCGCTCTCTGCGGTATAGGTATTTGCATGCATCGGGTCACAACTCCAGACAATTTGTCGTCCTTCCCGCTTCATCTCCCTGAGAAGCTGCGGCAGTACCTTCTCTATTCGCTTTGCACCCAGCCTGGTGATCAAGGTCAAACGGCCCGGCTCATTTTCCGGATTTATAATATCGACGAGTCTTTTTATATCATCGATATCATGATCAGGGCCAACTTTAATACCGATAGGGTTGAGGACACCGCGCAGAAATTCAACATGGGCACAGTCCACCTGCCTGGTTCTTTCTCCAATCCAAAGCATGTGGGCGGAACAGTCGTACCAGCCTCCGGTGGTTGAGTCGATCCTGGTAAGTGACTCTTCATAATCGAGCAGCAGGGCTTCGTGCGAGGTAAACAACTGTGCCTGGGTTATCTGGGGATTTTCCATTGAAATACCGATGGTATCCATGAACTGAATGGCCTGGTCGATCTGCTTTGCCAGCCGGGCGTATGAGCGACCCATCGGTGATTGGGTGACAAATTCCTGGTTCCAGGCCTGAACCCTGTGAAGAGCAGCATATCCTCCACGGGTAAAGGCTCGCAGCAGGTTGAGCGTAGATGCCGCCATATTGTAGCCGGTCAGCATGCGCTTGGGTTTGGGGGTCCTGGCATCTACTGTCGGCTCAGCATCGTTAACCATGTCTCCCCGATATGAAGACAACAGCAGATCACCAACTTTTTCAGTATCGGAAGATCGCGGCTTGGCATATTGTCCTGCAATACGACCGACCTTGATTACCGGTACCCCGCCTGCGTAGGTGAGAGTAATGGCCATTTGCAGCAGCACCTTCAGGGTTTCCCTGATCTTTGGCGCACTTACCTGGGAAAAATTTTCAGAGCAGTCGCCCCCCTGGAGTAAAAATGCTTCCCCTGTTACCGCTTTTGCAAGAAGAGCTTTCAACGATCTTATTTCACCAGCAAAGACGAGTGGAGGGAGACGGCTCAGTTCGGTCAATACCTTTTCAACAGACGCTTGATCCGGCCAGTTTGGCTGCTGGTGGGCGTGTAATTTTTTCCAGCTCGACTTTGTCCAGCTCTGTTCAGGGGTGGTCATAAATTACCTCAATAGTAATGTGAGAGTGACTTTAAATACCAATACAGCAGCGTTCGAGGTCAAAAGCATTTAAGATGCGCTGTTCTCGTACTCTTTTGTCTTGATCCTGCGGTGGAAGAAAAATCAGACCTGGGAGAAGGTGAACAGCGTCTTCTCGACTTGGAATGGCTTCCATTCCTTCCTTTAATACCTTTGTTGTGATGGTGTCCAGTAGTAATGCATCACGTCCGTTGGTCACGACAGCTAAGGGTATGCGATACCTGCTGTTGAGAAGACGTGCAGCAGCAAGAGCAGAGCGTTCCCGGCTTACAAGCGAACCGGGTCCGTATCGGATGATCATAAACTGTTTACCGTCCATGTTTACCGTCAAGTCAATGGTGGATCTGACGAAGTTGCGGGTAAACATGGTTTCGATATAGAGGCGAGGTTCAAGATCCTGCTTTTGATAACCGAGCTTTTCAACCATCATTTTACTGATCTGCTGTCGATAACGCTCATCGTCAGTGTCTGTCAGTTCTTCGCCGGTTAAATAATCTTGCAGTGTACCGTATATCAAATGGTGAGATAGATGTTCCGACATAACCCTCTGCAACGGAAATAATGTTGGGAAACTGCTGTTGTGTCAATAAAAAAACAGTTTAAACTAAGATTTATACCCCAATATAATCATTTAAAACGATGAATCTGGAGAAAACGCATAGGGTATCAAGTGAAGATGGAGAGTGATTACCAGGAAAAACAGGCGGTCGTGATGTGGTCCGGGGACAATAATTGTTTGAGTTCTGTAGTAAGGTGGTTTTGAGCCGAGGTGACTGGCCTCGGCTCAGGTCTTTTTATTAAAAGGCCTAAAAAGCCATATGATATCTTGTTATTATTGTAAAAGATATTAGAAAAGAAGCAGACGATCTGCCAGGTTTTAAATCAC
>CAZOWJ010000111.1:0-10584 GCA_964583415.1 uncultured Desulfocapsaceae bacterium
TTTACTTATATTTCAGGTACCGCTTCAGGAGTCTGTCGACCTCTTTTTCCAGTTCTTTTGAGTTGCGTGAAGCTATTGTCTCGTAGAGATGCGGGGCAATATCCAGAAAAGCAGAGAGCAGTACCGGATCAAATTGCAGGCCGGTTTCCTGTTCGAGGACTGCCAGGCTCTCTTCCAGCGGGAGAGGATCCCGATACGGGCGGGGTGTGGTCAACGCATCAAAGGTGTCGGCAATCGAAAAAACACGGGCAACCATTGGTATTTTTTCATGTTTTACGCCATCTGGATAACCAGTGCCGTCATATTTTTCGTGATGGTATCGAATAATTTTTTCTGCATTTCTCAGCCAGCGTAATTTCTTGATCAGTTCAGCTCCTTCTTTGGGGTGCTGATCGACCTGTTTTATCTCTTCCTTGCTCAGCTCGCCCTCTTTAAGGAGGGTCGTCGGGCTGATCGGCAGCATGCCCAGGTCATGGAGGAAAACGCCCTGTATCAGGGTACGTCTCTGATCGAGAGGGAGCTGTACTTTCTCAGCCAGTTTCATGGCGTATAAAAGCACTCTGGAGCTATGGCCCTCTTCCTGATTACTGCTTTTTGCAAGGGCGGTGCCGAGTTTTCTGACCAGGAAAATGTTGGTTCTGTTCAGTTCACCGATGGAGCGGATAAGGTGGTTGTTCAAGAACAGAAAACCGAAATAACAGAGGAGAGCACAGAGGGTGATGGCGGTTATGCAGATGATAAAACTCAGGGCAAAACGATTGATAATGACCTGCGACTCTTTTAGAGATACCAGATATATGCCGGTGAGATAACCGGTCAGATCCTCGTCAGAATCAAAAACTGGAATCGCCACTTTATTATAAATTCTCTTATTGGCAATGATCCAGCCACCGTCTGCATGTTTTCCAGCAATGATGGTCATACCCTTTTCATCAAAGGCCTTGGTTGCCGCATCCGCCGACGACAGTGACACCCTTAAGAGGGGTTCTTCAGAGGCGCTCAGTAAATTGACGAGGATAAACGAAGTTTGCTCCAGAGCGGATCCAGCCATCTTTCTGAGTTCAAGCAGATGATCTTCATCAGGCTTTTCCTGGTAGCTGGTCAACAGCAATGCAAATGCGCTGCTTTCTTTTACGGCAGAATTTATGAGAAAGCGGCCCAGTTTTTTATACTCAACAGAGGAGACTCCGGCCAGACCAATAACTACCGCAAGAAACCAGGCAGTGAATAACCTTTTTATCAAACGCAGGTGTATCTCTTTTTTCATGATTGGAACTATCATCTCAGTCGTCCTTTTCGATCATGAAACGTTCTATGGCCCGGCCATAAATCTGGCCAGCACCTGATCATTTTGATCAATGAGTTCTAAAATATTTTCCTCAATACGGTACGATTCGACATCATCGAGTACCGCAACCAGTTGGTTTTCTCCTTGCATCCCTCCAGGACATGCCTTACGACTGACGAGCTCCCTGTTTATCAGCAGTACATCACCCTTTACCAGGTAAGTGCCTGATACTTTGTTGCAGCCACTGAAGCCCTCGATGGTTTTGTCACGTTTGAGAAGAAGGTGGGCCATTTTATCTGTAATTTCAGACCATTTTCTGCCCTGTATCTGGAGAACCTGCCAGTTTGTACCTGTCAGGCTGGTCTTAATCTTATTGCCCTGGCAGTCGCTGTCCGGGTAGAATTTCCTGAATTGTTCAATGACTAATTCCTCCCGGTTATTTTTTACCAGCCTGCCAAGAATTGATATCAGTATTGATTTGTTCATGTCATGAGGGGTGTTCATATAATTCTGCAGAGCAGTGTTATAATCGCCACCGGGACTGACGGGAAAGGCTACCTGGCTTGCACATTCTTTGAGTGTTGCGATGCCGCTGTTTATACCAAACATTCCTCTGATTTTTACAACATCATCAAATGGAGCAGGAATAGAGCTCCTGCTCAGTTCGTAGCGAATCTGTGATTCATTGTCGCTTCCCTGCCACTCGACAAAGGTGAGACGATTCTGGTCCTCAACCACATAGGTTTTTAAACGTCCCATCTCTTTGCCCAGAATCAGAAACTTCCCATCCGCTACATATCGCCATTTTCCCATCTGTGATGAGACTGATGCATCACCCTGTTCTGCCAGATATGTCTTTCTTAACTGGTAAATTCCATCAGGCCGAATGTTCAGGGTAATGTCTACCCGTAGACAGTCGTCACACGGAATTGTTCCGGTAAATGTAACAGCAGAATCAAATGGTGGTGCTTCTGGAGTGCCAACGTGCTCTGCAGGTTGCATGTTTGACTGTTTCGTTGAACAGCTGACAGAGAAAACGGCGGCAACCATTAAGAGAATAAAGCAATGCAAAGTGTGTCGCATGAATTAACCTCGGTTCAGTCGATTTTGACGGTTGATAACGGGCATAATAGCCTATTTGATCTGCAGAGAGGAGTTCCTTTTACGTTTTGGCTTAAATACCTGTGAGTGAAAAATAACCCGACGAGTCGGAAAACCGTTTAAGTCAGTGGATAAGTGCCTTGGTGGAGACCCTAAGTTTCTGATTTCAAACTCCTCTCATGATTTCTTGTTTTCTATGACAGGTTTTCAGGAGTAAGGCACTAAATAGTGAGCAAAATTTTTGCTTCAAACAAAAAAGCGTATCTGATTTTACCCAGATACGCTTTTTTGTTAAACAGTAAAAATTTTTTTTGATATCAATTAAATATCATCTTCCAAATTTGCCGGCTCAAAATACTCTTTGGGATGTTTGCAGGCAGGACATTTTGGTGGTGGCTCAGTGCCTTCGTGAATATAACCACAGAGGCTGCATTTCCACTGAATCGATGCCTCTCGTTTGAAAACGGTACCATTTTCAACATGCGCCAGCAGTTTTTTGTAGCGGTCACGATGATGAGCCTCTACTTTAGCAATCTGTTGACAAAGCATGGCAGCTTCCATGTTTCCTTCTTCTTTTGCCGTTGCCGCGAACTCAGGATACATGGTTTTGACCTCGTAATCTTCTCCTGCAACAGCTTCATTGAGGTTGGCGACAGTATCTCCCAGGAGCCCGAGAAGTTTGAAGTGGTCATTTGCATGACGCATTTCGTTGTCTGCAGTCTCTTCGAAGAGTTTCGCAATGTAATGATAACCCTCCTTGCGGGCTACCTTGGCGAAAAAGGTGTACTTGTTGCGAGCCATTGATTCACCCGCAAAGGCTGCGTTCAGATTTTCAGTCGTTTTACTCATAATACACTCCTCATTGAAAGAATTGTTCGGTATGGAGTCAGGCAGCAACTCCGACTAAATAATGTCGTTAACGATAATGATAATTTTTATTAAAAATAGCAATAGTAAATAAACAACTGTCTGAAATACTTTGAATAGTACCTCTTTGTAGTAGCTGAATATGTCTTCTAAGAGTCTAATAAGACTGATTATACAATGTAAATGGAAGGCGTCAAGTAAACAAGGAAAAGTACCCGCCTGCAGTCACTGACCCGTTTAGTTCTTTTTTTGGCTCTTTCGGCAAAGGAGTACCTGTTTGCTATGATCATCAGTCAGTTGTTCATCAGATTGCCTTTGCTCGCCGGCACCAAACGGGGGACCATCCAGTATGCGCATTCCTGTTTCAGGTAGGCGTTATCAGGATGAACCCTTTTTTCGTTTGATTGTCTTGATAAGAGGGAGCAGGCGCATAGTCAGCAGGTTTTTGGAGATGGCGACATCATTTATCTGCATTTCTATGGCCAGCTTTTTGGTTCCTGTATCGGTTATGATTGGCTGTAGTTTGTCAATTTCCAGCGGAAATTCCCGGCCATTGAACAGCCCGATTAAAAGGTTGCCAAGTTCATCACCGGTCTGACCGTCCTGCGTTTTCAGATCTGTGACCGTTGGTTTGATAAATAATGTCTGGGAGGGTTCGTCATAACGGGTGTCTGCACTAATATTAAAATCCAATTTTACCGTTCCAAGCTTTAGCCTCAGTTGCTGACCGGCGATAGTGGTTTTGATTTTAATATCGTTGCCAATCAGCGTTATTATTGCAGAAATTTGTTGATCATCAAGTTGTAAGTCGTCAATATTCTCGATAAAAATAGAGCCCTCTACCGTATCGGACCCGGGATCTATGAGTACAGGCAGGCTTTGGCGGACTGCCTCGGCAAGCACCGATTCAGGAATCGTCAGGGTAATGGTGTCAAGGCTATTTTTTTCTGCATGAACATTTTGACTGAGCAGTACAATCAATGAGAACAATAAAATGATAACTCTCGCCATAATCCTGGCCCCCTCATTTTTGCTACCAGAACGAGAAGGTTTCTTATCTGGCTGATAACCTCCATAACTGGTATATGTTAATTTCATCGAAAAAGTGAGATGATATCCTAATATAATCAAAGCCGGGGAACAAGAATTCTCTTGGAACTCGTTCAAAAGAAAAAAATGATCTAATCATGGTTACCCTGACAGTATCTTCAGATTGTTATATCGATCATCCTGATTTGAATTTGGAGCGGGTCATCAAAGAGCACCTGACCATCGATAATCCCAAGTACATTGCGGCCAAAAGATACGGCCGCTGGATCGGCAAACGCTTGAAGCCGAAGCTGAGTTATTTTGAGTCGGTGCCGAACGGGATCCATTTTCCCAGAGGTTTCTCGAACCAGGCAGTTCTTCTGTGCAGGGAGGTTACTGGCGTTGACCCTGAGATCATCGACAAGCGTCGTTTTCTGGAAGCCCATGACTTCAATTTTTCCGGAGTGTTACGAGAGTACCAGAAGAAGGCCTTAGCTGCCGTGTGCTGCCGCTCTTTCGGGGTACTGGAAGCGGGTACCGGCAGTGGTAAAACAGTGATGGCTCTTGCCGTAATTGCTCAGAGGAAGCAGCCAACGCTGGTAGTTGTACATACCAAAGAACTCCTCTATCAGTGGCAGGAACGGGCGCATGAATTTCTTGGTGTGGATGCAGGTCTGGTTGGAGATGGTCATTTTGATATCAAACCATTCACCGTTGCGATCGTAAACAGTGCTCGTAAGAAAACAGCTGAACTCGTTCCCCATTTCGGCCATCTGATTGTCGATGAATGTCATCGCGTACCGGCGACGCTTTTTACCGATGTCGTATCCTGTTTTGACAGCTATTATCTGCTTGGTCTGTCGGCCACAGCTTTTCGAAGTGATGCGGGTATGACGAAGTTGATCTATTATTTCATGGGTGATCGTGCCCACACTGTCGACCAGTTGCACCTGAAAGTGACAGGCGCTGTTTTAAAACCGAAATTTGTCAGGAGAAAAACAGATTTTTGCTATCGTTACAGGGGTGACTACCAGGCCCTTATTACCGCACTGACAAAGCATGAAGGGCGAAATCGCCAGATTGTTGACGATATCATACAGGTTGTCAGTGAGCAGTCGGAAGGTACCGTTCTTGTGGTGTCTGATCGGCTGAGTCACTGCCAGATATTTGCTGATCTGCTCAACAAACATTCAATTCATGTGGAGTTGCTGACCGGGCAGACACCGGCAGACCAGCGAATCTCTATTGTCAACGATGTACAGCAGGGCAAGGTCGAGGTTCTGGTGGCAACGCTCCAGCTTATCAGTGAGGGGTTTGACTGCTCCGGTCTTTCCAGCCTGTTTTTAACCACACCGATCACCTTTGAAGGGCGTCTGCTACAGGTTATTGGCAGAATCATGCGTCCGGCTGAAAACAAGACACCATGTGTGTATGATTATGTGGATGACGATGTCTCAGCACTTCGCAGATCAGCCTCGTCGAGACAAAAGGTCCTGGCAAATATATAAGCCGCTGATCGGTTTAAAGCACTATTTCTTTGCAACTTTTCAACGACTGTTGTATGATTGCTGCCCCGCAGCCAGGCGTGCGACAACAAAGACCTGTGTCACACTGACATTTACACACAGATATCAAGAGAGTGGGAACCACTCCTACAGGAAAATGAAATGGAACAGAATCTTATTCGAAATGTTGCGATAATTGCACATGTTGATCATGGTAAAACCACCCTCGTTGATCAACTCTTTAAATTTTCCGGGATGTTTCGAGAAAACCAGGAAGTTGCAGAACGGCTGATGGACTCCATGGATCTTGAGCGTGAACGAGGTATTACCATCACCGCAAAGAATGGCTCATATCGCTATAAAGAACACTGGATCAATATCATTGACACCCCGGGTCATGCCGATTTCGGCGGCCAGGTAGAACGTGTTTTGCGCATGGCCGACGGTGCGCTGCTGCTGGTTGATGCCCAGGAAGGGCCGATGCCCCAGACCTATTTTGTCCTGAAGAAGGCGCTTGAAAATGAGCTGCCGGTTATTGTGGTAATTAACAAGGTCGATAAGCCTGCGGCACGGTGCGAATGGGTTGTCGATGAGGTCTTCGATCTGTTTGTAAAACTAAATGCTCCAGATCATATTCTTGATTTTCCTATTGTCTATACCTCGGCTAAAGAAGGTTATGCCCTCGCCGATCCTGCTGACAGTATTGAAAATGGAGGGTCAATGGCTATTGTTTCAGATATGATCATTGATCGCATTCCGGCACCGAGGGGGTCTATTGACCAACCGCTGCAGATGCAGGTGGGAACTATTGACTATTCACCATATCTTGGACGGCTCGGTATCGGTAAAGTTGTTAACGGGACCATGACCATCAACCAGCCAATTGCCGTGGCGCGCAGGGACGGGTCGGTAAAACCGGTGCGTATCTCCAAGATTTTTCGTTTCGAACAGGATCAGAAGGTCGCTGTTGAGTCAGCATGTCTCGGTGAAATCGTTGCTATCGCGGGCATGGACGATGTCACGGTCGGGGTAACCTTTACCGACCTGGAAAATCCGCGACCGCTGCCGCTTATTGATATTGATCCACCAACAATATCGATGGATTTTCTGCCAAACGACTCGCCGTTTGCCGGCAAGGAAGGCAAATATGTCACCTCACGTCATCTCAATGATCGTTTGCAGCGTGAGATTCTTGCCGATGTGGCCCTCCATGTTGAGCCGCTCCAGGATGCTGTCGGCTTTAAAGTGTCCGGGAGAGGTGAGTTACACCTGTCAATACTCATTGAAAAGATGAGACGGGAGGGGTATGAGCTGCAGGTCACCAGGCCCCGGGTCATTTTCCGGGAGACAGACGGTAAACTCGAAGAGCCCTATGAACGGCTCACCGTAGATGTGGATGAGGAATTCCAGGGAGCCGTCATTGAGAAACTCGGTAAACTCAAAGGGCAGCTTGAAGAAATGAACCAGTCACATGGAATGACGCGCATGGTGTTTAGAATTCCGACGAGAGGGTTGCTTGGATACCGCTCGGAGTTCATGACTGATACCAAGGGGATGGGGATGATGAACTATGTCTTTGATAGTTATGGACCACATGCCGGGCAAATCATTAATCGAGTCAACGGTGTTCTGGTGGTAAAGGAGCAGTGTGCCTCGGTGGCCTATGCTCTATATAATCTGCAGGACCGGGGAAAGTTGTTTATCGGCCCCGGAGAAGCGCTTTACAAGGGGCAGGTTATTGGTGAACATTGCCGTTCGGCTGATCTTGTGGTTAATCCGGCGAAAGGAAAGAAGTTGACTAACGTCAGAGCTTCCGGCACAGATGATGCGGTAATCCTGGTACCGTCAAAAGAAATGACACTTGAGGATTGTATTGCCTACATCAATGATGATGAATTGGTTGAAGTAACCCCGAAGTCAATCAGACTGAGAAAGCAGAGCGGTCTCAGACTCAGAACATGACAGGAACAGTATGAAAGCATTGCTTATTATTGCAGTTTCGGTCCTTGCGGGCATTGGCGTATTTGCCTTTATTGCCAAGAAATACGGCAGTAATTGTATTCACTGACTGACAATCTACGGTTCCGTAGGAACCGGAGCACTAACCTTCTGGCTGCTTAACGTTCTCCTATAGTCCTCACATTCCAGGGGCAAAGAGGGTGCCTGCTGAAACAGGATCAGGAGCGAACCTCTTTCTTGTGTGAAAAGTAGTCTGCCAGAATACGGTCGTGATCGAAGGCCAGCTCTGGGAGTTCTTCTTCAGCAAACAGGCCTGCTTCGGCGGCATCGTCTCCAGCTCTCGGGTGATCATCCGAGCGAGCGGTAAAAACAGTTGATGCAGTATGCATGCGTTCATCACGGCCAGGGTCCGAGTAGGTGTGGAACTGCCTCAGATCTGTGAGCCGGAGACTGGTCTCCTCAAAGGCTTCACGGGCTGCCGCAGCCTCAAATGACTCGCCATAATCTACAAAACCACCTGGCAGCGCCCAGCCGAAAGGCGGATTCTTTCGCTTGATAAGAACGATTTTGTCCTGGATCTCTATAATAATATCCACCGTTGGAACCGGGTTCTTCGGGTGGGCGATTTTGTGATTGCAGTGTGGACAGTTCATGACATCCGGGAATCCTTGAGATCAAAGAGTGCAAAGAGCTCTTGCCAGTTTGATACGGAGGGCAGGTTGTGCTGATCCAGATTCCAGGGCTGACTGAAAACGATGGGCTTCAGTCCTGCTTCGGCCAGCTGCAGGCAGGTCAGCGTCCTGTCGTCAATAAAATGGGTAAGCCCGCATGTCCTGATATACCCTTCCTTATTGTCGTGATCTCCGGTGGCAATCAGTTTGATTTTCTCCCTGTCTTCAGGCAGACAATAGTGATCAAACCAGTCGATAACCGGCTGAATCTGGGGTCTTGCTGTAATAATAATAACATCTGAGTGGTCAGACAATCTGGCCAGTGTCTCGATTGCTCCGGGCAGTGGCTTCAGGCCGGTGGCCAGCGAATCTGCTAAAATATCATTGAAAATGGTTTCGACAGTGGCCGTTGGAATCTCGATACAATGTTCAACCTGGAAGCTCTTTATGTCCTCAAGTTTGATAGAGCAGTATCCATGATCGGTACAGGCAAGTCTGATAAAGGCCTCACCGATATCGGCAATGACACCATCAAAATCAAAACCGATACTTTCCGGCTGAATTTTCATTGTCGTATCGGTGGAATAGGAATAATCCGGTTGTGGTCCGGTATGTTATTCAACGACGGCTGCATTTTCGATGATCACAACATATTTGTAGCCTGCACCAAAGTCTTTGTCGGCAGTGAGGGTTCCTTCAATGGTTAAAACGTCCGGGCTGCCTACTTCAGTTTTGGTAGTTACCACAAGATCATGGGTGTTTTGCATCGGATCACCTGTTCCATCCTGCAGGTGAAGCCAGTTTCTTCCCATAATGTTGGCATTGAATTTCACAACTTTTCCGCGAAGACGTACCGTGGTACCGTCAAGTTCCTTGGATTTTTCAAATAACTCACCAACGGTAAAAGCGTTATCTCCCTCCGCTTTTTCAACTGAGATCTCAGTAAACGGAGCCGTGGCCCCCATGCTGCCACCTGAAGACTGAGATGACTGAATCGGTGGTGTAACGACTTGCTGCTCAGCTTCGACTGCTGCCTCAAAAGAGTTGGCGGGGTCTGCTTTTGCTGAAGAAGCGGGGGTTCCATGGGGTGATGCACTGCTGGCAACAATACCTTCTGAAAAAATGATGCTTGTAAACGTTTTATTCAGTGACTTGCTGTGGAAATCTTTCATTTCCATGCCAGGAGCAAAAGAGAGTTTATCTCCTTTCCCCACATTTGTTTCAGGTACTGCGAGCCACACCGGACCCTGGGCTGATGAGAGGTTTACGTAGGTATAACCGGCAGCATTCATGGTTTCCAGGACTGCTCCTTCGATTAAACCGTTCCCACTATCTGCACGCCCATTGGAAACATGGACAGATAATGACAACCACACCATTACTAAAGAAATGAGCAGCAGCCGGGTGCTAAATGGTAAGCTGGCTGTGGACTGGTTCATGATAGATCTCCTCTACAATTAATTGAAAATGGTTTTTCTGATGCAAAGATAATTCAATCAGAATCTTTTGCAAGCAGTGTCCTGAGCTCACTTGATAAAAGACGGGCCCAGAGGACATACCCGAAGGAGCTGAGATGAACTCCATCAAATTCAAATACCGGCTCCCGGGCTTTCTGGAACGTGGTGTATAGGTCAAGGTAGAAGGTTCCTGTGGCGCTGGCAATATCGCGCAGGCCGGCGTTGACAGTATGAATTATTTCCTGAAAACCCGGAACCTGGAATGGCAGCAGGCTGTTGACCAGGATAAGCACGCCAGGGTAGTCCTGCTGAAGGCTGGTCACTATCGTTCGTATCGTTTCGGTGAAGTCGGTGCGTCCCGTCAGGAGGTTATTGGCACCAGTCATCAGAAGGATGGCATCAACTGATGTATGGTTCCTGCAGGAGGGTAGTCTCCACAGGAGTTCTTCTGACCGCTCCCCGGGTATACCCCGGCTGATAACTGAATACTGGGGCAGAAGGTGCTGCCAGTCACCATAATCAACCAGAGAGTCGCCCAGCATAAGCAGTGTTGGTGTGCTCATCGTTCCTGTTTGCTCCACATTTTCATTACTTTTTGGGTATTTATTCTATCAGTTAAAACCTGGTCTTATGGGCCAGGTGGGAGAAATAAGGCTCAGCCAGCAATAGATTTTTTCTGTTCGTTTTCTTTGTTTGCCCAAAGAAAA
>CAZOWJ010000112.1:0-10522 GCA_964583415.1 uncultured Desulfocapsaceae bacterium
TTTTCACGCAGTGGCACCGCTTACCAACAGTGAGGGTTTCCAGACCAATGCAGTCTTTGGGTTTATCAACATTCTTCGTCGACTTTTTAAAGAACAAAACCCGGAATATGTGGCAGTGGCTTTTGATACAAGGGGGCCGGTATTCAGGCATGACTTGTATAAAGCTTATAAGGCCAACCGTCCTCCGATGCCTGAAGAGCTTGCACCGCAGATTCCATTTATCAAACAAGTTGTTGAGGCCATGGGTATTGCCAGTTTCGAAAAACAGGAACTGGAGGCCGATGACCTCATCGGTTCTGCTGCCGAAGTATTATCGGCACAGGATTATCGCGTTGTCATTGTTTCCGCGGATAAGGACCTTCTGCAATTGGTGAATGACAAGGTGATTATGTGGGATCCAATGAATGATCGGACCATGGACCGCGAAGGGGTGTTTAAGAAATATCAGGTTTATCCTGAGCAACTGCTCGACTGTTTTGCCCTCATGGGTGACAGTTCTGATAATGTTCCGGGGGTTCCGGGAATTGGCCCCAAGTCAGCTGCTAAGCTCATTACAGAGTTTGGGTCTCTAGAAGCCCTCTATGATGAGATTGATTCACTGAAAAAATCAAAAATGAAAGAACGTCTGATCGATAATCGTCATAACGCCTTTCTTTCCCGCGATTTGATCAGGCTGAAGGTTGATCCTGACGACATACCGGGAAATATTGATGAATATCAACTCGGTAAAGCCGATGAAGCCGCCTTAAAAAGCCTCTATACAGAGCTTGGTTTTTCTTCTTTACTAAAAGAGCTTGATAGCGGAATTGAAGTACCCTCTGAAGGTTTTATCCTTGTTAATGAGGAGAAACAGCTGGAAAAACTGTGTCAGGCACTGGCAAAAGCACCGAACTTGGTAATTGATACTGAAACGACGTCTCTCAACGTGCGATCTGCAGAATTGGTGGGTATTTCCTTGTCAGTTGATCGTCAACACAGCTACTATATCCCCGTCGGGCACCGTGACCAGGATGGCGCAATCATTCAATCCCAGCTTTCACTGAAGACAGTCACAGCAGCACTGGAACCCTATCTTGTCTCGAACACGATCGGCAAGATCGGCCATAATTTAAAATATGATTACGCTGTACTGAAACATAATCTGGGTATCACGCTTGGCGCTCCGCTTATTGACACCATGCTCGCTGCCCATCTTGCAGAACCATTGCGCCGATCATTCAAACTTGATGATCTCTGCCTTGATCTGGGGCTGAAACTGACGACCTATCAGGAAATTACAAGAGGGGACAAAAGAGAAGAGGCTTTTGCCTATGTCGCTATTGATAAAGGCTGCAATTATTCCTGCGAGGATGTCTATGGCACGCTTGTGCTCTGGGAATATTATCAGGAGCTCCTGGAAAACAATGAACAGATGTCTTTGTTTTCAGATGTAGAGATGGCACTTGTACCAATTCTTGCTGAGATGGAACGGTGCGGTATCATGGTTGATCTTGCCTGCCTGAGCAGGCTTTCAGAAGAATTCGAAGGGAAGCTTCAGCTGCTTAAGGCGGAAATATTTACCCTTGCCGGACACGAATTCAACATCAACTCACCCCAGCAGTTGGGGACGGTGCTTTTTGATGAGCTCGAGCTGCCCCATGGCAGAAAGACGAAAACAGGGTACTCGACGGACATGAAGGTCCTGGAGAAGCTTGCCGCAAAACATGATCTGCCTGCACTCATTATAAAATATCGAAATCTTGCCAAGCTGCTGTCCACTTATATTGACAAGTTAAAACTGTTGGTTGATCCTGGCAGTAAACGCATTCATACCTCATTCAACCAGGCGGTTACCGCAACCGGGAGGTTATCGAGCAGTAACCCGAATCTGCAGAATATCCCGATCAGGGGAGAAGAAGGGAGCCGCATCAGAGAGGCATTCGTGCCGGCCCCGGGGGAAATTTTTCTATCTGCTGATTATTCGCAAATCGATCTGCGTGTGCTTGCTCACTATTCCCAGGACCCGGCACTTATTCAGGCGTTCAAAAACGGAGATGATATTCATTCCCGGACCGCGGCTGAAATATTTGGTGTATCCCCGCTTCTGGTTACCTCTGACATGAGGCGTGCAGCAAAGAGTATCAACTTCGGAATTGTTTATGGTATGAGTAGTTTCGGCCTTTCCAACCAGTTGAAAATCTCCCGGAAAGAGGCCCAGACCTTTATCGATCGATATTTTGGTCTGTATGCAGGTGTAAAACAGTATATGCTCGATATTGTAGCCGGAGCACGAGTCGATGGATTTGTCACTACCCTGCTGAACAGGAGGCGGTATCTTCCGGAGATTGATGCATCAAATAAGATGAGAAGGGAGTTTGCTGAGCGTGCAGCTATTAATACCCCTATCCAGGGTACTGCCGCCGACATTATCAAGGTGGCGATGCTGCGCGTGGACGATCTGCTCAAGCGTGAGAAGAGCAGCTGCCAGATGCTTCTGCAAATCCACGATGAACTGGTTTTTGAAATGGCTGAGGACGAATGTGAACGTATGAAAGGTATGATCCGGGAAGAGATGGAGCAGGCGATGAAACTGGATGTACCGCTGGTGGTGAATATGGAGACAGGAAGCAGCCTGGCGAAGTGATGGTCGCAAGACGGACTCTGCAGAGCACAGTCCGTCTCTTGCGGTCATGAGCCGCTATCTATCTTCACGTTCTACAAATGGCCGTTCCACGATACCGCTATAGACCTGACGAGGTCTGCCAATCCTGGCACTCTCTTTATCCATGTGCATCTCCTGCCAGTGAGTGATCCAGCCAGGCAGTCTGCCAAGCGCAAACATGACGGTAAACATGTTGGTTGGTATTCCCATTGCCCGATAAATAATCCCTGAGTAAAAGTCGACGTTGGGGTAGAGGTTGCGGGACATAAAATAATCATCTCTGCTGACCCGATACTCAAGTTCCTGGGCAATATCGAGAAGCGGATCAGAGACATCCAATGTCTCCAGAATCTCCATACAGACTTTCTTGATAAGTTTTGCGCGCGGGTCGTAGGTTTTATAAACCCGATGTCCAAAACCGGTAAGCCGGTAGGGGTCGTTGTGATCTTTGGCTTTATTGATGTATTTCTCGTAGTCCATGCCATCGGCATGGATCATTTCAAGCATTCTCAGAACAGCTGCGTTGGCGCCGCCATGCAGAGGTCCCCAGAGTGCACTGACACCTGCAGAAATAGACGGGTACAATCTCACCCCGGCACTTCCCACCAGTCGCACAGTGGATGTCGAGCAGTTTTGTTCATGATCGGCATGAAGAATGAGCAGCTTGTTCAGTGCCGAGACCACGACCGGATTCATCTCATAGGGCATGTTGGGCCGGTCAAACATCATATTGAGAAAGTTTGAACAATAATTCAGGTCGGCACGCGGGTATACAAGCGGGTGGCCGATACTCTTTTTATAGGAAAAAGCGGCAATGGTGCGAATTTTTGACAACAGCCGTGCCGCCGTTGTTGTTATGCCGCCGTAGGGGTCTTCTTCAAGGTCCATTTCCGGATAAAAGTTGTGCAGTGAACCGACCATGGTCGATAAAATAGACATGGGTGAGGAATTGGGTGGGAAGTGGTCAAAAAAGTGGATCATATCTTCATGAATAAGCGCGAACCTGATCATGTCTTGTCTGAACACATCCAACTCTTCGATCGTCGGCAGTTCACCGGTCAAAAGTAGATAGGCAACCTCAATAAATGGACAGTTTTCTGCCAGATCGGCTATATCGTAACCCCTGTACCTGAGAATGCCGTTCTTGCCGTCAAGATAGGTGATTGCAGAGCGGCAGGAGCCGGTATTCATGAAACCGCTGTCAAAGGTTGTAAGTCCGGTTGTTTTCAGCAATGTTCGAATGTCAACTGCCTCTTCTCCGGTTGTACTTTTAACGATAGGAAATTCATATGTTTTACCGTCTACAACTAATTGTGCTGTTTTGTTGGTCATTGATAAACCTCTACGATTGGTGAACAGGGGTACTCCCGTGACACACAATGGTTACTGAGCTTGGGCTGAACTTCTACACGTTCCAGGAACGATGATGTTGAAGGCTACCGTGAGACGAGATAATTTACGACCTGTCGGATAGCAAAGATTTCCGGTACATGGGTAAACATCTCAGATAATCGGAAAGCTACAGCCGGGTGAGTGCAGATGGAGATAACAGTCTCAGATATTGTAAATTAGGTGCAAATATAGTCTGAAGAGGCTATTTTTTCAAATGTTCTTTTCACAAAAAACTGGTTCTGTTAACCACAACTGATTATTATTACACTCTATTATGACTAAAATGAGTACATTCATGATCAATGAGTGTAATGAACAATGGATATAAGAGACAATGCAAAAAGATAAACTCGGGATTGATGGGCTGGATACGGAACTTCTCATACAATATGTGGTCAGAGAGGAAGAGTATGCAGAGGCCCTGGCAGTGATTGCTCGATACAGTCATCATCCCGCAGCAGTTAATGTATTCAGGAATTACTATTCCGAACTCCCTGAAGGCCGCGAAGAAATGGCCTGTGACCTCAGAGTTGTTGCAGAAAAACAGGGCGCCTTTATCTTCGCTTTAAAGACAGCCGCCCATCATTATCTCTATTTTGGCTCTGATAAGGAGGTCCAGTATATTGGTGACTATCAGCAGGGGATTAGTGATGAGGACATCCTCCTTTATTTTGGTTTTGAGGATGTCGCCTCATTTTCAAAAAAAACAGAGGGTTCATTTGACCAACTGGAGCTGCTGACTCAGACCTCTGCAGCCAGCTGTGTGATCTGCGGCGTTGCAACTGGGGAGGTGCACATCCTTGGATGCCCGGTGGAGCAGTGTCCCTGGTGTGATGGTCAGCTCAACCGCTGCAATTGCCGGTTTGATCAGCTCGGTGTTGAAGAAATGGCAGACGAAGAGCTGCTTGAACGTTTTGAAGAGATCCTGAATCTGAAGGGACGTATCGTTTTCAAGCCTGAACAGAGTCCTTCATATCCAACTGCCGGAAATGACCCTGGACCCGATATCAAACTTCGCTGATACTTTCCGGGGAGCTCATCAATACGGATAACCGGCTGCCCGAAGGTAATTCGGGGCAGCCGGTATCGTCGACAATGATCAGTCTGCCGTGACGTTCTTTAAATATTTGTAAAGATCAGAGTCAGATGAGAGAATTAGAGATGAGTTGTTGCTGATAATTTTCTTATAGCTCTCAAGCGTCTTCTGAAACGCAAAGAAGTCCGGATCCTGGTTGTAGGCTTTACCATAGATTTTGGTGGCCTCACCATCTGCCCTACCCTTAATCTCAAGCGCTTCCTTATTGGCTGTTGAGGTGATTTCCCTTAACTGGCGATCAACTTTACCGAGGATTTCAGCTTTCTGGCCTTCGCCCAATGAACGTTTCTCGGCTGCGATCCTTTTTCGTTCCGAGATCATCCGGTCATAGACACGTACTCTTACCGACTCAATATAGTTTACTCTCTTGAACAGGACATCGAGCAATTCTATGCCGTATTGCGGGGTGGCACGTGCTGCAATTGCCAGAATTTGGTCAGATATGACATCACGGCCCTGTAATGGCTGGGTGCCCGGTTCCTGATTTGACGGGGTCATGGTGTCAAGCGACCAGTCAGAGCTCCTGATTATTTCTATCAGGTTGTTTTTATTGACCATATCCCGGACTGTGCCGCCAATGATATCATCGAGCAGTGACTGGGCCCGAGATTCTGTGCGAACCGCCTGCATATATTTTAATGCGTCATTAATTCTCCAGCGGGCGGTGATATCGAGGTAAACAAAGGTTTTATCGTTGGTGGGAATCTGGTTCGGGTCGCCATCCCAGATCTGGATACGTTTATCGAACTCGTTGACCTGCTGGAGAAAGGGCATTTTGAGATAAAGCCCGGCATCTATTTTTGGCTCGCCGATGGTCTTACCAAACTGGGTGATCATTACCTGTTTGCCCTCTTCTACAATGTAGAAGCCGTCATAAACAACGACAATACCGATTAGAACGAGGCCAACCAGGAGAAAATTAGCTATCTGTTTCATGCTTTATTCCTTTAAAAGATTGGGTTTTACTGGCCGGCTTTTACCGGAGTGTTGCCAGTGCGAAGATTTAATAAGGGCAACGGCCCCTGTTGGCTTTCATCCATCACATAAATGGCTTCTACCGTTGGTAAAACTTCCTGCATGGTCTCCAGGTACATTCGTTGTCGTGTAACTTCAGGAGCATTCCTGTATTCTGCCAATATGTCAAGGAACCTCGACGTCTGACCCTGGGCATCGTTGACACGCTCTTTGGCATAACCGTATGCTTCCTCAACTATTTTAAGGGCATTACCGCGGGCTGCAGGAATGACCCTGTTGTAGGTTTCCTCGGCTTCGTTCACCAGCCGCTTCATATCCTGGTCCGCTTCGTTTACCTCGTTAAAGGCAGGCTTTACCGGATCAGGCGGGTTGATATCCTGAAACTGGACGGTAATCAGGTCGATACCCGCCTGTAGAAAACTCAGTTGTTGCTGCAGCTCCAGTTTAACAGTTGCCGCCAGCAGATCCCGGTTACTCAGGACATAATCGAAATCCATGTTACCGACGACACGCCTGGTAACACTTTCACTAAGATCATGAATGGCCTGCTTGACATCCTGGACCTTAAAAAGATAATTGACAGGATCTCCGACCCGGTATTGGACAATCCAGGCAACGTTGATAACGTTTTTGTCTGCCGTCAGCATAAGGGATTCCATATCATATCCCTTACTGTCAAATGAAGTCTTTTGCCCAGGATTGCGGGTGCGGAAGCCAAATTCCTGCTTCTGGATCTGTCTGACATTGACTTTATAAAGAGACTCGATGTATGGAATTTTGAAATGCAGTCCAGGTTGGGCTGTTCGAGTATATTTTCCCAGGCGGAGTACGACACCTACTTCCTGGGGAGATACCTTGAAAAACGACTGGAAAACACCAAAAAGAATAATACCGATCAGGGCGAAGATCAGTATTTTTCCAATAGAGGCAAGTGGATTGGCAGGACTGGGCGGTCCAGAAGGGTCGCTGCTGTCCGGACTTTTTCTTTTTGTGTCAGAGAAATAATCCTGCAGTTTCTTGATTATTTGAGCAACTATTTCCTCGGGGGATTGCGGCCTTTTCTTCTTTCCCCAGGGAGGTTGGTCCTGATCTGCCATTAATATATCTCCTGTAAATTTGAAATTGACCGAAACTTCCCAGGGGCAAAAGCCCCTGCTGAGTGTCGATTGTATTATTAACTCTCATATATTTCACCAACTATGGTAAGTACTCATTGGCCATTTTGCAAACGAAACCGTAAAGAATATACCATAAAATATACCATAAAGATTAAAGAAACAAGTTCAGCCTAATTTCGCCGTGATTGCGCTGTTCCAGCTTAAGAATAATGAGCCGACAGCGATGATGAAAAAGAAAATCTGCATAAAGGAGGACTGGCGCAGTTGTTTGACCGGCCTGAGCGCAATGATCAGACCGATGATAAGCCCGGAAAGTAGACCAAAGAGATGGGAGCCGAGGTCCGTTCGCTCTCCGGAACTGCCGAGCATGGCCAGCAGGGCCGCACCTGCCATGAACGGAACAAAGAGCCTGATCCCAAAGGGTTGGCGCTGCTCGATCATCTGATACATTGAGAGCATACCGATAATACTGAATATGGCCGTGGAGAACCCCACCGAAAGATGAGCCCCTCCATGAGCAAGAATATTGATGAGGTTGCCTGTTGACCCGGAGATCAAAATAGCCAGCAGGCCAAAGCCGACCCCGTTGATTTGCAGGAAAAAATAGACCAGGATGGCCCCGATCAGGCAGTTACCGGCCAGGTGTGAAAAATCGGCATGAAGGGTGAGTGAAGTGATAAGCCGATACCATTGTCCACCGTCAAGAATCGCATCAGCGTCGTTTGCCCCCGTTTCAAACCATACTGATCCTGGCCTCCAGGGTCCGGTAATCATGAAAAAAAAGGCCAGGGATCCAATTAAGACGATTGTTGGTAAGAGCGACGGGAAGGAAGAGTGCTGGACAATGACCTGGGGAGGGGGCCAGTTTCTGTTTTCCTCGAGATAAAGCCTGAGCTGGTAGCGGGCCCGTTCAACCACCTGGGGAGAGGCGATGATGGCAATGGTTCCGTTGCTGTCCTGTTGGATATGATGTTTGATATTTTTCGCAGACAGCACCAGTGAGCAGGCATCGATCAATTCATGATGTGGTGAGGAGATGACGGCGGACTCGCCGGCCTTCTCTGGGTTAGATGGTTCCATCGACCCAGAATAATGCAGTTAGTGAATAATGCAATGAGATCAACAAAAACAGACCGGTAATTAAGAACAAACCCCCTGTTAGCGGGACAGAAGCTAACAGGGGGTCAACTCACCCCAGAACAGCGGATTAACTGAGATCTTCTATGTTGACAATGGCTCCGTGTTGGGCTTTTAGTTGTTGAAGTTCTTGTTTCTGTTGCCGGTAGATCGCAAAAAGGGTCTCGGGGATATTCTCCTCTTTACCATAGGCTTCGGTCTGCAGATCAATTCGGTGAATAATGTTATCGATATAGAGAGCAAACTGCATATCGTAGAGCGATTTGGGATATTCCTTGTCTATTGACTCAAAAAGTTTTTTGAGATCAGCGTAGTGGGGTAGGTAACCGATTGGTGTCTCTATTGCTTCTACATCATTGTTTGCAAAACGTTCAAGCCAGCCGAGCCACACTTTTACATCCTTTTTTTCTCCGAGCAGGCCAGTGCCAGCGCCGCCCCTATTGCCATGGGTGAGGAAATAATTGAGCCCGGCCATTAGCGGTTTTCCAGTTGCTGTGAGTTTTGTGGAATTAAAAAAAGCGAACTGGGCATCCATATAGTCGGCAAGCGCTCCAGGAATAAACGGGGCATTTGCCCATGGCTGGCGTCTGACGCCGGTAACACCGACTTCAGTTGCCGTTGCCTGGGAGACAATTGATGCTCCAATAACAACACCCTCGTCCATGGATTTTGCAGCCCAGACCGGAGGCATGGTGTCGGCATCTCTGCCGGAGTAAGTGAAAACCTTTACCGGAACACCTGCAGGATCTTCCGATGCTTCTGAGCTGTAATTGGCAATGGCAGAGGCCAGCAGAGTGCATCGGGAGTTCTTGTGCGACATCGGAACGGCATTGCCGTCTGCGTCCGTCTTGCCCTCGTGCCATTCACCCTGGAAATTAATTCCTTTTTTGGGCGGATCTTCACCATTACCGACCCAATGGGGAATATTGTTCTCATCAATGAGCACGTTGGACCAGATGACCTCCGTACCGTCGCCGCGCAGACAGTCCATTAGGTATGGGTCACCTTCGCGGTTGACGTCCTCGACAATACCGAAGATCCCTTTTTCGGGGTTAATGGCCCGAATCGTTCCGTCACCAGCAATCCATATCTGGGCAAGGTCATCACCAATAAAGTCACTCCCCACCATTGCTGTTGTGGTTTTGCCGCATCCCGACGGCGCAGCGCCGGCGAAGTAGGTCTTGCGTCCATCAGGCCCGGTCAGGCCGGTAATGAACATATGCTCTGAGAGCTGTTCTTCTTTTTTGTAATAGGTGGCGTAGTCAACGGAAAAGCGGTGGTTTCCTTTCTTCATCAACAGGGTGTTGCCTGCATAGGTACAAAACGATGAGAACGTCGTCATCCAGCTTCGATCCATCAGGATACGGGCATTGGGCACATCCTCTACCCTGTTGGGTCCTTCTGAGTGGACATTGGTGTAGAAAATGCCGGTTCTCTCGACTTCCCGGTCAAATTGATCATAGCAGTTTCTATAGAGCAGCTCTGCCGAGTGAAGGACATAGGTGGAAGAGGAAATCTCGATTGCAGGCAGCGCCGCCTCAGCGCCAACCGGTCCACGACTGTAAAAACCGATCATCATGGTCTTGCCCTGCATGATGCCGTCCATGTAGGTGCGGATATAGTGGGTTGCCTCCTCTCGAAGCAGCGATTTGGCGAGTGAACTCATCTTTTCGCCTTCATTGATGATATAAAATGTCTGGTTAACAAGCCGTGCCTGATCCTGGGGGAGGTCAAAATGGATGGTATGACCATCCTTCGCCAGTTTCTTCTCTTCTCCCTTGGTAAGCGAGTATTCACGCACCCACTGCACATCCTCGTCACTTCCTGAATTAACAAAAACCGAATCGGGCTTGCACATCGAAATTGCATTGGCGATTTTGATCCGTGCTTCGCTATTGGTAACTGGGGCAAGCTTTGCAAGGTTGGCTGAATCCAGTTTTCCTTCGATAATTTTCTGAGCTTCTGCCGCTGTTGTAATACCCCCGACAGTCACCAGAATATCGGCACCTTTTTTTAATTCGAGCATTTTCAACTCCTTAAAATATTGGATAAAAAAAAAGAATCTTCTTCTTCACGAATAATTATGGGACAGGGCAAAGAATAAGAGTTTTTTAATGGTCAGTCAAGTGCTGTTGATGGCAGCGCTAAAACCAGATGAAAAAA
>CAZOWJ010000113.1:0-8818 GCA_964583415.1 uncultured Desulfocapsaceae bacterium
GCGATTTATCTCAAAAATAGACCGTATTGGTCGAATCGTATTTTATAGTAAGGTCTATTGAGCACTCTGTGAAGCACCTTTTCAACAAATTAATTAAATTTTTATATACCGATGGTTTCAAGAGCTAATGATCACTGCAGTTGTCTTGTCTGGATTTTACTTCAGGTGTCGAGAAATAATGGTAGCGGGGTGAAAAAAGGTATTCAGTGACTTGTTTCCCGGGATAACTTGACGATGGTTTTTGCCAGGTTTGAGAAGACAAAAACATGGAGCGGATAAACTGAATACCAGTAGAGCCTTCCGAGGATGCCATGCGGAATGAAGTGGGCGGTTTGAACGAGTTGGTAAGGTTGAATGTCAAATTCCAGCCATGCCTGTCCGGGAAGTTTCATCTGGGCATAGAGAAGCAAACGTTTTCCCTCTTTGATATCTGCGACTTTCCAGAAATCTAGAGCGTCACCAATCCTTAATTCGCGGTTGTTTCTCCGCCCCCGGGAAAGCCCATAGCCTCCTGATATCTTGTCGAGTACTCCTCTGAGACGCCAGAGAAAATTATACCTGAACCAGCCATTTGGACCGCCGATGGAACAGACCGATTTGAAGACCTCATCCTGATTGTCTTCTTCTTGAAAAGCGATAATGCGAATATCCCGCAGTATTGCGCCAGTCGGATTGTCAAAATCTTTTATATCACACGCTTTCTCACTGCTGCTGTCGCACCATCGGCTGATGATATGATCCTGTTCAAGTTCGGATATAGCATGTCTGACGCTATCACGATAGGAAGTTGGTGATATCGAGGGGAAGTAGATACGGGCATTATCGTTTTCACGGACTGTCTCACTCTTCAGCCCTTCAACCAGGGATGATGCAAGTTTAAAAGGAATCGGTGTAAAGAGGATGAGCCAGTAGGACGACAGTTTAGGCGACAGAACAGGAACCGGAATCAGAAAACGGCGCAGTCCCATGAGCTCTGCTGCCTGTGCGAGCATCTGCTGGAAGCTGATTTTTTCAGAACCGATATCAACAACGATATTTTCAGTATGATCAAGAGTAATTGACTGTTGCAGATAGGAGAGGACATCTTCAATGCCAATTGCTTCCGTCCGGGTGCGGACCCAAAGCGGGGTGATCATGGCCGGTAGTTTCTGGCAGAGATTTCTGATAATTTCAAAGCCGGCACTTCCTGAACCGACAATTACTCCTGCCCGTATCCATATTGTCTGGATCTTGCCCGGCTCTGCCGACAAGATCTCTCCTGTTTCAATGCGGCTGAGAAGGTGTTTGCTCGCGCTCTCCCTGACGCCGAGTCCGCCGAGGTAGACAATCCTTCTCACTCCCGCCTTGATGCAGGCCGTACGAAAGTGTTCTGCACTCTTTTTGTCAAGTTCCTGGTAGTCCTTGTCAGACCCCATGGAGTGTATCAGGTAAAAGGCAGTATCGACCCCGGAAAGAGCAGTATCAAGTGAGTCCGTATCAAAGGTGTTGCCCTCACACAGTTCTACCTCTTCGGCTACAGAGAGTTGTACTTTTCTCTGGTTCCGGACAAAGAGGCGAATATCGCAGGCTGTGTCCTTTAAGAGGCGATGGGTGAGGCGTCTGCCGATATATCCGGTTGCCCCTGTGATGAGTACTCGTTTAATTGGCAGCGTCTCAGGCATGGTTTCTCAATTTAAGTTCCAGAGGATGCGGGTTCAGGTAGTATTGTTTGTTCAGGTACGGTTCGTTAAATTTTCTTATGTAGTGGTTTAAAAGGGTTATCGGCACTATAAGCGGTACGATACATTCATGAAACTGGTTAATAACACTCAGCAGTTCCTGTTTTTCATCTGCAGAAATGAGCTTTTTAAAATAACCCATCATGTGCATCAGAACGTTAACATGCTTTTTGATGGTTGGTTTGAGGCGTATGGCAGCCATTAGAGATTCCTGATACTGGCCGATGAGTTCGTTATGATCGACTTTACCCGCCTGGGCAATCATCTTTCCCATCATCCTGCAGTGTTTTTCACTATGAGCCATTAAAAGCAGTTTGTGCCTGGAGTGAAAATCGACCAGGCCGCCAGCAGATGGAGAAGCTACCACATCACGCCATCTCCTGTAGACAAAGATTGATTCAATAAAATTCTCACGTAATAAAATATCATGCAAGCGTCCCTCTTCTTCCACCGGCAGCAAGGGAAAATGATCCATAAATGCCCTGGCAAACAGACCAACCCCGATTGAGCGCGGCACATTGTTCTTGTCGTACACCTTCACCCGTTCCATTCCTGAGGATGGTGATCTGTTTTTAAAGATGAATCCGCACAGTGACTCCTGTTCCAGCTGAACGACCTTTTTCTTAGCCCAGTTAATCATGCGTTCGGTGTGATCTATCCCTGTTTTGTTGGTGATCAGTGTCGGCTTCTCCGGGTCACCGGTCAATCTCATCGCTTCGCGGGGTATTGAAAGACCGCACTCAACTTCGGGACATACCGGTACAAAAGTAATATAGTTGGAAAGGGTCCCGGTTATGTAGCGATCGTGCTTATGACCGCCGTCAAAACGGACCTCGTTTCCAAGAAGACAGGAGCTGACTCCTATTTTGAGTTCGCTGTTCGTGCTGTTGTTCATTGGCATACCCTCGGATCAGATGGTTATAGGAGTAATGGCTAATCAATTCTTTGGCAGGTCTTTATTTGCAATATACATGGTAAACGGCCAAAGTACTCCCCAAATCACTGCCAGCAGTGCGAGGGAGGAGATAAGGGGAAGCGTGAAGCTGGCAGCACCTGCCTTTACTCCGGCCCAGTATGCAAGCGGTCCTCCCAGAGCACCAAGAAGCGAAGAGAGCAAAATGCGCCCTTTGAGCCATTTCAGGCTGTGATGGGGCAGGGTGGCAAGTGCCAGCCAGACCACTGCAAGCCAGAACGGAATCGGCAATGCCTGAACATTGTAGGTCATGAATCCGGCAAGATAGAGTGTACCATCAATCAGTGTTCCGACGGCAAGGAGAACTGCCATCATCCTCATATCCTTTATCCTGTATGGGGAAAAAAACAAATGTGCAACCAGGAAGACGAGTGCAATGAGCGCACCCTGGTTTTCTTTGAAAACGCAGAGAAACCAGACAACCTGGTAGAGGATAACGTTGAGAAGGATATACATTTTAACCAACGGTGTTCCGGTTATTCGGGCGCGTGGCAACCAGATGTACTACGCTGATGGCCCGCTCAAGAAAGCCGCCTTCACAGTAGCAAAGATAAAAATTCCAGAGTCGTTTGAATGTATCATCATAGCCTTTGTTTCTCAGTCCGGAAAACGATTGATTGAACCTGTTTCTCCATTCTCTCAAGGTTCGGGCGTAATCGAAACCAAAATCATCCAGCTGCCTGACCACCATATCGGTTTCACTGGAGACCAATTGAAGCATCCTGTTGTTTGATGGCAGACATCCACCAGGAAATATGTGACGCTGAATAAAATCAACGGTTTTAATATATTGCTGGTAACCCTGGTCCCTCATGGTGATAGCCTGGATCAGCATAATTCCGCTGTCTTTGAGTAGTTCGTTGCATTTTGAGAAAAACTGAGGATGATAGCGATGTCCCACTGCCTCGATCATCTCAATGCTTACCAGTTTGTCATAGCTGCCGGTCAGGTCTCTGTAATCCTGTCTGAGCAGCGTGATCCTGTCGCTCAGCCCGGCTTCCTCAATTCTCTTTTTCCCCTCCTGATATTGGGCTTCTGAGATAGTAACGGTGGTCACGTGGCAGCCGTATTTACCAGCTGCATATATGGCAAACCCACACCAGCCCGAACCAATTTCTATGACCTTGTCAGATGGCTGGAGGTCAAGTTTCTTGCATATTGTCTCGAGTTTATGAACCGATGCCTCTTCAAGGCTGCTTGTTTTTTTCGGATACATTGCCGAAGAATACATCATCGTAGGGTCAAGAAATGAACGATACATCTCGTTGCCGAGATCATAATGGGAAATAATATTTTTTTTGGACCCGACCTTACTGTTATGATTTAGTTTATGTTTAAGAATTCTGAAGGGCTGGTAGACCCAGAAGAATTTCTGCTCCAGTTCATCAAGCAGTGCCATGTTGCGCGCCATGATCTGTACAAGCATTGTCAGATCGTCGACTTTCCAGAGATTTTCAACATAGGCTTCACCTGCGCCAATAGATCCTCCCAGAAGCACTTTGGAATAAAAACGTTGGTTCAATACGGTGACATGGACAGACATCGATGTATCATCACCGAAGGTTTCCATCTGCTCTCCATCCTGCAAAACAATCTGGCCATATCGAATGTTGGCAACCAGTTTTGTAAAGATAGTTTTCGCCCATCTCGCAGATAAAGAGGGGCTTTTTTCAAAAACCTGTTGCTCGTTTGTGGCTATGCCGTTCATGCTTCCTCCTTCTCGTATGGTATGTAGGGTATGCCTTTCAAAAAGATTTTCATGGCCTGCCAGTAGATTCCGGCAATAATGAAAGCTGTCATCACCGGTTTTTTAATCATGAGTTTTCTTGCAGACTGTTTTGTAAATGGTTGCCTGGTTAATCTCAGTGAGGCCTCAAAAACATGCCCCCGCTCATCGTGAACCCCGAGGTTGATGGCTACTTTTTCTTCTGGTGCTCCGATAATCCACTTGTATGTTTGATTCTTGCTCGGATTGAACGGCGAAACTTTGAAGGCCTTGTCTTCGATTTTTTCATCAAGGGTTTTATCCAGATAATGGGCGTAATAATGGCGCTCATTCCAGGGGATGTTGGAAACTTCTGCGAGGAGGTGCGATGCCTTACCGGTTTCGTCAAATCCATAATAAAAATTTATCGGGCTGAAATAGAGACCGGCCGTGCGTAGATTGAGTAGTCCAAAGACCTTGCCGGTAACGTTGCTGCCGGTAAGATTGTTCATTTTATCTTTTACACAATCGGCCAGTGAGTGGCTGGCTTCGCCCAGATAGTCAGCCCTGCGAAAACGGCTTAAGGCCCATTTTTTGGATGAAAACCATTTGCCCAGATCCTGCAGATGATCAACGTTATCCAGGTCCAGGTACCACATAAAAAAAGGATACCGGAAGGTGTGGAGCTTTGGAATATGTCTTGTGTGGGCTATATGGCCCGAGTAGATTGCTGATTCCATTATAACTCCTCCAGCATATCGCAGACCCTCAGGCCGCTGCGCACGCCGTCTTCATGAAAGCCGTTGAACCAGTATGCCCCGCAATAGTGTATACGGTCAATTCCTGATATGGATTGCCATTGTGACTGGGCTTGAATCATTGAGGTTGTATAAATTGGATGGCTGTAAGAAAATCGCTGAATCACATGTTTCTCTTCGATGTCCTGATTAAGCGTAACGAGATAGGTATTCTGTTTCTTCAGCTGTTGGAGAATGTTCATGTTGTAGGTGAGCGCTGTCTGCTCCCTGGCGCTGTCAACAACACGGTAATTCCAGCTTGCCCAGGCTTTTTGACGTCTTGGCAGGTGCGAGATATCTGTGTGAAGGACTACCTGGTTCTCTGAAAACTGAAATTTTTCGAGAACCTGCTGTTCTTTTTCAGTTGGCTGCTGGAGCAGTGCAAGAGCCTGGTCTCCGTGGCATGCAAGAATAACCTGGTCATATGTCTCTTGGTTGCGGTCGGTATGGATGAGAACACTGTCATCATTTCTCTCAACCCGTGTAACCGGGGTGTTCAGCACTATTTTGCTGCTGAAACGGGATGTAAGTGGGGCGATATAGCTGCTTGAGCCACCTTTTATTGTGTACCACTGCGGGCGATTGGCAATGTCCAGTAGACCGTGATTCTCAAAAAATCGCACAAAAAACCCCAGGGGAAAATCAACACAACTCTGAAGCCCCATCGACCATATGGCCGAGATCATCGGCAGCAGGTAGTTATCCTTGAAGATGGTTGAATAATGGGAGTCCTGCAGGTACTGGCCGATGGTCAGGCTGGTGTCATTCTTTGCAACCGCTCTCACATCCTTGTTGAAGCGAACGATATCTCTGAGCATTTGCCAGAAGCGGGGACGGAGAATGTTGGATCTTTGGGCAAACATCGAGTTGAAATTATTGCCGTTATATTCCAGGTCCAATTGGTCATTTCGAACAGAGAAACTCATTTCCGTGGGTTGATATTCAACACCAATTTCTTGCAGAAGGCTTATGAAATGGGGATAGGTGCGATCATTGAAGACGATGAAACCTGTGTCAATTTGACTTTTTTCTCCGTTAAACGCTACATCTGAAGTATTGGTATGGCCTCCGATATAGTCTGACGCCTCATAGAGGGTGATATCACATTCCCTTTTAGCCAGGTGATATCCGCAGACAAGACCGGAAATGCCGGTACCGATGATGGCAATCTTTTTATTTTTCATTTTTTACCAATCTTTTTCCAATCACAGTCCAAATTGAGTTGGGAAGCATCGACAGGGCTTTCAGGATGTAGGTAAAACGCTTGGGAAAGTGGATTTCTTTTTTTCTTTTGGCAATTCCATTCCGGATCCGCTTTGATGCCTCTTGAACACTGACCTGAAATGGCATGGGGAAATCATTCTTCTTGGTAAGAGGCGTCTCTACAAACCCCGGGGACACAAGACTGACAGCAATATTTTCACGGTGAAGATCAAGTCTTAAGGTATTTACCATATAGGCGACAGCTGCCTTTGAACTTCCGTATGCTTCAGCCCGGGGAAGAGGAAGATAAGACGCAGATGATCCAACGACAACAAGATGCGGATTAGTACCGTTTCTCAGAGCAGGGAGGATACCTTCAATTGAGATCGCCACCGATTCAACGTTGGCGCGCATGACCCGGGAAACCAGCGCACTGTCAAATTCAGGCAGGTCAATGTATTCGCACGACCCGGCGTTTAAAACAGCCAGGTCAACAGCGGTCAGCGTGGAAAACCATTGCAGACTTTCTGTTCGCTCTGACAGATCCAGGCGGGCCGTGTGAAAACCAGCTTCAGCTAATTCGTCAAGAGCTTCCTGGTTGCGACCGATTACCCAGATTTCATGACCATCCTTTTGATAGTCAAGAGCGAGTTGTTTGCCGATACCTGAAGTGGCACCGGTGATCAGGATTCTCATGATCCCAGCCTCCTGTTGATTGATTTAACAACTGTGCCGAGAAGCGGCAGGTGCTGATAAAGCATGCTGCCAAGGTCAAAATAATCCCGGTGGAAATGCACCTTGTTATCAGGGGAAAATTTCAAAAATGATGCCCCATGAACAGAAATATCCTGACCGTTTTTTAACCTGGGGTGGGAGAATATCATTTGCCACTGCACATAACCCTGATCCTGAGCGCGTGCTGGATGAAGGAAATCAAAATGAATAGTATTAATGTTTTTATAGAGGTTCTCGAAATACATGCGAAGCTCAGCTAGTCCCCTGATTTCATGAGCAGGGTCAATAAAATGTATGTCATGACCGTAGATCTCTTCTATGCTGTCGATATTATCCAGGTTCAGGTCCTGGTAGACTTTTAAGAACTGTTCCATTTGATCGCTTCTCCGGTCAGGTTAATTTTTGCCTGCCACCAAATTGCGCTGCAACTTTTTGTCTAACGGCTTGTCAGGGCTCAGCCAGATACCAAAGTATACCGAGCTGAACTCCTGCGATGTAATTGAGACAAGATCTCTATCATTCAGCGTTAATGTTGTTGTGGCGTTGTCGCTATTGTAACAGAGCCGGTAACTGTCTCCCTTCTGAACTGGTTGATAGGCACTGTGAAGAGCTTCGATTTCTTGCTGGAGCGCGTTGAGTTGTTCACTTGAATATTGCCGGCCAAGCACGGTGTTCGCTCCTTCAATGAAATTTTCAGAAGTGAGGGAAACATCATATTCCAACTTTAAGCATTTTGAGATGCCCGGATCAAGAATATTGAGGGTGTCGGCATCTTTTACTGTCAGCAGAGAGGCCTTGTATACTTTTATGAAACTGAGATAGTAGACATTTCCATGGCCTCGGAGCTGCATGGAATCAGTCACCGCATAACTGTTTGATGTGGTTATGAGCAATAGCGTAATTAATACAGTTAATGTTTTCATAGTTATCCTCGTTCTCCATCTTTACGGAAAACAATAGTTATGTCCCCGAGAGAAATGCCAAACTTGCTCATTTTGGTCTTATTGATGAGTACATTGTCATTCTGAAGGAACATCCAGTCATCAAGGTGAACTTTCCAGGTTTTTCCGTCCGCCACGATGTTCAGGTAGTAGCGCCAGTTCAGTACGTTGCCATACACTGCACCCGTTGCACTGCCCACGACATCATCTGCAGTACCGGAAAACGCATGCTTCCCCGTTTTTGTGATGGACCATATTCTCGAACTTATTTCACCATCACTCCATTCGAAATCTTCATCAAGGGAGAGGTTGTCACCATTAACCGTACCCCGAATGTCCACTACAAACCTGCGAGTGAGATTGCCTTTGCGGTCCTGAACCATTCCCCAGCCAGTTGTCTCACCTTGGAAGTACTCAAAGAGGCTGAAGGCGGGTTCATTGTCCTGGTATTGGCTCAGGTCTGCTTTGGAGCAGCTGAGCAGTGGAATTGATATTAACAGTATTGCTAGTAATTTCATAATGATACTCTGTTATATGGTTTGTGTTTCACTGGTGAAAGCATCGTGTGCTCTCTCTCGTAGTATAAAGTAAGATTGTTTTGCCTCAATACAATAATGGCATAAAGGTAGTGTATTGATAGTAAATACTATCAATAATGGATAGTTCATACTCTCCATTGAATATCTCTAACCTCTGAAAATAAATGCAAAAGGTATCTAGTCAAGCCATATAGAAGGAAAAGAAAG
>CAZOWJ010000113.1:8918-10515 GCA_964583415.1 uncultured Desulfocapsaceae bacterium
CTCTGAAAATAAATGCAAAAGGTATCTAGTCAAGCCATATAGAAGGAAAAGAAAGCAGAATCGCAAATGATACATCATCTCCTCAGTAGATGAAGAGATGGAGTAGAATAGTAAATTACCTGCGATCTGTGCTGACAATCTGGCTTACGTCAGCACATTTTCTTTTTTCATCTTCGGTGAGTTCCTCATATGATTTTTTATCGCTGCTCTCAAGAGAGCAGACATATTCTTTGCCGTTTTTATCCTTGAGCCAGGTCAGTGATTCTATTCCGCCTTTCATGTGTGGACCTCACAATAAAGTGTGATTTGATAGTTCAGATGGTTTTTACCATCTCCTGATTAAAAGATTAGGGATAAAAAACTATGGCACAACGGCAGACAAATAGGGTACTAATGATAGTATAAACTACCAATGATGAGGTCTTGTTTTGGCTAAAAAGAATCTTTATAAAGAGATTGTTAACTCAATGTCGGCACATGTTGCAATAATCGACAACAAGGGCGTGATCCAAGAAACGAATCAGGCCTGGCAGGACTATGCCCAGGAAAACGGAATGCCGGAAACTTTTGATAGCGTCGGTACGAACTATCTTTCAATCTGTGAGGCTGCTCCCCTGGATTCAGAAAATGATGCAAGTCGGGTAGGCATTGGCATAAAGCAGGTTATCTCGGGGAAAATACCTGAATTTGTCACCCATTACCCGTGTCATTCGCCGGACCAGAAGAGATGGTTCGTCGTTCGAGTCGTACCGTTCAGGGAAGCGAAGGTGGCAAAAATAGTTATAACCCACGAAGACATCACTCCTATCATGATAATGCAGGAAGAACTGAAACAGAAAGAAAGTGAACTGCTGCTCGAACGTGAAAAACTTGAGGAGACCAACACCGCTCTTCGTGTGCTGCTCAGGCAGAGGGACGAAGACAAAGCCAGGCTGGAAGAAACGGTATACAAAAATGTAGATCGTCTGGTGTTGCCATATATTGAAAAACTGCAGCAGGGGCAGCTTTCTGAAAGACATCGAACCCTTGTCGAAATAGCAGACAACAACCTGCGAGATATTGTCTCACCGTTTTTACGCACCCTCTCTTCATTGGGATTATTATTAACACCCCAGGAAACAGAAGTTGCAAACCTGGTTCGCAACGGCAGGTCCAGTAAAGAGATTGCCGACATAATGAACCTTTCAGTTAGCGGCATTGATTTTCATCGGAAACGACTTCGGCAAAAACTCGGCCTTGCAAATACGCAGAAGAATCTTAGATCTTATCTCATGACCCTGGAAAATTAAAAATTAATTTTATTGCTCTATTTATTTCGTTTTCTATCACCATGGTCAAAGGAGAGAAAATGGACACCATATATGATTTTGAAGTCAAAACTATTGACGGTAAAACAACAACACTTGCATCATACGAAGGAAAGGTCATGCTCATCGTCAATGTGGCGAGCAAGTGCGGCTTTACCCCCCAGTATGACGGCCTGGAAAAGCTCTATCAAACCTATAGTGAGAAGGGCTTGGTCATACTTGGATTTCCCTGCAATCAATTTAAAAAGCAGGAACCCGGAACCGAGCAGGAGATTAAGGAGTTTTGCCGT
>CAZOWJ010000114.1:0-10433 GCA_964583415.1 uncultured Desulfocapsaceae bacterium
ACCTGCTCCGCTGCTCGGCGGCACCGAATGGGGAACAGCATGCATGCGCATACCTGTCCAGGTAGGCGATATCCGGATGATCCTGAAAAAGGTTGGCAAGGGTTCTCAGAGATAAACCGGGTTCTGTTCCAGGAGGACATGCTGTTTATAACCGACTATTTTCCAGGCCTTAGTGTTTGAACTTATTATATTTTCTAATTTCTTGAGCCGGTCACACAGCCAATAATGGCTCAGTAAATACCTCGACCTGGAAGCCCCAGGTTTTTACTGGGCCATTATGCTTTATTGTTGATAATAAGGCAAAGCTCACTAAAGTGTAAAGCTGGTAGAGTCAATATGCTGAAATGGCAGACATAGTTGTCAATGAGTCAAATCAGGAGAGGTGGTATGCAGGTTGAGGAATTAAATACACTGATAGAATCTGTATTCAGTGCGAGCCGGGATGATGATGAGGATGCGATTTTTGAACTATCATCTGATATCATGTCTGTTTATCTTGAGGCACTGAGTGATATACATTTTGATGGCAGCAAAGCGGAGTGGCTTAATGACATGGTGACGGCAGTTGATAACGGTGATACAGCCATGCTGTTGTCAATACTTGACCAGGAGGAAGACAGTGATGATCGCTTTCTTGGATCTCAGGTTGCTGCTCTTTTTGCAGGGTTTCGACAGCGTGACGCCATGATGACTGTGGCACAGGCGGCCGGAATTAAAGCCCTGCTTGCAAATATGTAAACAATGTGTCCATTATCAGGTCGATCAGCCGGGTACGCCTCTGTTCAGGTTAACTCGGGATTAATAACTGGGAGCGGATCGAATAAATGATTATTAGAATAGTAATTGCTGGTTTTAGTTCGGTTGTCTCGGGAGTGTGCTATCTCTCGGGTCTGATGAGAATTATGAGTGGCCTCCTCCTTGGGTTTGGTATCCTGGCGGCCCTGTTTTTTGGTATCATTTTCCTGTTACCAGCCAGTGATGATCGATTATGGTTCCCGATTTATGGTGGTGGTGCATCATGGCCCTTCTTTCTTCTTGGCCTGGTTCTGGCAGGGCTAATTGGCTGGCTTTTCCTCTACAAACCGCAGCCGGCAGATGAGCAGCCGGTGACCGCTACTCATTTTAAATATCTTGGTGCTGGATTGTTCACCTATCTTTGTGCCCTTTTTCTGCCTGCCTTCTTATGGTTTCCCTCAGAAGAACGTCGTGTAGCCACTGAGATCTCGACACTTGGCCTGGAAGTGTTCATAGGGGTCTGCCTGTATCTGGCAGGATGTTCTATTGCCCTGTTTTTGCTTTACAGAGCATCTCGTGGCACGGCACCGAACCATTCAGACCTGATGAGACGATTTGTTCCCGCCCTGTTTTCTGTTTGCCATCTGGACAAGATGCCGGCGCTGGTTGCCTACCTACTGATTTATTCTCCGGAGACTCATGTTATCTTTCCCAAACTTGCGGCGCTGGCGTTGGCTGCCTATATACCGATTGGTATTTTTCTTATCAAAATCTGTGGTGACTGCAGGAACGGATTGCAGCACAAAGGTTAATGGAACCAGGCATGAATAGGAAAGCGACGAGGATGTGGTTGTGTGCACGGTGACGTGGTGGCGGAATAACACTTCGTATGGTGTTCTTTTTAATCGCGATGAGTCTCGAATGCGCCTTGAAGGAAGACTCCCTGCCCGTTTTGAAGCGTCTGGCATCAGTTACCTGAGCCCTGTTGATGCAGATGGCGGCGGCACCTGGATCTGGGTCAATGCAGAAGGGGTCGTTGGTTGTCTGCTCAATAATTATGAGGTTAATAAAGCGGGGCCAGCCAATCCGGTAAGCAGAGGAATCCTGCTGAAATCACTCGCCGGCCAGAGAGACATTGAATCTCTATGCCATGCAGTTTCAGCAGCTGATCCCGGAAGGTTTAAGGGATTTCTGATTTTTGCTATGGACCGGGAAGGACACCGCCTGGTTACCTGGGATTGTGATACCCTGCATACTCTCCGACAGCGTGACGTTCAACGCCCGATAACCTCATCAGGATATCTGCCAGAAGAAATTATCAGCCACCGCATGGATTTGTACCGGAGCAGGTTTGATACCGTTTACTCACCATCTTCTGAAGAGTTGTTCTCCTATCATATATTGCATGACCCTGCGCTGCCGGCTCATTCAGTGTTGATGTGTCGTCCTGATGCCAGGACCGTAAGTTTGAGCCAGGTCTCCGTTGAGTCCGAAACAATAAAATTTTCATATGGGGCGGTTTCTGAACAGTGTCGCCTGAATGGACTGACGACCAGGGCCTTGAACCGTGTTCATTAATCCACGCCATATAATTGTCGCTTTGACCATCCTTGCCGTTCTCCCGACGTGCGCATGGAGCAGTGATGGTGTTTTTGTGAACAGCTTCCTCGCTCAAATTGAACACTATGCTCTTGAGTCGAGTAATGGGCTGACGATTCTCATTGTTATAGCGCTGGCAACACTGGTTAGTGAAGATCTTGCCTGCATTGCCGCAGGACTGCTTGCAGCAAAAGCAGTGATCTCGATACCCGCTGCCGTGGCTGCAAGTGCACTCGGTATTTATATCGGTGATATTCTGCTCTATCTGACCGGTTACCTGGTTGGTGTTGCGGCGCTGGATCACCCGCCATTAAAATGGATTATTAAACCCAAAACCGTAGAACAGAGTCGAATGCTCTTTGAGCGTCGCGGCGCTGCCTTGATCATCACCAGCAGGTTTCTGCCGGGAACAAGGACTGCCACTTTTTTTGCTGCCGGTCTGGTAAAGGCGGGGCTGACAAAACTGATGGTTATTTTTGCCGTCGCAGTCGTGCTGTGGACCCCTATACTGGTCCTGGGTGCAATGATTATCGGCAGGGAAGTTATCCAGTATGCTGAAACATATTCCGATCATGCGCTGTGGCTCTTCCTGGGGCTGCTGATCACGCTCTATGCAATGACCCGCCTTGTTGTACCACTCTTTTCCTGGCGTGGTCGACGTCTGCTGGTAAGTAAGTGGCAAAGGCTCTCGCGCTGGGAATTCTGGCCGTACTATGTGACTAATAGTGTAACCTTTCTCTATGTCCTCTATCTCGGTTGTTTTCGATATCGCCAGCCGACACTTTTCACCGTTGTAAATCCATCAATAAAACCGGACAGCGGCTTTATTGGAGAGCGAAAATCATCTATCTTTAAGGACTTACCCCAGGATTCACTGGGTGTCTGGAAGCTTGTTGAGAGAGGAACGTCGGTTGCTGACAAGCATTCAATTTTTAAAGATTTTATGGATAAGAACTCACTTGATTATCCGATTGTGCTCAAGCCGGACCGAGGTCAGCGAGGCCTTGGCGTCTGTATTTGTCTCAATGAAGCGGATGCGCTTGGGTGGCTCAACGATAGTGAAGATGATTTTATAATCATGGAGTTCCACCACGGTGAAGAGTTTGGAGTGTTCTATTATCGTTTTCCCGACAAACAGACGGGAACGATATTCAGTATTACCAGGAAAAAACATCTTTTTGTCGTAGGTGACGGTCACCACACGCTCGAAGAACTGATATTGCGAGATAGTCGGGCCCTGTGTATGGCGCCAACCTTTTTTGAGCGATTAGGCCCGGAACTTCTTTCCATTGTTGCCGATGGAGAATCAGTACAATTGGGCCGTGTCGGTGCCCACTCCCTTGGAACCTTGTTTCTAGATGGTGGTTACCTGGCATCAGATGAGCTTCTCACGGCCATTGAGAAGATAGCCAGACCATATAAAGGGTTTTATTTTGGCAGATTTGATATCAAGGCTGCCAATGAAGAGGATCTTCAGAAGGGGAATAACCTGAAAGTTATTGAAATTAACGGGGTGACCTCGGAGGCAACACATATCTACGATCCTGGCAATTCCTTACTGTATGGCTGGAAAACCTTAATGCAGCAATGGGATATCGCCTTTCAGATCGCCTCCTGCAATGCCCGGAACGGGCACCAGCCTATGCCTTTTAAGTCTTTTATTGCACACTGGATCAAAGCTGGCAGATAGTGATCATTCTTCCCCCAGCTGAACTTTGTTCAAAAAGTAGGCTCCAGCCAGGAAAAGAACAAGAATTGAGAGAATTCCCCATCGCGTTTCTCCGGTGAGCCTGGTGATCAGTCCCATCAGAAACGGGCCGGTGATTGCCGCAAATTTTCCGAAAACATTATAGAATCCGAAAAATTCAGCACTTTTTTCTGCAGGAATCAATTTCCCAAAACAACTTCTGCTTAACCCCTGCAGTCCTCCCATGGAAGAGGCCACCAGAAATGCGATGAACCAGAAAAGAGCGGTTTTCATCTTGATATCGCTTATCCATGGCAGGGTAAAAGCGAGCAGGGTCACCAGGCAGTAGATAATAATACCTGTCATCAGTAATGACTTTGTCGCAAATCTTTCTGAAAGTTTGCCATACAGAAGGGTGCAGGGAAAGGCCACGACCTGGATAAAGAGCAGGACGACGATCAGAAGAGTAATGCTAAAACCCAGATCTCTGCCGTAAGCCGTGGACATGCTGATGATGGTTCCAACACCATCAATATAAAAGAAATAGGCGATAAGAAACAGAAACGGTTGTCGATGTTGTCTGATATTTCTGAAGGTATCGGCCAGTCGTTGAAAGCTGCTGATTATTGGCGATTTGGGTACCGGCAGAAAATGGACCTGCTTTACATTTTTGATCGCCGGTATTGATAATAGTATCCACCAGACAGCGACGATAACAAAACCGAGCTGTACCTCTTTTACCGGGAGGCCGTCGTCTAACCCCGCTGAAAGAATAAGAGCGATGACGATGATAAAAGGGATAACACTGCCGATGTAGCCGAGCGCATATCCCTGAGCTGAAATCATATCCATCCTTTTTCGTGTGGTCACATCTACCAGGAAGGCGTCGTAAAAAATATTGGCTCCGGCCCAGCCAATGCGTGCGCAGATAAAAAGAACAAGACAAAGGAGCCATTGGCCGGCAGTAATAAAGGACAGGGCCAGTGTGAAGATGAGACCGACAGAGAGAAAAAACAGGAAAAAGCGTTTTTTTCTGTCCCGATAATCTGCCAGGGTTCCCAGCATTGGCGCGATCAGTGCCAGAACCAGTGCAGCCGCAGAATTGGCAAATCCCCAGTGGGCAGTTGAGACAGCGCTGGGCAGGCCCTGAGCGGCAACATCCTTGAAATAGATGGGCATGATCGCCGTCACCATGATCAGGACAAAAGCTGAATTTGCGACATCATAGAGAATCCAGCTTTTTTCCTCTCTACTCATCAACTGTTTTTCAGCCATAGCGACATCGTAGAATAATAGTGACCACTTTTATTAACGGAGCTAACGTCGAAGTAATTTCTACCCTAACGAACCTGACCGGGCAATTCAATAGGAAGCGGGGTCCTTTTTTGCTGAACTGCTGATTGTTGGTGTTGTAAAATGTCGGGGATGTTATTTAATTCTCAGCGGCAGGGCAATAATCCGTTTCATGTCACGTGAAAGTTTAAACTGCCGTTTTGATACGTCTTTCTCAAGTGTCAGGGATCGGTTTCCCAGCATTATTCTGGTCCCGGCGTAAGCAGTCCCGGCAAGCTCTATCCTGATCGTGTCGACATCCAGCCCGGCATGGTAGAGTGGGTTCTGCTCCTCAACCTCCTCTCTTGAAGAGCCTGAGCCAATACGGGAAAAGAGTTCAGTGCCCGGTATCAGATTCAATTGAATGAGCTGTGCTCTGGTTTCATCGATCTCACGTTCCATCTTTCTTACTTTTCTTGATTGTGCGTTGCCGTGCAGTTGTATCCATTGAATAAGCCCGTTCTGCTGCTCACTCAATGATTGCTGCAATTGCTGGAATTGATCCAGTCGTTCAGGGTCAATACCGGCACCAAGGGTGGCCGGATCGCTGTTTTCAGAACCGACCGTGCCGACAGTCAGGTTACCGGCAGCAATCAATGAACCTCCCATGATGATGCTTGTGGGATTGCAGCGGATGTCAGATTGGGAGCTGACCTGACTGAAATAGGACTGAGATCTGATGACCACAATTCCAACAGCAGTGAGAGAGGACTGCTCAATGAATTTGATATCGGCATCACCACAGACGATGACCTCGGAATGCTTGCCGGTAATCCCGCCCTTGATTACACAGTTGGCCTCGCATTCGACCTGGGCGGACATAATGCTGCCGAGGATGTTGAGATCTCCGACGCTCTTTATCTTAAAGCCCGGCTTAACTGACCCTTGAATGGTAAGACATCCTTGAGAGTCAATGTTTCCGGTATTAAAGTCAATGTCACCCTCTATCTTCTGTTTTGAGGATACTTTTATAATGCAGTCTTTGACGATTGACAGGACCCCGTCCCTTGTGGCCTTGACCGTCAGACTATCTTCGAAATATTGGGCATCTCCAAGCGTTTTTATGCTGATATCTTTACCCATCTTCGGCTCAATGCTCTCGCCAAGCACGTTCATCCCCGGGGTTCCCGGCACAGCAGGAATTTTAGTGGCGATTACCTCGTCCTCTTTAACACCGACCATTATTCTCCGTTCCCGGAAGTCTATTGAACCATCTTCCAGACGAAGCCCGGCGATGGGGCCAACCTCTATGGCATAGACCAGATGGGCATTGGTTCCTTCATCCGGTAATGTCCCTTCTGCGATTCGAACTTCGGATATTTCAACCTTGCCGGCAGTGATAATCCTCTGTGCTTTTTCTAGAGCGTTTTGATCGATACCGTGACAGACTCCAGAACTCTGCAGCAGTTCCTCGAGGTTTTCGGTGCCTAACGAATTGCCTTCGGGTAAGGGTGGGTAGATGAGAACCGTAGCGTATAGTTTGTCAAACGAAATATTGACAAGGGGAATAATCGATACAACAGGAATAACTCGATCTTTTTCCTGCTGCTCCATGGTGATTTTGGGATAGCCGGCAACCGATGCCTGCAGGGTCAGGCCATCATTGGAAAACTGTGTTAAATTACCTGCTTTAAGAGCACCCTTTTTGCAGCCTTTGTTGCTCAATTGCTCAAAATCCGGATAGCCGGCAAGCTCCTGGCCTTTCAGGACCAGCTCTGATACTAAAATTTTCTCTCCGCCGCCAGAGTCTTCAGCGAGATACGTCTGGGTGAATTGGTAGACCGGGTCAATTATTTGAGGGGGGTCTGAGGGGGCGATAATTACCAAACTCCACGAACTGTTTTGCGATTGAGAAAACGGATTTTAAACTCCATTTAGCTGTCCTGTTCCAATATGTTATCTCATATTTGCCATGATAACAAGGTGGTTGAATGACCATCCCCGCCTATGTGTATGCAGAAGACGGCTGTCTCGGATAAATAGTACATGAATTTGAATATTTGAAGTAACTATAAGGGCAAGCTTGGCGCTCTTGGTGCGGTTGCTGTTGTTTACTCGTTACCTGACGACTTGAAGAAATGAATAATTACCAGAAGCCCGAAACAGCAGAACGGTAAGATGAACAGGCTGCTTATGACAAAACTGGTTGAAGGAGAGAGTCCAAACGGGATGCTAAGCGAAGTGATACGATTATATCCGTCCCTGCCAAGAAGAAAAAGCAGATAGAGCACTGACAGGTAAAGAGCCGTGCGGAAAATCAACCTGGCGATAGAGATAATCTGGTTTTGAGCGATTGTCATTAGCTGTTAAGAGCAGAGGATTATCATACATAAGTTGCAAGACTATAATAGCGTATTTGAATCGAAATGGCAGGTTCATTGTTGATATATTTGACTTTTTGATCTGAAAAAGTTAGAGAGTACAGTGACATAGCATGTAAGGCAGGGATTCAGGTGATTTGGCAAATGTATGGATAACGACGAAGTTGTTCCTCTGTATGATATTGTAATTGTATCGATTATTTAAATACAATGTCTTCAGAGTCCAAATTGTCCTTCAAAATATGACGAGAGTTATATGAGCTTTGTTCCAAAAATCGGTATATCAATCAAAAAACAGCTTGAGGAACGGGAAGACACTGTCCTGTCACCCTATGCTTCCCGAAACAGTTTATCTCTCGGAAGGCGGGAAGCAGAAGTAGAAGAATTGTCTGATATTAGATTGCCCTACCAGCGGGATCGGGATCGAATTATTCATTCAAAAACGTTCAGGAGATTGAAACATAAAACCCAAGTCTTTCTTGCTCCGATGGGGGACCACTACCGGACACGTTTGACCCATGTCCTTGAGGTATCACAGATTGCCCGCACTATTTCCGCGGCACTGTGTCTTAATGAACCGCTGACCGAGGCAATTGCCCTCGGGCACGACTTGGGGCATACTCCTTTTGGACATGCCGGAGAGGCGACACTCAATGAGCTGCATCCCACTGGGTTCAGGCATTATATTCACAGTCTGAGAGTTGTGGATTTTCTCGAGAATAACGGCAGGGGGCTCAACCTGAGTTTCGAGGTGCGTAACGGTATCGTACGGCACTCCAAAGGAAGAAGGGAAATTATCCCGAGGCGTCGATCAGAGTTGGCGATCACGCTGGAAGGGCAGGTTGTCCGACTTGCCGATATTATTGCCTATGTTAACCATGACCTCGATGATGCACTTCGGGCCGGGATTATCAAAGAGGGTGATGTTCCGACTGAAATCAGTACGGTGGTTGGTGAGCGGCACTCCCAGCGTATTGGCTGCATGGTCCGTGATCTCATTATAGAAACACTGACGGCAGACGACGGAATGCTGCACATCAGTGAACAGATGCTTGAGGCGATAGCGGGACTGAGAACCTATCTGCATGAAAATGTATACCGATATTACCGGGTACATCAGGAGTTTGAAAAGGCTCAGCGGATAATCAGGGAATTATATCAGTATTTTCTTGACTATGGACTGGTGCGAAGATACGGCGATGAATGGCTCGTGGATGAGTCGAACAGTAACTGGAGTGATGAAAAAACGGCCCATCGCCGGGTCTGTGATTACATTGCTGGCATGACCGATCGCTATGCCCTTGGCGTCTATGAGTATCTCTTTTTGCCAAGAGCGTGGAATGTAGGACGCTAAAATGAACGGCGCCAACCCCGCTGATGTCAGAGCTGAAAGTCTACTAATGGTTCATAAAAACGGTTGAATTTATAAGGCTTCGCAGGTAATCTGCGCCTCTTGTCCTGAGAACCGGCTGACCCAGTTGTGATGAAAAAAGACCAATAACAAAGAGAGTGATGAAATAAATAAAATGAGTACCGGTAACACCAAAGAGCTGAGCAAAGGCTACGAATTTGCAGATGTTGAGGAAAAGTGGCTTAAAACCTGGGAAGAACAGGATTGTTTCAAAGCTGAAATGGTCGATGGAAAACCATCCTTTTCAATTGTTATTCCTCCTCCCAATGTCACCGGGGTGCTTCATGTCGGGCATGCCTTAAACAACACCATGCAGGATGTCTTAACGCGTTATCACAGAATGTGTGGCGATAATACGCTATGGGTTCCTGGGACTGATCACGCCGGTATTGCCACCCAGAATGTCGTAGAGCGCCAGCTTGCAACTGAGGGGAAAAGCAGACATGACCTGGGGCGTGATGACTTTATCGAGCGGGTTTGGGAGTGGCGTCAGGAAAAAGGCGGTACCATCATCAACCAGTTAAAGAAACTCGGCTGCTCATGTGACTGGGAGCGAGAGCGCTTTACCATGGACGAGGGCTTGTCTAATGCCGTTCGTGAAGTTTTCGTTCGTCTGTACAAAGAAGGGTTGATCTATAAAGGAGACTATATCGTTAACTGGTGCCCCCGCTGCCTTACCGCACTTGCCGACGATGAAGTGGACCATGAGGACCGTAAAGGAAAGCTGTATCATCTGCGTTACCCTTTTGCAGATGGTTCCGGAGAAGTTGTTGTGGCAACGACCAGGCCGGAGACCATGCTTGGTGATACGGGCGTGGCCGTACATCCTGATGATGAGCGTTATGCTCATCTTGCCGATGTTGGGATTTCACTGCCGCTGACCGGTAGAACCATCCCCGTGGTCTTTGATCAGCATGTGCAGAAAGATTTTGGTACCGGAGCATTGAAGGTTACCCCGTCCCATGACCGTGATGATTACGAGATCGGACGTCGTCACAACCTTGAGATGTGCAAGGTCATGGATGAGCATGGCGTGATGAATGAACTGGCTGGAGACTATGCCGGCCTTGACAGATTTGAATGCCGCAAAAAAATTGTTGCTGACCTCGATCGTCTTGGTTTCCTGGTAAAAATTGACGACTATGATCATGCCATCGGCGTGTGCTATCGGTGTAAAACGACGGTAGAACCGACGACATCATTGCAATGGTTTGTCTCTGTAAGGCCATTGGCTGACAAAGCTGTTGCCGCGGTGCGTGAAGAGAGGATCAATATCTATCCCAAGAGCTGGTACAACACCTTTTACGGCTGGATGGACAATATTCGAGACTGGTGTATTTCCCGCCAG
>CAZOWJ010000115.1:0-9746 GCA_964583415.1 uncultured Desulfocapsaceae bacterium
CTTGGTTAATTTTGAATTTTGATGGCGATACGGGATTTTGTGCTGTGAACTACTGTTGAGGTCTGGTCAGGGCGCAACAATTGATAAAACCTATTCTGTACATCTTCTAAAGATGGGGAAAAATGTTCTTTAAAAAACAATCATTTTTACTTAGGGTGAGTCACCCGGTATTATCGAAAATGGGTCATTTTTCACAGGGGAATGTGTCTATCAGCGACCTTATCATGATAGGCTGTATCGGGGTGTCGTATTCAAGCCAGCTTTTGTTTTTCTCGATAAATCCATCCAACATATCCAGGAAATTATCCTGTGACACCGCCATATGCTCTGGCGGGCAGAAAAATTGTTTACCCCATTTGCCTTCTGCATCAATGTTAGCCCAGCTATAGCCATCAGCCACACCGTTAACAAAAGACTTAATCAGTTCAAAGGATGCACCACCGCTATCTCTGGACTCTATGTAGGAACCAACAGATACCTCCTTGAATTTTTCCTCTGCACTGGAAGTACTGATACAAACAATCATTATTGCTATTGCTAGTATTATTTGTCTAATTGCCTTCTCTTTTTGATTGGCAAAAAACATTTATAAAATTCTCCATTACCTCTGATCTGTACTTGTTTTTTCAGCCTAAATAGGCTTTGTAAATACCCATAGGATGAACACTATCAAACCAACAATTATGGCAACAAACAATGGCGTCTTCCCATAACAAAATAAGCGCAGTATTATCGTTAATATCGCCTATTATCATCATCTATAATTCCAATTTCTTAAAGATTGTCCTTCCCTGAAGTATAGTCACTAAGCCTATCAAGGTTGCGGCTTATTTTGGTCCGTACCGCTTTGTGCCGGATCCTGCTTTAGAGTAGTTCAGGAACCCCAATTGGGGTGATCTACTATCTTCGCAGAGCCATAATTTTATGGAAAATCCCCTTCACTGTCGGAGTGAGGCGCTCCCGGTTATACATATCGCCGCATTGTCGAATTGCCTCGGCAGCAGTTGGATAGGGATGAATAACAGATGCCAGGCTGCCAAGCCCCATACCGCTCTGCATGGCCACGCTGATCTCACTGATCATGTCACCGGCATGGCTACCAACTATGGTTGCCCCCAGAATCTCACCTTTACCCTTGGCCACATGAATTTTGACATATCCCTCATTTTCACCATCAACGATTGCCCGGTCAACATGGAAGAACTCCCGTTTGAAGGTGACATAGGCAATACCACGCTCATCCAGGTCTTTTTCATATAAGCCGACATGAGCAACCTCTGGATCGGTATATGTAGCCCAGGGAACCAGGAGGTCGGTGACCTTGTCACGACCAAAGAAGAGGGCGTTCTTGATAACCAGGCGTGCCATAAAATCCGCCATGTGGGTAAACTGATATTTACTGGCAACATCTCCAACGGCATAGATATTGGGGTTAGTGGTCTGGAGTCTTTCATTTACCGTAACGCCTCTGCGTTCGTCGAAGTCTACGCCAGCAGCTTCCAGACCGAGATGTGAGACAGCTGGTTTACGCCCGGTGGCAATGAGGAGGGCATCAAATTCAAGAACTCTCTCTTTTCCACCCTGTTCAATTACTACCTTGATCGGTTTATCAATTTCATGCCCATCAACTTTTATATAATTTGCATTAAAGGCAAATGTAACACCATCTTTAAGCATAGATTGTTTCACTATTTCTACTGCTTCGGGGTCCTCCTTCGGCATTATCTTCTCACTTCGTGAGAACACGGTAACCTCAGAACCGAACCGCCGAAAAGCCTGCGCCAACTCAAGCCCGATTGGTCCGGCACCGATGACACCCAATCGTGCTGGCAACTCCGTAAGGTTGAATATAGAACCATTTGTCAAATAGTGGGATTCTTTTAACCCTGCGATATTGGGGATTGCGGCAGTCCCACCTGTGGCAACAACTGCTTTGGAAAATTGAAGGGTTTTGCCATTTACTTCCACACTGTTTTTGCCCGTAAAAACAGCACGCCCCTGAAATACATCAATGCCAAGCTGGCTTGAATACCTCTGCGCAGAATCGACTGGAGAAATCTGTGCTCGTAACCTACGCATACGCTCCATTACAAACCCAAAATCCACAGTAACATCGCCTTCCACCCTGACACCGAATTCATGTGCATCACGCACCGCTGCAGCAGCCTTTGCGCAACGCAGCAATGCCTTTGAGGGCACGCAGCCAACGTTTAAACAATCACCGCCCAACAGATGCGATTCAACAAGGGCAACCTGGGCTCCCACACCTGCCGCTGCCGCAGATGATACAAGTCCGCCGGCACCAGCACCGATAACTACCATATTGTAGGAAGATTTTGGCTCCGGATCTCTCCACTTCTTAGGATGTACGTTATCAAGAAGTTTGGCGTTATGTTCATCTAAAGGAGAAATGCCCACTGCCTCTAGATCAACCTGCTCTAAACCGGCTAGTTCAGCATCAGGTCCGGGTATTGACGGTTGTAGGGAACTTTTCCCTTCCATGTCAGGAGTGGAGACCCCAAGAAAATCACTCCATTTGACCTTGCCGTCCTCGGATACCTCTACAGAGAGTGCACCGTGATCCTCATCAGCCGAAAAACGATAAAAGAGATAGTCATTTTTAAATGCATGCGCCCGCTGAACATGATGAAAAATTCCAGCCTGAAGCATCAGGTTGCCGAGCCGAACAGCATCTTGCTCATCCGTTGCCATGCCTTTTTCTATGAGCTTTGCTACAGCCTCTTCGCCGACAAAACAGTTCTTGTAGGTCTTTGCAGGAAATCCATGTTTCCGGTCACTTAGATCGACAATAGTGCGGAAGTCCCTCGTTATTTCGGCAAGCTCTCCACTCTCCAGAGAAAATTGTTCATCCACGTTATTCCTTGGGCTCATGAGGCCTCCTTGGAGACAGATTTATAAATTACTCAAATATTTCCGCATGACACCAGTGCATCAGCAACTCGTATAAAACCAGCTATATTTGCACCCTTACGATAATTTATCTTGCCTTCTTCTTCACCATACTGCACACATTTGTCATGTATTTGCTGCATGATAGTGTGCAGCTTGTTATCCAGCTCTTCTCGTCCCCAATACATCCGCATACTATTTTGCGTCATTTCCAGACCCGAAACTGCAACACCTCCGGCATTGGCCGCTTTACTGGGAGAATAGAGGATTCCGCTGTCGAGATATGCATCAACACCTTCTTGTACAGTAGGCATGTTTGCCCCTTCAGCAACCGCCATACAGTCGTTTTTAATCAATGTTCTGGCATCATCACCGCTTATCTCATTCTGGGTGGCGCAGGGTATGGCAATATCACAGGGAATTGACCATGGTCTTCTGCCCTCCAGAAATTCCACCCTATAATTACTGGCATACTCTGAAATTCTGCCGCGCCGAACATTCTTTAGATCTTTAATGTATTCTAGTTTTTCTGTATCAATGCCATCAGGATCATATATTGTCCCCGATGAATCTGACATCGTCACCACACGTGCTCCAAGTTCAGTGAGCTTCTCAACGCTGTACTGAGCGACATTTCCACTGCCAGATACCAAGGCTACTTTTCCATCTATTTCTGCATTATGGTGTTTCAGCATATTCTCGAGCATATACACTGTCCCATACCCTGTCGCCTCAGTACGGATAAGACTGCCTCCAAATGAGAGGCCCTTTCCTGTAAGAACTCCTGAGAATTCGTTGACCATATGTTTGTACTGGCCAAACATAAAACTTATTTCTCTGGCACCCACTCCGATATCGCCTGCCGGAACATCGGTGTTAGGTCCTATATGCCGGGCAAGCTGTGACATAAACTTCTGACAAAAACGCATGACTTCCCGTTCTGATTTTCCTTTGGGATTAAAATCAGCGCCGCCTTTTGCTCCCCCCATGGGCAAGCCGGTAAGGCTGTTTTTGAAGGTTTGTTCAAAAGCCAGAAATTTCAGGGTATCGAGCTGTACATCATGGTGAAAACGGATGCCCCCTTTATAAGGGCCGATGGCATTACATTGCTGAACGCGATACCCCCTGTTTGCCCGAATGTTACCTTTATCGTCTTCCCAGTTCACCCGAAATATCAAGACCCTGTCAGGTTCTGTCAAACGTTCCAATATTTGATGTTCCTCATAAATTGGATTTTGACGAATAAAGGGTATGATATCAAGCGCAACTTCATATACAGCCTGATGAAATTCAGGCTGCTCGGGATTGCGCCTTTTTAAGCCCACCATAAAGCAATCAAGGCGTTCTTTATCTTTTTTTAACATAGCTACCCCCCGCTATTGGTTTTGTTTGATGCTGACAAACTACTTTAGTCGAAATGTACCTGTAAGCTGATGTATAGCACTTGCATATATGAGTGACGCTAGAGCAAAACCGCCGCATCGCTAAATACTATTGAAGTCTTTGTGATATGAGTAATGTTCTTATGCATTTATTCCACCAAACGGTATTTTTTTGGCAAAAGATATATATCCCGCAACAAACGTAACGATTTAGCCTTTTATTCAATCTAAGTACGTGCTCAATAAAATCTTTACCTAAAGCTTAAAAGTACAACAACTGGATAAAATTTCCCTAAGAACACTTTATGTTGGGCGGAGGTAGGAGCACCTATTAATCATCTACCGCAAAGCAGCCTCAATCAATTCATTGCCAACCGAGTTCGCAACTAAGCTCTTTTCATGCAGCTGAATTATCCTTAAATTCAGAGAATTCTTTGAGTGCCCGTTCTTCATCAGGAATACGAATGAAAAACAAAAGCACACCATTGACAATCGAAAAAATAATTGCCGTATTCCAGGCACCAATAAAAGCCGGTATTGCTGCAATATCAAGGATTACTGCCAGATAATTCGGGTGCTTGAAGAAACGATAGGGACCGGATTTCACCAAAGGTAGATCCTTGATTACCACGATTCGTGTATTCCATCGCCGTCCAAGGGTAGAAATGGCCCAATAGCGAATCACCTGCGCCACCAGGATCAGTAACAGCAGAAAAGGCCAGAGTTTTGGTATCGTCGGCTTCAACAAAAGCCATTCCAGATTAAATGCACCTATCCACAAGGTGTGCAAGACGACAAATAACCAATAATGATCTGCTCCATATTCCCGCCCCCCCTGCTGCAAAGCCCATTTGTAATTTCTCTTGGATACAGCAAGCTCAGATAATCGCTGGATGATAATAAAACAGGTTAGGAAGACGAGCAGCATCATGAAATTTTCAGCAGCAGCTGGTCTGAGCTAAAACCGGGGCCCAAAGCAGACATCAGTGCATACCCCGTTTCAAGGCGAGTGTTTCGAAGCATATCTTCCAGAACAAATAAGATAGAGGCAGAGGACATATTCCCATAGTTACGTAAAACTTTGTAAGCTGAAGCTAGTACCTCCTTGGGTTTGCCAATGACATCTGCAAAAGCCTCGAGAACTTTAGCGCCGCCGGGATGGGTGATATAGGAGAGAATCTCATCGGGTGATATACCCCATTGTCGGCAAGAATCAGCGATGACTTTTGGAACATTGTGGCGCACGAAGGATGGGATGTCTCGAGAAAACCGTACTTTCATTCCTGAATCGATAATATCCCATCCCATGATATCATATGTGTTGGGGAACAGCTGATGAAATGACCCGACAATCTCGGGACCTTCGCTTCCTCCTTCCACGATTAGGGCAGCAGCTCCATCTCCAAATATACTCGTGCCGATGAGATTTGACTTTGATATATCATTTTTCTGAAAGGTTGCGCTGCAGATTTCAACAGCAACAAAGAGCACTGGCGCACCGCTGCACGTTGAGCTTAATTCTGCAGCTCGTGCCAACCCGGCTACGCCTCCAGCGCATCCCAACCCAACGATTGGCAAACGTCTTGAAGTCAGGGGAAGGTCGAGTTCCTGTATTAACACGGCATCAAGACTTGGAGTCATCATGCCGGTTGTTGTGACCACAACAACTCCAGCCACTTCGGCAGCACTGACACCTGCTTGTGCCATAACAGTGCTGGCTGCCTCACACGAAAGTTCAGTTGCTGCTTCAGTGAACAACTGGTTCAACTGGGCAAATCCATGATCCGCTGCGTACCATTGAGGATCGCGCGCAAAATGGCGGCGGTCTATGTGTAAGTGATCGAAAACTCTGAGAAGACGATCCAAATTATCAACTCGTTCACTGAACAAGCCCTCAACGACCTGCCTCACCTGGGCTTGATCGTATACATATTTTGGTACAGCGGTGGCCACACCTTTAATGCGTATAGCGCTCATATCGGTACATCCTTTCGGTCATTTGACAGATTGAAATGGCAATCAAGCAGGACGATGAGACCCACTCCACTGGGAGCAAAAAAGGCGGGTTTCCTGCCGCCTGCTACGATTGATACATGGTGGTCTGCAAGCCAATGTGCAGGAAATATACATCAGCTGACAAGATTTTCTTCTAGAAACGGGATCAAGTCCTGCAGCGCCAGCACGAACGCTATCTTGCTGTAAAGTTGAGAACCGCCAGAGGTTCGAGAACACGGAAGGTAAAAGATTCCGTAAAATAAAACTGTAGGGTCCCTCAATTGATCGACAGGTGAATGAGGTCACCCCTTGGGCAATGAGTGCCTCAACAATATTCACTATTACCTCCGAAGATATTTAGTGAAACAAGGATTCCTCATATTTGACAATGGAACAGATATATGATCGAACCGTCCATGTGTGCACTATTGATGGCCATACTTGCGAAAATTATCGTTTCGAACAGCGCAGATTATGTTTCACTTTCAAAAGAAAAATCAACCATGCTTGTCATAATAGTCATGATTGTATGGAGCAGCACAAAAAAAATTAGTGACTGCTGGTTGCCAAGAGGCATCTTTCTCTGACCAGGTGGTAAAGGTCTCTCCAAGTGTTCAAAAGCAATCTTATGGTTTTTAAATAGTATGGAATTATTAAAGTGATATACGTAAAGTGTGGCGGTGTAAATGGGAACAACGAACCCCGAGGATATCATTGTGTTGCTATTGTTTATGGCCGTATGACTCCTTCGGCACTACAGTAAGTATTATAAAACCACACTGTAGGAGCAGGTAATTAGAGTTTTCGGAGAATGCAGATGAATACAGACGTAAACAAAACACGAGATGAATTGCTTCACGAACTGAAACAGCACAGAGAGAAAGCTGTCGAGAAGGATACATTGAGAACACAACTGGAAATCGCTGAGAGGGAGTGCCAGAGTCTGAAAATGCGTATTGAAAAACGTCATCTAGATTTTACTCGCCAGTCTAACGAGCACAGCGCAGCAATAAAGGCGCTGGGAATGGCACAATTAATTGTTGATCGTAGCCCAGTTGTACTTTTTCGTCGTAAAGCCGGCGATGACCCGCGGCTAGAATACATTTCAGAGAACCTCCGACAGTTCGGGTATGCTCCCGAGGAGTTTTTTAAAGGTGAGATAAAGTACCCCGATATCGTTTTCAAAGAAGATATGGAGCGAGTTAAAGAGGAGATAGATGGTTTCGCAGACGCGGACCTGGAAGAGTATACCCAACTGTACCGTATTATTACAAAATCCGGAGAGATACGCTGGGTTGAGGATCAAACTTCAGTTGTGCGCGATGATGCGGGTATCAAGACCCATAATCAGGGTATATTGATAGACATCACCGAGCGCAAATTAGCAGAAGAAAAATTACGTAAAAGTGAAGAGAAATTTCGTCGTATTGTTGAGACTGCCGCTGAGGGGTTTTTGTTGATGGATGAAGATCTCAAGATTGTCGACCTCAATGATGCCTATTGCCGAATGCTCGGATATTCACGCGAGGAATTACTGGGTAAAACCATGTTTGATCTGGCCACGGATAATTTCAGGGCATACCTGCTGGCCAACAATGAGACCCTTCTGGCTCAAGAATATCGTGAATTTGAGGGCAGCGTGGTTACAAAAAACGGACATACAATTCCGATACTGGTCCATGGTAATTCATTGCAGGATGACCAAGGATCAAACATTGGTAATGTGGCATTTGTCACCGACATGACAGAACACAAGAAAGCGCTGATTCTTGCCAGTGAAGTTCAGAAAAGTCTACTGCCCCAGGAAAAGCCCGAAGTCAGCGGACTCGATATTGCTGGTCGTAATGTATCCTGTGATGAAATTGGCGGTGATTATTTCGATTTTCTCTGGCGTCAAAATTCTCCAAAAGACTCATTTAGTATTGTTGTCGGTGATATTTCAGGCCACGGGGTTGATTCGGCACTCTTGATGACAACGGCAAGAGCATTCCTCAGGATGCGGGCTTCTCAGCCCGGAACGATCTCAGAGATTATATCTGAAATGAACAGCCATCTCGCCAGTGATGTTCTTGATAGCGGTAAATTCATGACACTGTTTTATCTTGCCATCGACCCAGAACAGCGAGCCCTCAGCTGGGTGCGAGCCGGCCATGATCCGGCACTTGTCTACACCCCGGACATTAATGAGTTTGAAGAGTTAGATGGGAGTGGTATCGCTCTTGGAGTTATTAGCGATTTTGAATATATCGCAAATCAGAAGAAAGGTCTGAAAAATGGCCAAATCATTGCCATCGGCACCGATGGTATTTGGGAGGCGTTTAATACAGAAGGACAGATGTTTGGCAAAAAACGGTTGCGTGATATTATCCGAAAGCATGCCGAAGCATCCGCAGATGAAATTCTCGGTGAGGTGTATGCCGGATTAAACAGTTATATGAGTGGTACTAAATCTGAAGATGATATCACTCTGGTAATAATCAAGGTGGATGGACTCAAGGAAACGCCCGCCTGCCTGAATGAGGCATAGGTGACCATCTAGAACCTTATACAGATTGGTATCCATGACAAGCAGATTTTGCTAGTGATATATTTGTACAATTAATCCGGTACCCCCTTACTAACGACGAGGTTTATATGAAAATTTTTAACACCATATGGCGAATATTTATCGTTTCAGTGGTATCTGTTTTACTCTTTACGACCTATGCCATAGGAGCTGATGGGGCTGAACCCATTGTTTTTGAGCCCATTAAAGTAACCGGTATAACTCCCGCAGAGGTCGCTGAGGCCGACTTGAAGCCGGGGCTTACCAGCTGGTATTATCTGGATTTTTTTGAACGCGACCTGCAGGAGCTTCCGAAAAACGAGCGCTCGGAATATCCATCCTTTCCGGGAAAGCCAGTTTTGCAGCTGAATTACCAGTTTGATAAGCAAAACATCTTAGACAGTGGCACAAATCGGGGTGTCGGGATACGAATGAAAGGTTATATTCATTTTCCGGAAGTGGGTCATTATGAAATGCAGGCACTGTCTAATGATGGTTTCATCCTATACCTTTCAAACAAACTTGCGATCAACGATCCAGAGCAGCATTCGGACCGTCTTTCTAATATCGCTGATGTCTCCATTAAAAGTCCGGGTTGGTATCAGATCGTCATCGAATACTTCCAGCGAAAAGGAACCGCTGCGCTCAAACTTGTGTGGAAGACACCGGGCAGTACAGATTTTATTCCACTTCCGCAGTCAGCTTATGCACACCTTCCGTAGGATAAGCTTTCTGTATTTTTACATTTTTGTAGCTGGTCTTAGTGGTTCATATGTGTCAAGTTGCAGATGATCATGAGCCTGGGCAGGTATATGTGTAATTAAATTACTGTACAGAACATGATCTTCTGTAATATCTGCAATCGTTGGGGTGCCCATCAATCGCATCACCATGGTTAATTCCTCTTTGAAAAG
>CAZOWJ010000116.1:0-9428 GCA_964583415.1 uncultured Desulfocapsaceae bacterium
AAGATATTTTTATTCCCTTCCTCGATGTTTACGGGGATTTAGGTAAAATTTCGATTGTCGCTGACAGCGGAGAATTTGTATCATTAATTCGCAAGAAAACAGGTTACGAGACAACAACTAATCAAGATGATAGAGATGTTTCACCCTACAGTTCAAAAGTCTATCAGGGTGCCGCCAGTGCACCAGCCGAAAATCCGGTTTTCTGGTCAGAGTCTTTTACCTCAGCTCATGATAAATCGGGAATTTCAGCCAGTATCAAAATTAAGCGCGCGCATCAGGGACAGTCTGTCGTTATCATATTCTTTATACCTGCCAGTAAAATATTAACATTCATCTCAGATATAGAAGTCCCCGATAACGTGGATATTATTCTCTATAGCAAACAGGGAATATTCCTCTCAAAAAATCAATTAGACTTTTTCGGCGACCAGGCAGGCAAACTGGGCAAGAATCCAGTGCCGGCCCCCTACTCTGATGAAATCTCCCAGGCCCTTGAACTTTGGGCAACAAAGAATAGTCCCGGACAGACCGTTGCTAAATTCTCATCAAGTGGTATGAGCTGGTGGGCAGGCTTCAGTCCGCTAGGAAGCAGCGATGTGGAAGCCTGGATTTCTGTCATTGTACCGGAATCTGAGATCACCAGGGATGTCTACCAGCACTGGTACAATCTGGCTATTCCGATTGGTCTCATTCTGTTTTTTGCCATAGTGATGACGTTTAATCTCGTCCGTCGATACAGTTTTCAACTCAAGGATCTGCCACAACAGCAAATAGTCAGTACTGATCTTTCAGACAGTATTCGAAGACTTATAAATGGTGGAGAGTCTTCAACACTTGAGTTTAAATCGACTATACGAAAAAACCTTAATTCCGGTAAATTCGGTAAAGAAATAGAGATTGCCTGGCTCAAGAGTGTTACGGCCTTTATGAACAGTGACGGGGGTATTCTTTTGATCGGTGTCAATGACGATGGCAAGATATGCGGTATAACCAAAGACGAGTTTGCCAATGAGGATAAATGCCAATTGCACTTTAATAATCTAATTAACGCACATATCGGCCCTGGTTTTGCGAGATATATTCATCTCAAATTCTGTCACTTTGGCGATAAAACCATTCTCGTCATCGAATGTGAGCGCGTACGCAAGCCGGTATTTCTGTCCATTGGAAAAACGGAGGACTTTTATATCCGCTCCGGTCCTTCAAGTATGAAACTTACCATGAGTTCAATGGTCAGCTATCTCTCAGAACGATAAAAGCCTGGCGAATTTCTCCAAAAAAAAATTACTGATACTTTTTAAAATCAATCACGAACCCTCAATCTACACATAAAAAAAAGGAGTATACCATGCCATCTTCAGAGACCCCTGCAGGCGCGATTTTGCAGCGCGACAAAAAAAGCTTCGCTATCGTCCCACGCATTCCTGGTGGTTTAATGAATCTTGAAATGCTGCAAAAGATAACCGGGGTTGTTGAAAAATATGGGGTTCCCATCGTAAAAATCACCTCTGGGCAGCGTATTGCCCTCATCGGCATGTCAGCCGCTCAACTGGATGATATATGGAAGGACCTTGGCATGGATGCCGGAAGGGCCACCGAACTCTGCCTACACTATGTGCAGGTGTGCCCTGGAAACACGGTATGTAGTTTCGGAGTTCAGGACTCTCTTGCTTTTGGGATTATGCTTGAGGATTATTTTTCCGGAAGAGATTTTCCTGCAAAGGTTAAGATAGGAGTGTCAGGCTGTCCCTTTTCATGTACTGAAAATTTTGTTCGTGACGTCGGTATCATGGGGAAGAAGAAAGGCTGGACCGTTACCTTTGGGGGCAGCTCAACCAGATCTCCCCGCGTAGGAGATACCATCGCCGAGAATCTCAACGATGAAGAAGTAAGGTCACTTCTTGACCGATGTCTTAGCTATTATTCAGAACATGCGAAAAAGAAAGAACGGTCGGCCCGTTTTATGAATAGAATTGGAATTGAAACGTTTAAATCAGCGGTTTTGATTGACTGATTCATGTTTTACTGAGGATTTTTATACTTTCCCCTTTTGTTCTGAAAGTTTTCAGCCGATATGTCTAATACAATAGATTCTTCATATCTGCTAAAACACCTGACATCTGAACGAAAGGCATGAATGTAAAAACTGAACAGCCCCCTGACATCGAGCAAAATATCAGCGCTGATACAGACACTAAAGAGGTTCGAACCCTGTCAAACGGTTTCTCCGGTGTTCCAAACAGCAATGATGTTTCCTTATTCAGCACCAGTGTATTTCTCGTTGATGAAACTGCTTTCAGGTCATCAATACCAAAAGTCTCCCACTGGTCCATTGCCTGGTCAGATTTAATGATGACCATGTTTATTCTCTTTTTATCAATGTTTGTTTATCAAGCGTCACACAAGGAATTCCTCGTCAGTGACGAGATCGAGGTGATTGGTGGAGAGACGACAGCGGCGCTGGATATAACACATGACAATAAAAATACATTCCCGTTTGTTCCAATAGATCCGGCTCGACCACTCATGTCCGGAGGCAGTGTTAAAAAAGTTGAACCGATCAATCTGCAGGACATTGAAACTGATTCTCAGTTCTTTGACGAAGACAGGCTGGGCGGACTTGATAGAATAAAAGAGAGTTTCAGACAGGCTGGGCAAAACAGTGTGCTGGCATCGCCAGATGGAGGGTTGGATCAGGCACCAGATTCAAAAACGCCACCCCTTTCTCAGCGACAGGAAAATAGTGACGATCTCCTGAAAACTGATGTGGCCTCCATACCTGTCGAGGACAGTAATGCTGATAAAATTTTTTCTCTCAGTAAGGATAATATTGCTCAACTCGGGTTAAACAATTTTGCAGCAATAGATCTGGTTGCCGATCAGACAATGCGTATTATTCTGACAGGTGACCTGCTCTTTGAGAACGGCAGAGCAGAGCTCAGCCAGTTCTCAAAAGTCTCTCTTCTGAAAATTGCTACGGTAATAAGAGAAATTCCCTATATGATTAATGTCGTTGGCCATACAGACAATATTCCTATGCACTCAGAAAAGTATGCTACCAACTGGGAGCTCTCTGTTGCCCGCGCCAGTATCGTTGCCAGATTTCTCGTTGAGGAAATGAGCATGGATCCTCAACAATTTGTAGTCAGCGGATATTCTTCTTTCCGTCCAATAAGACCCAACACCAATGCTCGTAACCGTGCTGCTAATAGAAGAGTAGAGATCATTATCAGCAAACGTCTGCCTGCTCCTGTTATAGCAACTGCTGAGAATCTTAAATAAGCTGGAAACCCTATGAAAAATAAAAATCTCGTCGGCCTGTTGTTCTTCAGTTGTTGTTTTTTCGCTGGATTCTGGATTAATGACAACCTTGCCCTTTATTTTAATATTTCTGGACTGCTTATCGTCTTCAGTGGAACCTCAGCAGCAGCGTTGTTAAGCTTTAAAGTCGAGCAATTGAGAATTGTCCATAAAGTGATGACGGCATCGTACCGCAGGCCCATAAAAGATGAATCAGAAATAATTAATATTCTGATTGATCTGTCAATTAAATCAAGAATAGAAGGGGTTCTTTCTCTTCAGAAAGAAGAGAATGAAACGACCATTTTGTTTCTTCGCCGGGCAGTTGGCTGCCTCGTGGACGGCTACGAACCGCAGCAGATAAAGGAAATTCTCAATACTGAAATGTACTTTTTCAAACTTCGTCGTGATGATTCAGAACGTGTACTTCGCACCATTGCCGACTTTTTACCGGCATTTGGTATTATCGGCTCTGTTGTCGGGCTTATCACCATGTTAGGAGGAATTGGCGACACGTCTATAATACTGCGCGCTGTGCCAATAGCTTTGACATCGACCTTATATGGTTTGATTCTTTCAAATTTCTTTTTCCTGCCCTTTGCGGCAAACCTCAGAGAAAGGACCAATCATGAACTCTTGCTGCAAAAAATTATAACCGAGGGTGTCATTGCCATTAATTCTGAGATGAATCCCATTATTTTAAAAACCAAACTTGAGTCTTTCCTTACTCCTTCAGCAAGAGAAACAGATCTGGTCTCCTATAAGAAAATAAGAGAACGTTTCAATATCCAGATACAGGAGAAAAATGGTGTAGAAAGTTTATAATTTTCCACACACCTATCTGCTCGATCTCACGTCACTTACCACCATACAGCAACCGACTCTAACTATTTATAATCATAATTGTAAATAGTTAGACTGTATCCATTGTCCAGTTATTTTAATGTGCACAATGAATGCTATCATGGTACGATCTTGCTGATAGTCCATCTACTTCCACCCCTAACCGGATTTTCCATAGCAGGAGAATACCAATGAAATATTTGCATATAACCCTCACGCTAACCGCACTTTTTTTTATAGCAGGCTGCTCTCCAATGACACTCAACAGCGCCAAGAAAAAAGGAGATGATACACTGAGCGCCCGTGATATTTTCAACCTGGTTTCAGGCAATACCCTGACGCTTACCGCCTATGACTTCGATGGCAAAGTTTATTTCAACGAAAAGGGCAAACTTGCCAGCATAGACAATGAAGGACTACAAGACACTGGCAGCTGGGATATCAAGGACAACGATCAACTCTGTATGAAGTTTCAAGTCTGGTATTATGGTGATCTCAATTGTTATTCACTGGTCACCGATAATGAACGTAGTTTCGTTTTCTTTTTTACCTCAAACGGTGCCGCTTATTATACCGGATCAGTTGCAAGAGGTGACAGCTCAGGCTTGGCCGCCCAGGTTAACACCAGGCAGTCGTCCAATTATCTCAGGCAGACGCTTGCCGAAGAACAAACCGCTCCTGTGCAATCGCAAGCCCCTGCCCTCCAGTCTGGCAATCAATCCCCATCGCCATCACAATCAGCAAATATGGGCACCTCCAGCAGCGTCAGGCAGCTTGCTCAAAAATGTAATGGCTGCAACTTGTCTGGTGCCGATTTAAAAGAGGCCATGCTGGTTAAAGCCGAGCTTGAAGGTGCAGACCTCTCTCGAGCCGATCTGCGCTATGCAAACCTGAGAAGAGCAAGAATGGCCGGCGCCAATCTCAGCGGGGCGCTGATGAATCATGCAAATCTCCCCGGTGCTGATTTAACAGGGTGTAACCTACGAGGCGCCGATTTGAGCGGGGCGAATCTTCTACTCACAAATCTTACCGATGCCGATCTCACCGGGGCCAATCTTACAAATGCACATATAGAAAATACCATAGGAATAGAGAGATAATCATGAGTGCAGGTTTCGTTCACCTTCATGTTCACACTCAGCACAGTCTGCTGGATGGAGCAATCAGACTTTCAGATCTTCTAAACAAATGTAAAGAATACAACATGGATTCCGTCGCTGTTACTGACCACGGTGCCATGTATGGTGCGCTTGAATTTTATGTAAAAGCCAAAAAAGCAGGTATCAAACCGATTGTCGGCTGTGAATTCTATATTGCACCCGGAAGCAGGACGGAAAAAAAATCAGGTGATGCCGGTCCAGCCTTTCATCTCATACTTCTGGCGATGAATTATAAGGGTTATAAAAACCTGATGAAACTTTCAGGTATCGCCCAATTTGAAGGGTTCTACTACAAACCAAGAATAGACAAGGTTGTTCTTGAAGAGCACAATGACGGCCTGCTGGCCTTGAGTGCCTGTCTCCATGGAGAGGTCCCGTGGTACCTCGGCAGAAATGATATTGACACGGCCAGAGTAAAAGCCATCGAAATGAAAGAAATTTTTGGTGACAGATATTATTTTGAACTCCAGGAAAACAGTATCCCCCAGCAGCAGGTCGTTAATGCAGGACTGAAAGAATTAAGTACAGAACTCGACATCAAGTGTCTGGCAACAAATGACTGCCATTACCTTAATAAAGATGAAGCCCACGCCCATGAAGTTCTGCTCTGCATCCAGACTGGAAAAACCATAACCGATCATAATCGCTTTAAATTTTCTTCGGATGATTACTATTTCAAGTCTCCTGATGAGATGAAAAAGCTGTTTGATTATTGTCCTGAAGCGATTGCCAATACCGTTGAGGTAGCTAACCGCTGTAACCTTGAGATCGAGCTTGGTAATTTTCATTTCCCGAAGTTTCCAGTTCCTGAAGGGGAAACCCTTGAATCCATGTTTACCAAAGCCTGCTGGGAAGGACTGCAGCAACGTTTTGACACCATGCGCAATACCTCGGGGTTAACACCTGAGGTGGAAAAAAAATACACCGACCGCCTCAAAATGGAAATCGAGGTAATCAACACCATGGGCTTCCCCGGCTATTTCCTTATTGTGGCCGATTTTATCAACTGGGCAAAAAATAAAGATATTCCAGTCGGACCAGGAAGAGGCTCGGGTGCAGGAAGCCTCGCTGCCTATAGTATGAAGATCACTGATATCGATCCTCTGCCATACGGATTAATATTCGAGCGTTTCCTCAACATTGAGCGAAAATCAATGCCTGATTTTGATGTTGATTTCTGTCAGGATCGTCGCGGTGAAGTTATCGATTATGTTCGACAGAAATATGGTGGCAATGATCATGTCGCCCAGATCATCACCTATGGTTCGATGAAAGCCCGAGGCGCTATTCGTGATGTTGGCCGTGCCCTTGACATCCCGTTTGGAGATGTTGACAAGATCGCCAAGCTGGTTCCTGACCAACTGAAGATGACCATCAAAAAGGCCATAGCAGAGGAACCAAAACTTACTGAAGCTGCTGACCGGGACCCTCGAATTTCTGAGCTTCTTCGAGTCTCCGAAACCCTTGAAGGTCTGGCCCGCCATACCTCAACTCATGCTGCCGGGGTCGTTGTCTCACCTGAACCGATGGTCGAATACCTGCCGACCTGTAGAGGTAAAGACAACGAGACGATCACCCAGTATGACATGAAGCATACCGAAATGACCGGACTGATTAAGTTCGATTTTCTTGGATTGAAAACGCTCACTGTAATCGATAAAGCTCTGAAGCATATCAAAAGTGACTGCGGGAAAGATCTCGATATTTCAACAATTCCAATGGACGATCTAAAGACGTTCAGACTGCTCTGCGATGGCGATGCCCTCGGTGTCTTTCAGCTTGAGAGCAGCGGCATGAGGGAATTGTTGATTAAAATGGCCCCGGAACAGTTCAGTGACCTCATCGCCCTTGTCGCTCTGTACCGTCCCGGCCCTCTTGACTCGGGAATGGTTGACGATTTCGTCGGCACCAAACATGGCCGCCAGGAAGCATTCTACCCACTGCCTCAGCTCAAACCGATACTCGAGGAGACCTATGGTGTTATTGTTTACCAGGAACAGGTAATGAAAATTGCCAATGTCCTGGGAAATTACAGTCTTGGTGATGCAGATATTCTCAGGCGGGCTATGGGAAAGAAAATTCCTGAAGTCATGGACCAGGAAAAGATCAAATTTATGGCTGGCGCCAGAGACCTCACTATTCCAGAAGATAAAGCCGAACATATCTTTGACCTGATGGCGAAATTTGCAGGCTACGGTTTTAACAAATCACATTCTGCAGCCTATGCCCTGATTGCCTACCAAACCGCTTTTCTCAAGGCTCATTATCCTGCACAGTTTATGGCGGCTCTGCTTTCCTGCGATATGAACAACACCGATAAAGTTGTTCTCTATATTAACGAATGCCGTGAACACAAAATTGAGGTTCTACCACCTGATATCAACAAGAGCCAGAAGGATTTCAGCGTTCGTGACGATCAAATCAGGTTTGGTCTGGCAGCAGTAAAAAATGTCGGGGAGTCAGCGCTTGACTCCATCGTCGAAGAGCGTGTGGAGAATGGCACCTATAGTTCTCTGATTGATTTCTGCAGTCGAATCGACAGCCGGCGCGTTAACAACCGTGTCATAGAGAGTCTCATAAAATCCGGTTCTTTCGATTCACTTGGTGCAAAACGGTCGCAGCTTATTGAGGTACTCCCGAAAGCGATGGAACAGGCAAAGGCCCACCAGCGAGATCGTCAGAGTGGCCAGATGTCCTTGTTCTCAGTTGCTCCTGAAAACCTGCAGTCCGGTCTTAACGATATTGTCTTAGCAGACATCTCTGAATGGGACGAACGTGAAAAGTTATTGTATGAAAAAGAGACCGTCGGGTTCTATATAACCGGGCATCCTCTCCAGGATGCGCTTGCTGAAATTGAGACAATTACCGATTCCAATATAACGAACCTTAACAATTTAAACGAAGGACAGCCCGTCAGAATCGGTGGCCTCATCCGTGAATGCAAACAACACAAAAGCAAGCGCGGCGAGCCCATGGCCTTCGTTACACTCGAGGATATTGTCGATAGTGTTGAAGTCATGGTCTTTCCCGAAGCATACGCTACCTGCAACCATATACTGAACACACCGGACCCTGTCATTGTCAGTGGTACTATTCAAAAAGGAGAACGGGGAGCCAAAGTTATTGCCGAAGAAATCAATCTCATCCCGGAAGCACTGCAGAAATACACGCAGTCTATCCATGCCACCCTTGAAGCTGAGTCAGTAACCCGACCCCGCATGGAAGAACTCAAACAACTGCTCTTTAACTATCACGGCAAATGTCCATTCTCTCTCACCCTCCATTTTGCAGGAGAAGGTGAGGTGGATGTGGATATCAATAAGGATTTCACGGTCACCCCGAGCCGTGAAATGGCGGAACAGATAAGAGAAATTTTTGGCTACGACCCACTAACATTTAACAAAACAACACTCCAAATCAAAAAACGCAGAAAATGGAAAAAGCAGGAAGCCTGACAGTCAAATAGGTACATGGTTTCACTGAACATAAACAATTAAAAGCAGAGGCCACATTCCGGACATGTCCTGTCGTCAGTTTGAAATTGACACCCACATGCCGGACAGCTGGCCTGCGTTGAGCGTTGATCAAAAACGGCTTCAGCTTCGTGCTGAAAGTCATGACTGTCGAGAGCAGTAGATCGTTTAAACTCATCAACGAGCAGCTGTTGAGCGTCAACGGCATATTCCTTCCTTACCCTCAAATCAAAAGTCTTAGCGTTGCAGCAGCCGCCACTGCCGCCTGAGCGATCCTCCACCAGGAGCGAACCAATAATCTCCGCCTTGAGCAGCCGCTGGAGGTTTTTCATTTCCAGTAAATTTCCGCGTCTCATGGTAACCAGTTCATCTTCCGGAGAAATATGCAGACTCCGATTCTTCTTTTTGTTGTCAGTCAGGGTATGTCTGTTCTTTTCTGTTGCTGCAGAAATAAGTTCAATCTTACAGATTGCACAATGGTTGAATTCAGGGCGGTACTCATCTCCGCACTCAGGGCAGTACTTCAGATGAGGCTCTGAAACAGTCCCTGCAGAATCCTCCGCTTTATTAGATTTGAAAAAAGAAATTTTACTAAACATGATGAACTCGTAAAAAGGTCATTCGAAGCTCCAGATGGCTAAGTCAAAAAGTT
>CAZOWJ010000117.1:0-9415 GCA_964583415.1 uncultured Desulfocapsaceae bacterium
GAACCCTTGCGAGTATGGTGCCAGATCATTTTTCCCAAGAATTGTATAGACAGACGTATGAAGCTACCATCAGTTAAGGAGCAGTCGTGAAACTATCCATTGTAATACCGATATTTAATGAAGAAGAAAATTTACCCCTGATTTATGAAGAGGTGAAGGGTGTTCTTGAGGGGATGGGAGTCGAGCATGAAATTCTTTTTGTAGATGACGGCAGTATAGATAATTCACTGAATATAATAAGAGCTATTCAGAATAATGACCCATCTGTCATCGGCGTTAGTTTCAGGAAAAATTTTGGGCAGACTGCTGCAATGTCAGCAGGTTTTGATTATGCGACTGGTGATGTGATTGTCACCATGGACGGTGATCTGCAAAACGATCCACATGATATTCCTCATATGATTGAAAAGATAGGCGAAGGATATGATGTGGTTACCGGTTGGCGTCACGACAGGAAAGATGCGTTTATTAATAGAAAACTACCGTCCATAATTGCCAATAAGATAATTTCATGGACGACCAAGGTTTCCCTGCATGATTATGGGTGCACCCTGAAGGCCTTCCGAAGAGAGGTTATTAAAAATATAAAGCTCTACGGAGAAATGCATCGTTTTATCCCTGCCATCGCAAGTGGTATGGGCATATCGTTTACTGAAATAAAGGTAAATCACCGCCCCAGAAGATTTGGTACATCTAAGTATGGTATTTCAAGAACGATAAGAGTTATTCTTGATCTGATAACAGTGAAGTTTCTCCTCTCTTATGCTACAAGACCGATACAGGTTTTTGGTCTGCTTGGATTTGTAAGCGGGTCGGTGGGCTTTCTTATCGCCCTGGTAATGACTGTTCAGCGACAATTTTTTGGAGTTCCCCTTGCTGATAGGCCTTTATTATTTCTGGCCATATTGCTGATATTCGTAGGAATTCAGTTTGTCTCCCTGGGGCTGATTGCTGAACTTCAGGCCAGAACGTATCATGAATCGCAGCAAAAGCCTGTTTATTATGTCAGGGAAGTGGTCACTACTAAAAATGAAAACGATCAAACTATCTCCTGACAGAGGTTGGCAGGTCTGTTGTGATTGATATTATTATTCCAAACTGGAATGGTAGATTCCTACTCAAGACATGCCTTGATTCACTTCAAAGTCAATCATCTCATGCTTTTCAGACTATCGTTGTAGACAACGGCTCAACAGATGGTTCTGTTTCGTTTATTCAAGAGAACTTTCCCCACGTCAAAATCATAGAATTAAATGAAAACAAAGGGTTCAGTGCTGCAGTAAACAGCGGAATTCTTGCATCAGAAAGTGAGTGGGTATTGCTTCTCAACAATGATGTTGAGGTTGCTTCAGATTGCCTCGAATATCTGGAAAATTTATCTAATCACCCTCAGGAATATGACTTTTTTGCCCTGAAGATGATTGACTTTCATAAAAGAACCCATATTGATGGGGCAGGGGACAGTGTGATGCGGGGTGGTGTCGGTTATCGACTTGGCACCATGGAAAATGATAGTGACATATACTCCATTAAACGAGATGTGTTTGGGGCATGTGCTGGAGCCGCTCTCTATCGACGCTCCATGTTTGATTCTGTTGGCCTTTTTGATGAAGATTTCTTTGCCTATCTTGAGGATGTAGATTTCAATTTACGAGCAGTTAAGGCCGGGAAGAGATGTTGCTACCTGCCTGATGCCAGAATTTACCATATAGGAAGTGCTTCAACAGGATCAAAAGTAAACAGTTTTACTGTCAGACTTTCAACTCGAAACAATGTTTATGTCATAGTAAAAAATTTTGGGCCTCTGCTGTTTTTTCGTTTTCTTCCTGCGTTGTTTCTATATCAGTTATTCTGGCTTCTTTTCGTATTGAGAAAAAGGCAGTTCCTCTCTTACCTGGCAGGTCTTTTTGAAAGTTTTAAACATGTCAGGGGCATGATTAAAAAATATGAGAGCAATAAGAAAATCGGTAAAATTTCAACAAAAGATTTTGCCCACTCTATTATCCAATCCGAAAGACAGGCGATCCTGTCGATCATCAACAGGAGAGAGCAGCTTGGTAAGGACATAACATTGTTTACATTATATTTGAAAATCTTTTGTTGATGGGACCCAGGTAAGGTGAATCCCTTTGTGAGTATTATAATTGTGACACATAACTCACAAACCTTTATACCTCGCTGTCTTGAAGCGATTGATTGTCAAACGGTCCTTCCCTGTCAGATAATAGTGATAGACAGTGGTTCCGATGATACCGCTTACCTGAATGAAATTTATAAAAGAAAAGACAGTATAGTCAGGAGTTCCAGTAATATCGGCTTTGCTGCCGCAAACAATAGGGGGTTGGAGCATCTCCATTCAAGGTGCGATTATCTTCTTTTCATAAATCCGGATACCTTTTTATCAGAATCGGCAATAGAGAAATCATTGGAGATCATCGAACCTTTGCCAGATGTTGCAATTTTGACAGGTTTACTCGAAGGCTATGACAGTGCTCACTCATGTAAGACTGGAAAAATTGATTCATCAGGTATTTTCAGATCCTGGTATGGGAGGTGGTACGATCGTGGACAGGGAGACCCAATAGAGCATAAGACTCACCATTCCCAGAATATACCTGCCATATGCGGAGCATTTATGTTTTGCAGGTTGGCTGCGGTCAAATCTGAGTTTCCTGCGCTGTTTGATGAATCTTTCTTTATGTACAAAGAAGATATTGAACTCTGTGTCAGGCTTTCCGCCAAAGGCTGGAAGTTACATTATTCACCACAGATAAAAGCATTCCACTGCCGGGGATGGAAAGATAATCGTCGCCAGATTTCCAGAAACCTGAAACTGATGTCTGCTGAAAATGAAATTAAAATGTACAAAAGACACCCATCCATTTACATGATATGGGCCCAGATGAAATATTTTCTGGTCAGGTACTTAAATGTTTAGCACTCTTCATAACGATAAAACAAACAATTGCTGTACCTCAGAGACCATATCAGACTTTTCAGTTATTATTCCGACTCTTAACGGGGCTGAACAACTTGAGGAACTGCTCGCTTCCTTTACAATTCAGACAGTGAAACCCCGTGAAGTTCTGGTTGTTGATTCATCATCTTCTGACCATACCGTTGAGGTCGCAGAACGATATGGTGCCAAAGTCCAGGTTATAGCCAGGGATGATTTTGATCACGGCGGTACCAGAACAATTGCTGCACGCAGGGCCCAAAGTGATTATCTGGTGTTTTTTACCCAGGATGTTATCCCAGCCCATCGTTCGGTACTGGAAAACCTGGTTAAACCACTCGTGAATGACAGTGCAATTGGTATCAGCTACGGCAGGCAGTTGCCTTGCTTTGATGCAAGCGATACGGCACGGCATCTGAGATTCTTCAATTATCCCGATACATCACAAATAAGAGATTTTGCCGACCGCTTACACCTTGGTCTTTCAACCGTATTTGCTTCAAATTCATGTGCTGCATATAATAAGAACCATCTCAGCGATGTCGGCTTTTTCAGGGATGACCTGATTTTTGGCGAAGATACCTGTGCGGTCGGGAGGTTACTTGAAAGTGGTCTTAAGGTTGCTTATGTTGCAGATGCTTCCGTATATCATTCACATAACTATAGCTGGAGTGACGAATTTAAGCGCTACTTTGACATCGGTGTTTTGCATTCAAATGAAAGGTGGTTGCTGGACACCTATGGAAATGCTGAGAATCGAGGTATTAACTATATCAAATCAGGGGTTTCCTATTTATCCTCAAGACGTAATTATAGTCTGATCTGCGATTTTATGGTAAGAGTGGTATTGAAATTCATTGGTTACCGACTCGGTAGACAATACTCCTGGTTACCTGAAAAAGTCGTACCAGAGCTAAGTATGCACCAGAAATGGTGGAGAAAATCATAATTGCTTTCATTTAGTACTGTCCCATAGGAGTTGTACAAACTTTATCTATGTTATCAACAAATCTGCGCGAGCAGAGTTCTATCATGGCCAGGGTCCTTCACCTGGTAGACTGTCTTATCGTCGTTGGATACCTGTTCGCTCTTGTCAGCTGGTACAGGGTCCCATGGAGCATCTATTACAGTCGTCTTGTTGTCATCACCTTTGTCCTTTGCCTGATAAGTTTTCAGTCCTTCCAGCTTTACCGCTCCTGGCGAGGATGGAAATTTTACACTGAGTTTTTTTATATTCTCAAGGCTTGGGGGACCGTCATCGGTATACTGCTCTTCTACTTCTTTATATTAAAAATTTCAGAAGGGTATTCAAGAGTTGTATTCATGATCTGGTCAATAACAACACCACTGCTTATTTTCCTTCTCCACCTGAGCGCACGAAAGATATTACGTTTTTTTCGACGGAGAGGAAGAAATGTCAGACGTGCCGTTATTGCTGGTGCCGGCGATTTAGGTGCCAACCTTATCCGGGAACTGGAAACCATACCGTGGGCCGGTATCGAAATCATGGGTTTTTTTGATGATAAGATTACTGTCGAACCAGATTTAACCGTTATGGGAAAACCGGTCTTGGGGGATATCTCCAAGTTGCCTGAATATTTGACCGTAAACGATATTGATTATGTTTACATTGCTCTGCCGATGAGAGCAGAACGTAAAATATTTTCTATTCTGCGTGAATGCCGTTCCCTTGGGGCACGTATCTATCTCGTCCCTGATTTATATGTTTTCGGGTTGCATCATGCAGAAATTCAGTCACTTGGCAAGATGCTGGTGCTGAACTTTAATCCCCATACCGAGTGGAAACGCAGTTTTGATGTAATTTTTTCATTTCTTGCCCTGCTGATTAGTCTTCCCATAACGCTTTTTATCAGCCTTTTGATAAAAATAGAGGACGGTGGGCCGATAATTTATCGCCATAAAAGAATTACTGCAGCTGGCAAGGAGTTTGATTGTCTGAAATTTCGAACGATGAGACAGGGGGCGGACCAGGAATTAATGAAGCTGCTGGCAAATGACCCGGCGTTGAAAGAGGAATGGCAACAAAATTATAAACTGAAAAATGATCCGCGTATTACACGAATAGGGACGTTATTGAGAAAAACCAGTCTTGATGAATTACCTCAGTTTATTAATGTCTTGAAGGGTGATATGAGTGTTGTTGGAGCCCGGCCGATCGTAGGGGGTGAGCTTCAGTCCTTCTATCGTGACAGTGCCGGCCTCTATTGTTCTATGAAACCTGGTATCACAGGACCATGGCAGGTTGGAAAACGGTCGAATGTGGATGATTATCAGGAACGGGTTGACCTCGATGACTGGTATATATTGAATTATTCTCTGTGGACAGATATAAAAATTATCATTCGTACGGTCTATATCATGTTCAAACGAGATGGTGCTTATTGAAAAAGATTACAACAAACTTATAGTAACCAGTAACTGATGGAAATAAAATTTATCATTGAAAAGGAGTAATATATGCAGTCAACAACACAACCTGTCACCATTACCCAGGCGAGGCAGGCCGCCGCTTCAATTTTTCTGGCCAAGGTCTTTAACTGGATGGCCGTGGGACTCGGTATAACCGGCGTTACCGCCTATTTCACTGCATCCACAGGGCTTGCCAATATTATCATAGGCTCCCCGCTTTTCCTGATTATCGGAATAGGAACGATTGGACTGGTTTTCTTTCTTTCAGCACGGATTGATAAAATAAAGGCGGGCACCGCTTCTTCGCTCTTTATTATATATTCCCTGATGAACGGCCTGTTTTTCTCAACCATCTTTCTAAGGTACACCGGGTCATCTATTGGCGGGACATTTTTAATCACTGCAGGGATGTTTGGAGCAATGGCAGTTTACGGACTTGTTACCAAACGCGATCTTTCCGGTTGGGGGTCGTTCCTCTTCATGGGACTTATCGGCATCATTATCGCCTCTGTTGTAAATATCTTCCTGAAAAGTCCCGGGATGTACTGGGTCATTTCAATGATCGGTGTACTCATTTTCACCGGTCTGACGGCATATGATGTTCAGAAGATCAAGAGAATGGGGGAAGAAGGTATTTTGGAGCAGGGGCATGAGGCCATTACCAAAGGATCAATTATGGGCGCTCTTGCTCTCTATCTTGATTTCATTAACCTGTTTCTTATGATGCTCCGCTTTTTCGGTGGTTCCCGCAATTAGAAGAAAAGGAAAATTCAATTTGAAAGAGCATGCTTTTGACAAAGAGCATGCTCTTTGTTTTTGCCATGGTGGGATATGCATACAACCTTTGCTGGAAAAAAAATTGTTATTGGCGTGAGCGGCAGTATTTCGGCTTTTAAGGTCGCCGGATGGGCCAGTACCCTTGTGCAGGAAGAGGCAATGGTTGATGTTATTATGACCACTGCTGCCAGGAAGTTTATCACCCCGTTAACGTTTGAGGCACTGACGGGCCGGAACATCTATCAGGATATGTTTTCAGATGGAAACGGCGAACCCATGTCTCATATTAACCTGGGTCGTGATAGTGACTGTATTATTCTAGCACCGGCTACCGCTCAAACAATTGCCCGGCTTGCGAATGGACTTGCCGATGACTTGTTGTCTGCAACCATCCTTGCTGCCCACGTTCCTGTAATCGTATGCCCTGCCATGAATACGAGGATGTTTGAACATCCGGCAACACAGACAAATATAGCGACGCTGAAAAAGTTTGGGTATTTGGTCGTTGATCCCGATAGCGGTCAGATGGCTTGCGGCGACAGCGGAAAGGGGAGGTTGCCCGATTGGGATCGAGTATGTGAACAGGTGTTGCGTACCATTTCTTCAAATGATCTCAGCGGTCAGCATATTCTGGTAACTGCCGGGCCAACAAGGGAAACATTCGATCCGGTTCGCTTTATAAGCAATCCTTCTAGTGGGAAAATGGGTTATGCGATAGCACGGACTGCATTCAGAAGAGGTGCTGAGGTCACACTGATAAGTGGACCGACATCATTGCCATCTCCAGAAGGGGTGAAAACCATTTCGGTAGGTTCTGCACAGGAAATGTATGATGAGGTTATGTCTATGTATGATCGTTTCTCGATCATTGTTAAGTCTGCAGCGGTGAGTGATTTTCGTCCGCTTGATGTTCACACCGAAAAAATCAAAAAAGAAAAATCATCACTTGTTATGGAACTGGAGCAAACCAGAGACATATTGAAAGATCTTGGGAGAAAGCGAGATCGTCAGAGACAGCTTCTTGTCGGTTTTGCTGCCGAAAGTTCAAACCTTGAAACGGAAGGTAGAAAAAAATTGTCAGACAAGGGGCTTGATCTGATAGCAGTAAACAATATTACTTCACGGGAAGCTGGATTTGCTGGAGACAACAATCAGCTCACGCTGATCTGTGATAAAAAGTCAGTTACCTTGCCATTCACAACGAAGCTAAAGACTGCCGATTTACTCTGGGATTTTATCATAGAGAATGGGATCATGAAAAAACCGACCAGTTCTGAAAATTCACTGTAAATCGTAAAACCAATAAGACGTTATGAATCCTGAAGGCAACATCTCTTAAATTTCTTACCCGAACCGCACGGGCATTTTGTTTTTCCACCCAGCTTTTGACTAACTGATCTTGAGACTCCACTCAAATAAAACCAGCAGTTCGAGCGTTTGATAAAAGTGGATTGTTCCTCAAGAATAAAAATCGTCTTGTCTTCTATATACTTGGCAATGAAAGAGACATGAGCTGAAATTGATTGTGCTGAAACCGGCCCAGAATCAACAATTTCAAGAGAGAACCATCTTGTTTCACTCTTTATGGTGAGTACTTCAGGTCTGGTTTCAAAAGCCCAGCTACCGAGAATGAAATCTTTCTTACAAAGCATATATGCCGAGTATCTCGCTCTCATGAGTTGTTCCGGCAGTTCCGCCTTTTGTTGATCCTGATGGATTATTCGACAGCAGAGGTCATATTTTTTGCCACTTTGGCATGGGCATATGTTTGTAGAACCTGCATTAATTGTGGTCATACTATTGAGCCGGGGCGGGTTGATCTGTCAATTTGTCAAGCAGTGTTGAAATGATAACAGGTCTCCCGGATCCCAGATCGCTGGAAAATTTTAAAGCGGGCCTCAAGGGCATCTTCCTGATTCCTGATAAAGGGATGGTTTCTTCTCTGAAGCTGGCATTTGGGAATTGACATACTATCGCCTTGCCCATATCTTTTGCGAGTATTCCGGTGTTGCCCGATAAATAATAAATATTCCGAAATTTCATCATCCCCTGATTCTGTTTTAATAACAATTATGCTTATGTCTGAAACGAAGGTGCTGCTCATAGAACCATATTTTGGCGGATCTCATAAACAATTTCTTGAGGGTATCATGAAATATGTGCAAGGGGACTATGCACTTCTCCAGTTACCTGCAAGAAAATGGAAAATGAGAATGCAGCTTGCCGCACCCTGGTTTGTTCAAAAAATCAAAGAGATGGCTCAGAGAGATCGATTTTTTGATATTGTTCTCATGTCAACCTTTATGGATGTTGCGGTTTTCAGGGCTCTTGCAGCTCAGGTCAGGGGATGGAATCCGGACACACGATATTTTACCTATTTCCATGAAAATCAATTCGCTTACCCAACGGTATTGTCAAAAACCACAACTCATCAGTTTGCCGCAATAAACTTCACTACTGCCCTGGCCTCCGACAGTTTGGCATTCAACTCAAATTTCAATCGAGAAAGTTTTCTGGAGCGGTGCCGAAGCTATATTGGCAAAGCAGCTGATATGCAATTGTTTAAAGAACTGCATGATATTGAGCGCAAAAGTCTGGTGCTCTATCCTGGTATAGATTTTGAGACTCTCGATATGATGGCTAAACCAGCTGAAAATGGAGATAAACCTCTGATTATATGGAACCATCGCTGGGAACACGATAAAAATCCCGATGAGTTTTTTCAAATCCTCTACAGGCTGGATGCAGAAGCAATACCTTTCAGACTAGCAGTGCTTGGCCAGAGCTTCAGGGATAGACCAGCAGTTTTTGCCGAAGCCAGGAAACGACTCGGGCATGTAATAGAGCACTTTGAATTTGTCGCCAGTAAACGCGAATATTATCAGATTCTAAAAAAGGGAAGTTTCGTTATATCTACATCCCTCCATGAATTTTTCGGCATATCGATTCTCGAAGGGGTCCGAGCGGGTTGTTTTCCAGTGGTACCAGACAGGCTCTCCTATCCAGAACTGTTTGATAAGCGGTTTCGCTACAATGAGGGGACTCTCTACCAGGTCCTTAAAGATCATCTGGACAGGAAGAGTAGTCTTAACAGAGATGAAAATGTTGATATGACCGAGAAGTATTCGTGGAATTTTCAGGGACCGAGGTATCGTCAATGGTTGAAAAACCCCGAGGAAGAATAAAAACGGCTCTTCCGGTAAACGAGTACCTCAATGTAAAAAACATCATTTAGTTGTCCATCAATTTGCC
>CAZOWJ010000118.1:0-8931 GCA_964583415.1 uncultured Desulfocapsaceae bacterium
GTACTGGTATTGTTGCTCAGTTTTGGTGTGGCGTTGCCGTTCTGTTTTGGTGGCGCCCTGATGGTCATGTATTACCTGGGCGACGCAGCAATGGAAGGCACGATGGTCTGGGGGTATTCACAGCTCGCAAATCCGGTTCTTCTCTGTATCCCGCTCTTTGTTTTCGCAGGCACAATTATGAGTGAAAGTGGTATAGCTGCGAGCTTGTTAAAGTTCGTCAATATATTTGTCGGTCGCATCAGAGGAGGTCTGGGTGTCGTTGCCGCCGTCAGTTGTGCAATCATCGGAGCGATATCAGGCAGCGGCCTTACCGGGGTAGCTGCCACAGGCCCCCTGTTAATTCCAGAAATGGCGGAAAAGGGTTATCCTAGAGGGTATGCAACAGCACTTGTCGCAAACTCTTCGGTGCTTGGCCTGCTGATCCCTCCCAGCGTAACTATGATTATCTATGGCTGGGTAACAGACACCTCTATCCTTGCTTGTTTTCTCGCAACGCTTGGCCCTGGTCTACTCATCACCTTTCTCTTCTCAGTCGTTAATCTGGTGATGGCCCGAAAATTTCCACTCATACTTGATCCACCGGCAACAAAGGCCGAGATCATAAAAGAAGGCATCAGCTGCAGTTCAAAAGCAATCCCAGCTCTGATCATGCCGGTCATCATTCTCGGAGGAATATATGGTGGCATCATGACTCCAACAGAAGCTGCTGCGGTTGCTGTGATTTACTCAATACCCGTTGGTTTCCTCATTTATAAGGGATTGACCTGGGAGACCTTTTTAAAAGCGGCAAAAAGCTCAGCCACCGCTGTCGGTGCCATCATGGTTATGATTATTTTCAGCCTGATGCTCAGCCAACTTTTTGTTATGGAAGATGTCCCCCAGGCACTCGTTGAAGGGATCTTCACTATTACCAGTAACAAAGTCCTGCTGCTCATTCTTATCAATTTTCTGCTGTTTTTTGTTGGTATGATAGTAAACGACATAACGGCTATTATCCTTATTGCCCCACTTCTTCTGCCTCTCATGGAAGCAATTGGTGTTTCCCCAATTCAATTTGCCGCAATTATGGGGGTAAACACTGCCATGGGTGGCGTGACCCCTCCATACGCCTCTATTCTTTATCTTGGTATCAGAATTGGAAAAGTAGAGTTTTCAGAAGTTATTAAACCGGCAATGATTCTTATTCTTTTCGGTTATGTACCCGTTGTTTTTCTGACTTCACTTTGGCCCAACTTGTCGCTCTTTTTTCCGAGACTTTTTGGGTACTAATCATCAATCACAAACAGGAGCACGAAATGAAAAAAAACTTAGTTGTCAACATTCTCATTCTGGCGGCAAGCATTGCCTTGCTGGCAGGAATCAGCCAGGCAAAAACCTTTAAAATTTCACATGTCAGACCTCAGGGAACCGCTATCGACAATGATCTACAATGGTTTGCTGAGACCCTGGAGAAATCTACCGGCGGGGAATTGAAAGCAAAGTTGTACCCGGCAAGTGCACTTGGTGACTATACCATCGTACAGGAAAGAATTAGCCTGGGAGCTGTGGACATGGCTTGCCAGCCGCCATCCTCTGCAGCAGACAAGAGATTCCAACTGGTCTATTTCCCATACATGATGAAGAACTGGGAGCAGGCTCGTAAAAATTATTCAGCCGGCGCTCCACTGCGGAATGTGGTTGCCGAACTTTATGCAGAACAGGATATACATCTCCTGGCAGTCTGGCCGGTGTATTTTGGCGGAATTGCCTTCAATGCCGAGGTTAAAAATGCCGGAGACCCGGATGCCAAAAAAGGCCTTAAGCTTCGCGTTCCACCGATGAAAACGTTCCAGCTTCTTGCCGACACAACAGGATACCTTGGTACTCCGATTCCATTCTCAGATGCTTTTACTGCTGTACAGACCGGTGTTGTTGATGGCGTTATCGGGTCTGGAGCGGAAGGCTACTACTCCTCTTTCAGGGATGTTACCAAGTACTACCTGCCGTCTAATACTCACTTTGAAGTTTGGTACCTGATAGTCAGCAAGAAAAAGTTCGACAAACTGTCACCGGAAGTGCAAAAACAGCTGCAGGATGTTGCCAATCAGTTTGAAGATCGGCGCTGGGAAGTTGCAGAAAAGGATCAGAAAGCTAACGAACAACGTCTCGCCGATTATGGTGCCAAAATTGTGCCAATAAGTGATGAGGAAATTGAAAAAACTGCTGCGAAAGTAAGGACTGTTGTATGGCCGCAGATTCTTGAAGATGTTGGTCCCGAATGGGGGCAGAACGTTCTTAACGGTATCATCGAGTAATGTGCTGGATTGTATTTTCCCGGACTGCTCCAGTCCGGGAAAATACGCTATTTAACCAGAAGGTGGCTGCTATGAACAAGATGAGCATTATACTGATTTCCTGTTTGATGTTAGCACTATCCAGTACAGGTGAACTATACGCTGACTCATCCGAAAGGTGGAAAATAGGTCATCTACGTCAATCCGGATCGGCCATAGATAAAGACTTACACCAGTTGATAGAGGTAATCGGTGCAAAGACAGATAACAGGATTGTTTTTGATGTGTACCCAGGCAACAGGCTTGGAGATTACTCTGCTGTACAGGAACGCGTATCTTTCGGAGAAGTTCAGTTTTATGTTGGACCGCTGGCAACCTCGATTGATAAAAGATTGCTGATTGCTACGACACCATACCTGGTTAACAGCTGGGCTGATGCCAAAGAAGTATACCATCAGGGTAGTTACCTGTTAACTAAAGTGGCGGACCTGTTGGCCGAGCAGAATATTAAGCTGCTGGGTGGATGGCCTGTCTATTTTGGAGGTATTGGCCTCAGGCAAATGCCACCTGAGCCAGGAAATCCTGATGTATCGAAAAAAATGATAATCAGGGTACCTCCGATTCGCAGTTTTGAACTGACCGCTAAGGAACTTGGATATACCGCTTACCCGATCACCTGGACGTATGCAAAGATGGGGTTGAAAACCGGCATGGTCGATGGCATCATCGGTGGCGGCGCTGAAGGATATGCCGGGTTTAAGGACAGTATAAAATTTTACATTCCGGTAGGAGATCATTTTGAGTACTGGTTTGTATATATGAATCTGGATTCCTGGAAAGACCTTTCAGATAGAGAGCAGGATCTTTTTCTTGGAGCGGTGAAAGAAATGGAGGAGAAACGCTACCTCATCGCTGAAAAACAGGAAAAAGAAAGTATTCAACTGTTAAAAAAACAAGGTGTTAAAATTATTGACCTCAATAGTGAAGAACTTCTGAAAATGCGGGAAAAAATCCAGGCAAACGTCTGGCCGCAACTTGCACGGGAAATTGGCCCTGAATTTGATGAAGTTATTTCTAAAATAGTTAAAAAACCATAGTAGCTTCTCAGGTGCTCTGACCTGAACTCATTTCCTTTTTTAGTTGATACTGCTTTATTTTACGGTATAGAGTTGCACGCGAAACACCTAACCTCCGAGCTGATTCAGCCATATTTGACTTTGTTTCGTCCAATATGGCTGATATCATTTTCTGCTCCATCTCCTGAAGTGTTCCTGACACCACATCGTTTCTCACTGGCTGAACTTTGAGTGCGAGATCCCTGGCTGTAATAGTAGTGCTGTTACATATATGCAACGCTCTTTGGATCGCATTTTCCAGTTCGCGGACATTACCGGGCCAGTGGTAAGAGCTGAGAGCATCATAGGCATCTGAAGTAAATTTATGTTTCTGGCTGGCCTTTGCCAGAAAATATTCTGCCAACGTTTTTATGTCTTCAGCGCCCCGTTCGCGCAGAGAAGGGATCTTGATCTGAATAATGTTCAGGCGATAGTAGAGATCCTTTCGAAACCGATTATTTTGAACAGCTTCAGATAAATTCACATGGGTTGAAGCGATGATTCTTGCATCGGTATGAATGACCTTGCGTGCCCCAATCGGTTGGATCTCACCTGTCTGAAGAACACGAAGTAGTTTAACCTGCATATCGTGAGGCATATCCCCAATCTCATCGAGAAGGATCGTTCCTTCACTTGCCAGGGCAAATTTCCCAGAACGCCCCCCTTTCAACGCTCCGGTAAATGCGCCTTCCACGTATCCAAACAGCTCGCTCTCCAGTAACTCCCGAGGGATTGCACCACAATTAATCGCCACAAATGGTCGATCCTTTAACTCATAACCATTATGGATTGCCTGGGCAAAAAGCTCTTTACCAGTACCTGTCTCCCCAATTAACAACACGGTAGCATTTGACTGGGATGCTCGCTTTGCAAGCTCTATCGACTCTAAAAATTGGGTTGACGATCCTATAAGGGAATCGAAGGTGAAAATTGGCTGTGTTCCAGAAATTTTGTCGGCCAATTTCCTTATATTATTGAATTCTGTAAAATTGATCACTGCTCCAAGGAGTTTTTTTTCGACAGAAACAACCGGTTGGGCTGAATAAAAAAAATGGATGTCTTGACGTCCGACCTGGATATGACACTCTCTGTTTATCCAGCTGGCTGGCTGTTTATAAATATTTTGCAAATCAATATTGAGATCACCCAGAACTGATACAGATTTCCCTTCAAGATTGTCGGTATGAAGAATCTGTTTCCCCTGGTGGTTTATTTTGCGAATTCGCAGTTCATTATCCAGAGTCATCAAGCCAGTGCCTGAAGCCTCAATAACACTGTCAAGAAAACCAATATAGAGTGACATTTCTTTATTGCGCCGTAAAAGTCTCATATGTCTCTCTATTGACCGAGCTGCAGAGGTCATCATGATAAGGGTATGAGGGTGCACAAGGCTTGAATCACCAACAATGCAATAAACTCCCAAAAGTACTCCCTGGTGGCCAAAAATTGGTGCTGCGGAGCTGATAAAACCATGGGCTCTTTTACAATAATGATCTTTATCATTGAGCTGTATCGGTACCTGGAGTTTTAAACAGAGACTGGTTGCACTTGTACCCACATCTCTTTCGGTCCACCTGTAACCTGGAGAGAAATTCCTTTCCTCAGAGTTCTGTCTGGGGATGTCTCCTCCTGCAAGCTTAAGTACAAAGCCGTCTTTATCGGCAAATCCGACTGTGAAATCGTCTGGTGACATAAGCTCATAGAACTCTTCAGTGGTTGCAGATATATGTTTTAAAATTTCTCTGTTTGCCTCTCTTCTAGCCTCAAGCTCATCTGTAGAAAGCCTAAAATGTTTATTATTTCTTTCCTCGCGGTCGATACCGAATGATTCTGAACGTTTATGCGATAATTCGATTACCCCCTGTATCTGCTCTTTTGTCAGTATGGCGCCTTTAAGTATTTCCTTTTGCATAGCCTATCGATAGTAGAATTTTGATAAATTGTGTCTAATATGCAGTGTTGCGAAATTTAGTCTAATCATCTAGTTGACTAACAGAGACTTGAATTAAATACTTGGTTACCTAACCCGAATAAATCGGAACTTTTTGAAATGCTTGGATAAGTACCTTATAAATTATTTTCTACCAAAAAAAAAACGCAGAAAATAATTTATAAGGTACTGAATGAACATGTTACATAAATATATCGACTTACTTTCCAGAGTTGCTTCTTGATCAATTTTAGGCTGCTTTTCTTACTACAGTTACTTAGCATTTATCACTTCCTACCAATATTCACCAAGTTTGCCCCGGGAGTAGGTGGTTTTTTTCGGAAGATTTATGGATATTCCTCGAGAAAGCCAGGTTGCTATCCGGTTCTCATATATTAATTGGTACAGCTTGTAAATGCCACGGTATTGTGGATACTCTCTGCCATAATATGTAATAGGATTTTTAGACGAGGCTAATTGGTAGTTTCTAAACGCGGTTTTTGCCGAGGGGTGATTTCATAAGGATGAGATTACCAATTTGGACAATGGGGGTGGATTCTCTTGTAGTAGTGTTGAAGCCGTTGTATGCAGATTACCGTTGGTTGACTCCAGACAGCATGAGATAATTAGTGACCGGAAAGCTCCCGAGCCTGCGACGGTCTTGCAATCACTATATGAGGAACCGACAGTGAAAGTAATTAGCATCTCCTGCCTGTCGGTGATTACCTGCAGGTATAACTTTTGCTAGTTGCTCTAGTTTGTCATCGCGATGGGCTATCTCTGCAAATCAAGGACAAACAGAGTCACGATAACCAGCATCGGCACTACGATGTAGAGCACAACCGGTATTGACCATACGGACATGAGCATGGTAACGATTGTCGTCATAACCATTCACCTCCTATCTTCATATATGCAACGGCCTGTGGCCATCGAACGGTTTATATACACTGAACCATCGGGCGATACCGATATCCCGAAGCGTTCACTCTTTACAAAGGTTTAAAGCGAAAAGCATGCCAGAGATGACAAAAAGTTGTTTAGAATAGAAACGAGTTAATTAAGATTTTGTTATCACATCATAATTATGTGAAAAAGAGTTGAGAGAATCAAACGACTATCACTTGATTGCCCACTAATCTGTCTACCTTATGGACAAAGTTATATCTGACCTGCACAGAATGTGGACACGGGTGATTGTCAGCTTCGAAAATGTTTATCCGCCATAGTCTCTCATCCAAATTGAAACCACTCGAAACGTTACAAGTATGACACTCACCGTTGTACCAAGAAAAACTATGCTTATAAACCAATACCATCCACGAATAATGTTACGTTTTAGTCTGTTGAAAAACGTCATTGTTTTACTCGCTTTTTCAGGAACTGAATGAAAAGTCACTATAAAAGCGTACGTGCTCATAGCCCAGAGTAGACCTACAAAACTTGGGATAAGAAAACGATCTTCTTCATGTGAATTAGAGGTGAAAATGATAACGACTATTGATGCCAGGCTACATAACCCAACAGCAATAGATGGCAGGCGAAGGATTTGAATGGCTTGAGCAATTCTCTGAAATTTATCGATCATATTTATTTAAGGCTAACGTCATAGGCCACCTTCTCCGAACCCGCTGTGGGTGAGGAGTACTACAGCACCTTCTTTGCTGGACCTCTTTCGTTGCCTATTCCAGCCAGATCTTGTCGATCTCCAGACGGAACGACTCTGACTTTCCGTTGGCGATGAGGAATCGCACTTGTGTCATGGTTTGGCCCGGATAGTTGGGGATAGTCAATCGCTGACCACGATAAGCAGCATACATCTCTGCCAGGGGGATCTCCACCGTCTGCCAAGCTTTAATCGTCTGGAATTCGTAGACGTAGTAATGGTGCTCATTTCTCTGTGCCTCCACAAGAAACTGGTAACGCTTGCCATCGCCTTTAAGCCGTATGAAAGCGGTGCGGTATGGTGAGACATCGATTGGGTCGAAATAGTGCTGTACGGAAGAGAATCCCCCATTGTTCTCCAGGGACACCTTGCCGGAAAAGATCGCGATTCCCGCATCATTGATGGAGAACTCACCTTCTGAACGCCCGCCCATCACAATATCGTCTTCGACTTCCCATTGGCTCGGGTCAGCTACCGGGCTGAAATCAACAATCATCATCTCTTTGGAGTGGGGTCTACCCGCCTGTTTTTCGTCGGTCATATATCCATCACTGCCAGATGCTGGATATGAGCCCAGGCAACACGATGCACCGACTATGCCTAGTACCAGAATAGTTGTTTGGATCATCAACATGCTCCTTAATCCGCTGGAACGCTTGGTTACACGAACTATTGTCTTTTCTTCGCTTTTTCATAAATGATATTTGGGTCTCTTTTCCCGACGGTGGTACCTATAATGGTATGGTATGAATATTTTTAGCTGTGCTGGCTATTGGGGATATATTACGTTCGAGTTGCGTAGTATGCGCTCACATGTGGATCAGCACTGATGCGCTCCTGGTGTTCGAAAAGGCCAGGTGCCACTCGCTGAACAATATCTGTCGGGACGTAATCAAGAATTCCCACGCCCAGTGAGCGTGTCTGAATGAAGGCCCTTAGGTCAGCTATTGTCAACTGATTGTCGGCGAAATACTCTCCGCCGCCGCGGATCAAGAGCTGATCAAGACCCCGCAGATAGATGGATAACCAGCCATCTACTAGCTTTTCGCGCGCCAGTTGAAGTTCCTCTCCCTGCAGTCCCATCGTTCGAACGATGTAATGGCTGAGATCCTCGAGGGCACCCAATACTTCGTCACAATAAAGCGCTTGCAGATTGTCCGCAGGATACAGCCCTGCAATCTTTCCTACGTAGCGGCTGAGGGCGTTGGATTGAGATATCTGAGCGCCATCGATTTCAAGCACAGGTACTGAATTGAAGCGCGTGCCCGACCGCATCTCGCCAAATTCGGCAAACGATATGCGGTTGTCCTCAAAATCTATTCCTGCAGTGTGAAAAGCAATTCGGATTGGCTCAGCGCGTCCACCGTCGATATCGAAATAAGTAAGCTTGTACCTAGACATTGTCTAATCTCCCTATTTTATTACTAATGGTTATAGTGAATCGGTAGAAAACATTGGTGAAGAATCCTGAAGTTGCCTCATAACAAATTAATATTCAGAAACTGGATATCATCCACTTTGTAATATTTAGAAGCCTATCGACAATATTAAGCATTTTCTTAGACGTGAACAATAAGGTTCTTCCTGTGAGGTTACAGTCTCAGGAAAGTTGAGCGATTAACTGATAAGTTGCCAGATATTAACAGGAAGCACCTTCCACTGGAGTAGAAGACAACACTGATTATCTTCCACCAACCAAAAAACTCCGACCTCATCATTTTGCAACGCCGGGATCGTTTTTTTCTTGACAACCATAATGTCTATAGTATTAATGGTTACCATTATATCATCTGATGATAAGACCTAATGCCTATAAATATCATACGATGAAACCTTTATAAAACAAATTTTTCAGGAGTATTTTATTATGGAAGCAAAAAACAAAAAATGGCTAACAACCGACTACCCCCAAATAATTTTTGAAGACAACGCAGTCGGCAGGATGAA
>CAZOWJ010000119.1:0-8736 GCA_964583415.1 uncultured Desulfocapsaceae bacterium
AAGAGTCTTGGCTTTCTGAAGAGTCTTTGGCGAGCAGGTATATGGTGCGTGGGCAAAAACAGCAGGGGTTATCCGAGATGAGACATTGAGCCAGTTTTCGATAAAGTATTTCACAGCTTCAATGTTTTTGTCCGGGTCGGGTACGCTTGGTGTCGGGAAATCAATGACTCCGTGGGCGACAACTCCACGCATTCCTGAATCTCTTAAAGCACGTGCAGCCTGATGGGAAAACAAATAACAGTCTGCCACGGTGGTCGTTCCCGATAAAATCATTTCAGCTGCTGCAAGCTTCGTGCACCAGTATACCGTCTCGGGGTCGACATGTGCCGCTTCTGCGGGGAAGATATGGTTATAGAGCCAGGAGTCGAGACGAAGATCATCGGCCATCCCGCGAAAAAGCGTCATGCCGCAATGGTTGTGGCCATTGATTAATCCCGCCATCACCAAATTGCCGCCTGCGTCAAGAACGCCACTTTTGGAGGAATCATGCTCGGGATTCATCTTTCCGATGGTATCGATTCGACCGTTCTTGATAGAAACAAACTGGTTGGGCAGCAGCTCCGAATATGGTTCGGCCAGGAGCGTACAATTGGTAATCAGAAGTTCTTCTTGCATAACGGTATACGGTTTAAAAATGGTGGACGTTTCTGACTGGAGCCGGTTATTATGAGCAATCACAGATTTTTGCATTATAATTTGCCTTAAACCGGTAACTATATGCACAATAAGTCTAAATATAAAGGTGAAAAGCACCGGGGGCCCGATCATCGATCCCCTTACCCGGTCAGCCGCCAGTCGCCATCAATTGATCTGGTGGAGCTGGCAAAAGAAGTTGCCGATGCCGATGATCTGTTGACAATTCAGGCAGTAGGGAAGCTTCGCATACTGGCCCAGCAGATTGAGCAACTGAGAGAAAAGGCTCAGGGAATACTGGCTGAAACAAAGCGAAATCAGCAATTACACCGCGCTCAATGCGGTTTTAAAAAGCGGGTGGGAGGTACCTACCACCTCTATTCCAAGAGAGATGATTCGTTGTTTTTTTCAATGATTTCTCCTGGTGAGTGGAGTCGTTCACTGGCAGCGACCGGGTTGACGTTTGTCTGTTCATACCGGCTGGAAAGTGACAGGAGCTGGACTCCTCTTGATACGGGTGAAAATGGTACAAAAGGTTTATAACCCCAGATATGGAACGGATGATAAGGCGGACATGGTAAAGAATAGATTTATTGAAGATCTTGCAGAAGGGGAGCCATTCAACGATCTGTTGATGGTCAAAAGTGCCCGAATGGGAGAGACCAGGGCGGGTAAGCCCTACCTGGTCCTGAACCTTGGCGACAGGAGTGGCGAGATCAGCGGGCCGGTATGGGATAATGCCGAAGCGTATGAGAATATCTGTGTGGCTGGTGCGGTAGTGAATGTCAAGGGACTGGTGCAGACCTATAACGAAAAACTCCAGTTAAAAATTGACACGGTATCGGTTGCAGATGAAGGCTCCTATGAGTTGGGAGCTTTTATCGCCTCCTCTCATCGTGGGGCTGAGACCATGCAGGATGAATTGAAGAAGCTGATCAACACCATACGGAACCGTTTTCTTCGGAAGTTACTGGATCGTATATTCTTTCAAAATGATACCGGCAAAAGCTACAGCCAGTCCCCGGCAGCCAAGGGGATTCATCATGCATACGTGGGTGGGCTTCTGGAGCATTCATTATCAATGGGCCAGGTCTCTTTAATGCTTGCCGGACATTATGAAGGAATTGACAGTGACCTGCTGCTTGCCGGTGCGCTGCTGCATGATATTGGCAAAACAGTGGAGTTGCAGAATGCAACCGGCGTCATTAATTATACTGATACCGGCAGGTTAAAGGGCCACCTGGTAATCGGCTGCGAGATGATTGGCAGAGAAGCAGAGCATATCAAGGATTTTCCCGAGGATCTGCTTGCCCAGCTTCAGCATCTTGTTTTGAGCCACCATGGGCGACAGGAGTTTGGTTCACCGGTCGTGCCGATGACTGCTGAAGCACTGCTGTTAAGTTTCATCGACGATATGGATGCCAAGATGAACCTGGTTGAACAGCTAAGACGAAAAGTTAAATCCGGTGGGATGCAGTGGAGCGATTATCAGCGCAGCCTTGAGCGCTATTTATTGTTGAAACCCATGGCTGATCAGCAGGAAGAGAACCCCTCCAGGCTTGAAGAGGGTGCTTCGAAAAAACAGCCGAGCCTGTTCTGAGTGGTTATAGATTATGATTGAACAGACATTGCCATTGTCCTTTTCAGCGATTCTCGGGCAGGAGAAAGCAAAAAAGTTTCTTGAGCGTGCACTTGGTTCGGGAAGAATTGCCCACGCCTATCTGTTTCGCGGCCCTGACGGGGTTGGAAAGCAGCTCTGCGCACGGGTTGTAGCTGCTCGTATTAACTGCACCCAAAAGCAGGCGCAGGAGTCCTGTGGAAGATGTCCGTCCTGTCGGAAATATTTATCGGCAAACCATCCCGATATTACCGTTATCAGCCCGGAGGGAGGTACCATCAAGATTGACCGTGTGCGGGAATTGTGCCGTTCTCTTTCATACCCGCCGTATGAGTCGACAATGCGAGTAGTAATTATTGAAGATGTTCATACCATGCGACCCGAAGCTGCCAACAGTCTGCTGAAGACACTTGAAGAGCCTCCTGAAAACAATCTGCTGATATTGACGGCGGGGGCCAGCAGAGAAGTCCTGCCGACAATCGTCTCCAGGTGCCAGACGGTACCGTTTTATGGGCTAACCATCGACCAGACGAGGACCATTATCAGCAGAATCCGGCCCGACCTGGATACGGGCGATGCACTGTTGCTCAGCAGGCTTGCAGAAGGGAGTCCCGGACAGGCGCTGTTATTTGAAGAGCAGGGGCTTGTTGAAGTCTGGGAAAAAGTCGTGAGCGCTGTTCAGATAAAAGCGGGTGACTCTGCCGAATCCATTTCCCCGATTCTGCATCTGGCGGATTCTCTTCCAACACTTAAAGAGAATCTTATACCGTTACTTGGACTTCTGCGGATATGGGTAAGGGATCAAATGGTAGGTGAATCAGCAGATCAGTTGTCCCTGACGCCGTTCCACCAGGCCCGGCTTGTGGCGCTCGATAGCGCAGAACGTCAGCTGGCAAGAAATTGTAATCGGGCACTGGTTTGTGAGGTACTCCTTTTTAATTTACAATCACCAGCCCCTGGAGTATTCTTTTAAATTCCGCCTAGTAAACATTCATGCAGAAAAAGCCAGTGATGAATAGATGATTCAGCAAGAACCAGCAACAGAAAATAACAGCAGAACGGTCGATGGCGACAAGACCTTTTACCGTATCAGGTTCCGTGATGACGCCCAGGAATTTACCGCTGCCTCAAAGCTTGTGGAATTGAAAAAAGGCGACAGCGTTATGGTGAAAACCGACCATGGACTGGAGCCAGCCCGGATATATGGCCCGGCACCTGCCTGCTCAGGAGAAAATGTTCAAAGAAAAGGGAGTTACGAGGTTTCTCGACGACCGACCTCTGAAGAGGAAAGCCGATATCAAAACCTTGCGGGCCACGAAAAGAGAGCCTTCGATATCTGTACTGGTCTGATAGATAAACATGACTTGATCATGAGACTGGTGCGGGTCGAGAAATTTTTTAACGGCAGCAAGATGATTTTTTATTTTACCGCCGACAGCAGGGTAGACTTTCGGGCGCTGGTTAAAGACCTGGTTCAGGAATTTCGCACGCGGGTTGAAATGCGTCAGGTTGGCGTTCGCCATGAAACGAAAATGCTGGGAGGACTCGGCACCTGTGGAAGAGAACTCTGTTGCTCATCTTTTTTAAAGAAGTTCGACTCTGTATCAATCAAGATGGCCAAAGAACAGGATCTTCCTCTGAATCCAACGAAGATTTCAGGAGTATGCAACCGCTTACTCTGTTGTCTGACCTACGAGTTTGACACCTATCGAAAGCAGCGCAAGGGATTACCGAAAGTCGGCCGAAAACTTAAGCTGGATAATGAAACAGTTCGCGTAAAGAGGCAGCATCCGCTGCAAGAGACCATTCTGGTTACTAACAGTGATGGCGAAGAACGTCTTCTTCATAAGGATGAGTGGTCCGGTGCAGAGTTGATAAAGGGGGAAAGAAGCCCCCGCAAAGAGAAAAAAAAGACGGATGATACCGCCGGCAGAAAACCATCCAAAGAAGATACCTGAGGGTTACCGCAAAACGTTTATGATTACCTATATTACGACCCCGATATATTATGTGAATGCCCAGCCTCATCTTGGTCATGCCTATACGACGATTGTCGCAGATACCTATAATCGTTATTGTACATTGCGTGGAGACCAGGTCCGGTTTCAAACCGGCACTGATGAGCATGGTGATAAAATCGTTGAGGCAGCAGCAAAAGAGAATATTGCTCCGAAGGCATATGTCGACAAGATTTCCGGGATGTTTAAACAGACCTGGCCGCTGCTCCATATTGAATATGACCGCTTTATCAGAACCACTGATCCTGATCATATTGCCGTTGTTCAGACTATTTTGCAGAAGGTCTATGACGGTGGTGATATCTATTTTGACGAATATACCGGCCTCTATTGCACAGGCTGTGAACGGTTTCTCATTGAACGAGAGTTGGAAAACGGCAAATGTCCTGACCATCAGGTCGAGCCCAAAGAGATTACCGAGCAGAATTATTTCTTCCGGATGTCGAAATACCAGCAGCGGCTCATCGACCATATTAGTAATAATCCTGAATTCATTACCCCGGAACGTTACCGGAATGAGGTCTTGTCGTTTTTAAGTGAGCCCCTTGAAGATCTCTGTATATCGCGCCCAGCCAGCCGTCTTAACTGGGGTATTGTGCTTCCGTTCGATGATAAATTTGTCACCTATGTCTGGTTTGATGCCCTGATCAACTATTTAACAGGCATTGGTTATCCGGACGGCTCTGATTTTGACAGATTCTGGTCGGGGGCTGAACATCTGATTGCCAAAGATATTCTCAAGCCGCATGCTATCTACTGGCCGACAATGCTGATGGCTGCGGAGGTGCCATTGTATCGAAAACTGCATGTCCACGGCTACTGGAACGTTGATGCAACAAAAATGTCTAAAAGTATCGGCAATGTTATCAGGCCTGCGGAGCTTGTCCAGGAATACGGTATCGATACGGTTCGATATTTTCTGCTCCGAGAAATGTCTTTTGGACTGGATGCCTCTTTCAGCAGCCAAGCCATTGTTTCCAGAAAAAATGCCGATCTTGCCAACGATCTTGGTAACCTGTTCAGCCGATCGGTCTCGATGATCGAAAAATATTGTGACGGGATTGTTCCCGCAGCCCATGAAGAATCGGAGGCTGACCGTGAGTTAAAAGATGCAGCCGCCCAGATGATTGTTGAGTACCAGCGGACCATGGGTGGTTTTCAGTTCCATCGCGGTCTCAAAGCCGTGTGGGACCTGATTGGTCTGGCAAATCGTTATATTGTTCAGAATGAGCCATGGGCTTTGGCAAAAGAGCCGGAGTCAGGCGACCGTCTGCACACGGTTTTGTATAATCTCGCTGAAAGTTTACGGATAATCTGTCTGGCCCTGAAGCCGGTGATGCCGGAAACTGCAGCAAAGATGCAGCATGGGCTTGGCCTTGAGCCCGAAAACCATGAGATGCAGACACTCAAGAGCGGAGCCTCCTGGGGGATAATGAGGGGGGGGACAAACCTGAATCCGATAGAAAACCTGTTTCCACGAGTTGAGGTTAAAAAGAAACCTGCAGGTGGTGTTGACAAGCCGAAGAAGCAGAAGCTTCAAGCAAAAAAGAACAAGAGCCAAGAACCGGCAGCAGGCCTGATAACCTTTGAGCAGTTCCATTCTGTGGAGCTGAAGGTTGCCAGAGTGATTGCTGCAGAAAAAATACCAAAGTCCGACCGGCTGCTTAAATTGCGCGTTGAAGCTCCTGAAGAGCGTACTATTGTTGCTGGTATTGGTGAATTTTATGAGCCCTCAGATGTGCAGAATAAAAATGTTATCATTGTCGCCAATATGAAACCGGCAAAGCTGATGGGTATCGTCTCGCAGGGAATGGTGCTGACGGCTGCCTCAAAAAATAGTGATGGAGAAAAAATTCTTAATCTGCTAACGGTAAGCAGCGATGCTGCGCCGGGAAGCAGTGTTGCCTGACAGGACGGAGACCATGTTTGTTTTAAATAATTTCATGATGGCTATTGCCGGGATCATTGATTTCCTGCTCACTGTTTACACCTGGGTTATTATCGGCAGGGCCGTTGTATCCTGGGTAAATGCCGATCCTTATAACCCAATTGTCCGGTTCCTACATGAAGTGACGGAGCCGCTGCTTGGAAAGATCAGAAGAATGCTTCCTTTCAGTACCGGAGGGCTTGATTTTTCTCCGGTTATCCTGATACTTGCAGTTATGTTTTTACAGAGTTTTCTGGTACCGACACTCAAACATATGGCTCAGAGTTTTGGATAAACAATCCTTTTACAATAACGTTCATTGAACCAGAGGGGCTTTATTATGGCAATTACTCCGCAGGCGATTAAAGACCAGGAATTCCAGACGAAATTCAGAGGATTTGACCCCATTGAAGTAAAAGGGTATCTAGAGCTTGTTGCTGAAGAGTTCTTTGAACTCCTGGAGAAAGTTCGACAGCAGGAGGAGGAAATTGAAGTACTATCTCAGGAAAAAGGGTTGCTGGAAGAGATGAATGCAAAGCTCGAGGATGATATCGAAACCGCTCTTAAGACAACAGATGATGTGCGCAAGGAAGGATTGGAAAAAGACGAGGCCCGGGCTGAACTTGAAAAAGAGATAGAAGAATTGCAGACGACCCAGGCTGATTTGGAAGAAGAGCAGAAGGAGTGGGAAGAAGAGGTGAGCACTGCAGACGGCCGGGTGGCAGCGTTTGAGGAGCAGCTGCGCAAGATTGAATCGGAAAAAGGCGGTCTGCAGAATAAACTGGAGATGTTTGAAGAGCAGATCAAGGAGCTCAAAGGTGAGGAGATCGATTTCAAAAGAACAATTGGGGCTGCTCAGCGATTTGTGGATGACTTGAAAGCCAACGCCGAAGAGGAGGCTTCTGAACTCATTCAGTCCAGTGAAGAAAAGGCCTCGGCGGCCCTGCAGGCAGCACGAAATGAGATAGAGCGATTGCGCCAGGATGCTTTCGCTGAATTATCAAGGTTGCCAGAGGAAATTGCACTGCTCAATCAACAGAAGCGTCAGGTTGTGGGAGACCTGCGGGAAATACTCCATAGTTACCTGGAGCAGATCGATTCGGTTTCAGAGGTGGACGAAACGGTCAAAGAGTATGAGTTTGATGAATTGTTTCAGAAGATAGAGCTTCCAGATGGTATGGCAGCGGCTTCGGATGAAGAAGGGTCCGTTGACAACGACTCTGACGATTTGTCCGACGAAGGCCAAGAGCTGAACCTGGAACTCCCCGATGAGGGCGAAGAGGATGATGACGAAGAGGAAGAGAAAGATGATCTGAGGAAAAAACTGGAGGAAGGAGGAATCGCTTATCTCAGTGATGACTCGTGAGAGGTGTTTGATATCGTTGTCACCGAGACCAAAAAGGGACAGGGACTGCTTCGTATTTATGTCCAGCCGCGCGCTTCACGAGACGGTATTTGCGGGATTCACGGTGATTCATTAAAAGTAGCAATATCAGCGCCGCCTTTGGAAGGCAGAGCCAATAAGGCCGTTATCCTGTTATTCTCAAAACTTTTTTCGGTACGGAGAAAAGACCTTACCCTGTTTACCGGTGAGCAGTCGCGCTTCAAGACACTACTGTTTTCAAACCTGAGTGCGGCCGATATTAAAGAGCTTTTGCTGCCCTATCTTGAATCCCCATGAGGCAGTGCGGCAGGCTGCTGTTGCATAAAGTGAATAAATGAAAAAAGAACAAACTCCCGTGTCACGCCACCTGATTGGTAACTGGAAGTGCAACAAGACACTGCCTCAGGCCCTGAGCTGGTTTGATGACTTTCTCGGTGTGTATCAGCCAACAGCGGATGTGCAGGTGATAATTGCCCCTCCTTTTGTTATCCTGGCCCAGCTCGCCGAACACTTAAAAGGATTGGCTGTGCCCGGGCTTTCTCTCGCAGCCCAGGATCTCTCACCTTTTCCTCCAGGCAGCTATACCGGAGCGGTTGCCGCTGACATGCTCAATGGGATTGCTGATTATGCAATTGTCGGTCACTCTGAGCGGCGTCGCTATTTTCATGAAACCTCGCAGGATGTGACCAATAAAGTGAGTGAGGCGGCAGATTCCCGAATCAAACCGATCGTCTGTGTTGATAAATCATACGCCATGTCCCAGCTGACCTCACTGCTCGATATTGACTGCGAAGAGCTGATTATTGCCTACAGTCCTGTTGATGCTCTCAGTTATCGAGCCCCTGAGCCGCCAGAAATGGTGGCTGAAGCAGCCGGGTTTATCAGCACCATATATCCCGGCCAGCCAATCGTCTATGGCGGCTCGATCAACCCCAAAAATGCGGTTCAATATGCAGGTATTAAAGAAATAGCGGGTCTGTTTGTTGGCTCGGCAAGTCTTGACCCACACTCCTTTAATGAGGTGTATCGGGCACTGTCAGACCCTGTAGCCGGTTGAATTTTCTAACAAGCTATTATTCTTTTGATCATCCGGATATCGTCTACCTGGAGAGGTATGCGCATGCATGCTGTTCCCCATTCGGTGCCGCCGAGCAGC
>CAZOWJ010000120.1:0-8664 GCA_964583415.1 uncultured Desulfocapsaceae bacterium
CGACGTTGAGGGTTACAAAAGTCAGTCAAGCTCATAAATTACTCAATGATTTAAATATTTAATAAAGATAATGCAAACAGCTTACAGAAAAAGATGGTGCTGCAATACTATTCCTCATTTTTCTCTTTTTCACTGTCAAGCAATCTGTTTACCAGTTTTTTTATATATGACAGGTGCTCGTCCATGCTTTCTTTGGCACGCTGAGGGTCCTTCTCTTTTATTGCTTCAACAATTTTGCAGTGTTGTTTAAAGATATTTTCAGTTTCATCATTGTAGTAGCAGAGCCCCACTGTTTCCTTTAACAGGTCATAGATGGAAAACATCAGGTGCGTCTGAATCTTGTTATGGGTCGCTTCAGCGACCGTCAGATGAAAATTGGCATCCTCTTTGTTTAAGCTATCACCTTCCTGCAGGTTTATACGCATCTTTTCGATGCATTCTTCCAGGCGGGCAATGTCCTGTTCGTCTGCACGCTCTGCGGCAAGGGCGGCATTGGCTGTCTCAATAATGGCTCGGGCATCTACCAGTTCAAGAGACGTTTTAATATCTTCTTTTAGAAGATGCCGCAGTGGCTCTGTAATGTTGCTCGGAACCAGGGATTTTACCTTTGTTCTCTGTCGCTGAGAGACCTGGATAAAACCCATTATAGAAAGCATATTCAATGCTTCCCTGAGTGTTGGCCGACTGACATTAAAAACTTTCATCAGCTCCCGCTCCGGCGGGAGCGTATCACCGGGCTTGAGCTTGCCACTGGAAATCAAGGTTTTTACTTGATCGACAATCTGTGACGAAACTTTTTTTTGTTCAATCGCTCGAAAAACGTGATCTTCCATAATGAAGTGTCAATTTCCGTTAAATTTTAACCAGCCTTAAACTATAATCACGATACATGAACCAAAACAGATTGGCTCCCTGCCGGCTTTATAATAACGAACGATACCAACCCGGCAGTAAATGCCGGATTGGTATCAGAAAGAGTATCGGTTTACTGGAATTTCCCAGTCTGAAGATCTAAGTTTATGCTCCAATTCCATGGTCAGCCATCTTCTTCAGCAGCTGATACCGGTCACTGACTTCCTCTTCAAGTTTCGCCCTGAGTCGTTTTGACTCTTCAGGGTTGCTCTTCTCAAGAGAAGCAAACCGGTTCTCGGAAGAAAGGAACTCCTGCAGAGTTCCGTCCGGCTCCTTGCTGTCGAGTATAAACGGATTCTTACCATCGGCGATCAGTGCAGGATTGTAACGGAATGTTGACCAGAAGCCACTGTCTACGGCGAGTTTTGCTTCAAGCTGGGTTTTGCCCATTCCTTTACGGATACCGTGAGCGATACATGGCGCATAAGCGATTACCAGGGATGGTCCTGGATATTTTTCAGCTTCGGTGAAGGCCTTAAGAACTTGCTGCTTGTTGGCCCCCATGGAAATCGAGGCAACATAGGCATGGCCATAGGTAATAATCATACGGGCAAGATCTTTCTTGGTGATCTTCTTGCCTGATGCTGCATACTTGGCGATCGCTCCAGTCGGGGTTGCTTTTGATGACTGCCCACCGGTATTGGAGTAAACCTCTGTATCCATAACAAATATATTAATGTCATCACCGGATGCCATAACATGGTCAAGTCCACTGTAGCCGATATCATACGCCCAGCCATCACCACCGACAATCCAATGGGATTTTTTGGTGAACAGTTCGGGGCAACGACCAATGTCCTTCAGTAATTCATTGTCGCCGCAATCCTTCAGCTGTGCCTTGAGTTTGTCGCCAGCTTCTTTTGATTTATCAGCATCGTTCATTCCACCAAGCCAGGCGGTAAAGTTCTCCTTCATCTCTGCAGATATATCAGAATCCAATGCTTTCTGTACCTTAGAGGCAAGCGCATTTCTTCTGGTATTATAGGCCAGCATCATGCCATAGCCATATTCGGCAGCATCTTCAAATAGCGAGCTTGCCCAGCCAGGTCCATGTCCATCTGCATTAGACGAATATGGCGATGACGGTGCAGAGCCACCCCAGATTGAACTACATCCAGTGGCATTAGCAATGGTCATTCTCTCACCAAAAAGCTGCGTGAGAACCTTCACATAGGGGGTCTCACCACAACCGGCACAGGCACCGGAGAACTCAAGCAGTGGCTGATAGAGCTGGCTTCCTTTAACAGATTCACGGGACATGAGACCTGTTTTAAAAGGAATGGTCATTGAGAACTCATGATTTGGTACTTCTTGCTCGGTCTGTGATGCTGTTGGTTTCATGACCAGCGCTTTATTCTTCGACGGACAGATGTCCTCACAGTTACCGCAACCCTGGCAATCAAGGGCGTTTACCTGCATTCTGAACTGGTAGCCTTTAAGCGCCTTACCTACGGCTGGAACCGTTTCAAAGGTCGCCGGCGCACTTGCCAGTTCATCGGCTGTGGCCAGTATTGGAATAATAGCTGAGTGCGGGCAGACAAAGGAACACTGATTACACTGAATACACTCAGAGGCAATCCATTCGGGTACGTTCACTGCAACACCACGTTTTTCATAGCGGGCAGTTGAGGTTGGGAAGGTTCCATCCACTGAGAACGCACTTACCGGCAGCTCATCACCTTTGAGTGCCTGAACAGGCCGCATGATGTTATCAACATATTCAGTGGTCTTATCTTTTACAGAAATCCCGCCTGCTGCCTGTCCCCATGATGCTGGAACTTCAATTTCAACAAGGTTTTCCAGGGTGTTATTCACGGCATTGACGTTCATATCAACGATATGATCACCTTTTTTGCCGTAGGTCTTCTTGATATCCGCCTTCAGAAGCTCAATGGCCTTTTCAAACGGAAGAACGTTGGCAAGTTTAAAGAAACAGGTTTGCATGATCATATTGATCCTGGTGCCAAGACCAACGCTCGAGGCAATCTTGATTGCATCAACGTTGAAGAATTTCAGTTTCTTGTCATAAATTGTCTTGCGCATATCCCCAGGCAGCATCTCATCCATCTCTTCAGCCGTCCATGGTGAATTGAGCAGGAAGGTACCGCCTTCGTTGATATTCTCAAGAACGTCGTAAATATCAACATATGTTGAGTTATGACAGGCAACAAAATCAGCCTCGTTGATCAGGTAGGTGGACTTGATCGGAACATCCCCAAAGCGCAGGTGAGAGATGGTAATTCCACCAGATTTCTTTGAGTCGTAAGCGAAATAACCTTGTGCATATTTTTCGGTGTTATCACCGATGATCTTGATCGCACTCTGGTTGGCTCCAACAGTACCGTCAGAACCAAGACCCCAGAATTTCGCGCGCACATTGCCCTTCGGCTCAGCGCTGAATCCCGGTTTCACCTCAAGTGAGGTATTGGTGACATCGTCTGTAATACCAACAGTGAAATGATTCTTTGGCTCAGCCGCAGTCATGTTGTCATAAACAGCCTTAACCATTGGTGGATTAAACTCTTTGGAGCTCAAGCCATACCGTCCGCCAAGTATACGCGGCGGGGCAATCCTCTTGTCGATATAGGCTGCACATACATCGGTATAGAGCGGCTCACCAACTGACCCCGGCTCTTTTGTTCTATCAAGAATGGTAAGATATTTTGTGCTCTCGGGAATTGCTGCCATAAATGCATCTGTAGCAAATGGCCGATAGAGTCTCACCTTGACAAGACCAACCTTCTCACCCTGGGCGTTCAAGGCCTCAACAGATTCTTCGATCGCCTCGCAACCTGATCCCATGGCCACGATGACTTTCTCTGCTTGCGGGTCACCAACATAGTCGAAAAGGTTGTAATGGCGTCCTGTCAGTTCACCAACTTTTTTCATGTTGTTGGCAACAATCGCGGGGGTGGCCAGATAATACTTATTACCCGCTTCTCGACCCTGGAAGTAGATATCCGGGTTTTGAGCAGTACCCCTGGTATTTGGCTTCTCTGGGTTAATCGCCAGCTTCTTGAATTCATGATAGGCGTCCCAGTTATAGAGCGATGCCATATCGTCATAGCTGATCACTTCGATTTTCTGGATTTCATGCGAGGTTCTGAAACCGTCATAAAAATGGAGGAACGGTACCCGTGCTTCAATGGTTGAGAGATGGGCAACAAGCGCCAGATCCATGGTCTCCTGAACCGAGTTTGCGGCAAGAAGCGCAAAACCGGTCTGCCTGGCCGCCATAACGTCAGCCTGATCGCCAAAGATGGAGAGTGCATGCGCAGAAAGAGATCGAGCGGTTACATGGAAAACACATGGTAAAAGCTCACCTGCTATTTTATACATATTCGGGATCTTCAGCAGCAGTCCCTGAGAGGCTGTAAACGTTGTAGTAATCGCTCCGCCAACGAGAGAACCGTGCACCGCACCGGCAGCCCCTGCCTCTGATTGCATCTGTTTTATATTCAAGAGCTCGCCGTGAATATTTTTCCTGCCGGCAACTGCCCAGGAATCTGCAATTTCTCCTAATGGGCTTGACGGAGTAATCGGGTAGATGGTCGCGACTTCACTCATGCCGTAAGCGACATGGGTAGCAGCGGTATTACCATCAATCGTCTGCATTGTACTCTTCATGAATTCACCTCAAATAAAAGTGGTTGTGTTTCGTAGCCCGGGTTAGACGGTGCGATACGCTTGCCGATTTCACACACTCACAGTTCACACGAACTGAAAAATCTGCAAAGCTCTTGATGTCACCCGTCCCGCTCCGCAGGCTATGCAACGTAGCTATCACTAAAAAACGAATTAAAATCTCTTGCTGCCCCAGGTATCACTGCCCACAGAGGCAATATTGTATAATATTATCAATCAATTAAACGATCCCGGGGTAAGCACTCTTCTCTACTAGTGTTCTGGCATCATAATCATAACCCAGCACCTGGCCTGACCATGCGCCCACTAGGTATATTAGATAATGGCTAATTGTTCAAGTTCGTTAGATCGTTACTAGTACGCAAAAAATTGATCATAAGTATAAGGATACTTGAAAAACTGATATTCCATTACCTTATCGGCTTACCCACATCAGTCATCTGCAAATCATCGTGACCCATCCCTGTTCAGCCAGGTCCGGTTCACGATGATTTGATCACATTCGCCTCAGGCTTTTTCTGTTGTATGCGAAATGATCTCTGATATATGAAATACCTTGGTTTTTAGGCCATGCCGCCTGATACCAAATTCCAGTTGGATCATACAGGCAGGGCAGGAGGTCACAAGAATATCGGCCTCAGTATCTTTTAGATTTTTCATCTTCCTGTCGAGAACTTTTTGCGAAAGCTCATAATGAGTCAACGCATAGGACCCTGCTCCCCCGCAACACCAGTCGGCCTCTTTCATTTCCTTGAATTCAACGTTCGGCAGTTTTTTCAGGATATCACGCCCTTCATTCTTAATTCCCTGGCCGCGGACCGCATGGCAGGGATCATGATAGGTCATGATGACCTGTTTATCTGAACCGGTTCCGACAGCACCTGCTGCTCCCTGCGCACCTGCACCATGGGGATCGTAGTAGGAGCCGACAGCCTCACTCTCACTTGCTGTCTCCGCTTTTGCTTCGCCTCTTGTTGCCAGGAACTCGACGACATCCCGGAAAAGTGATACCGTTTTTTCGGCAACTGCCAGGTTTTCAGGATCATCCTTGAATACCTTTTTGTAATCTTTTAAAAAGGAAGCACAGCTGGAGCAATCGGTGACAATAACATCAACGTCCGCTTCAGAAAAAATCTTGAGGTTCTTGAGCGCCAGTTTTTTGGTGTTTTCAAGATCCCCGTATGACCATGGCGGCAAACCGCAGCAGCAGTTATTCAAAACGGCTACCGATTTCCCGATTTTTTTCAGTTCTTCAAAGGTCGCCGTCCCGGCTTTCACCTGGATGACATCGACACCGCATCCGACAAAATAGCCGATTTTCAGTTTGTCTCCCTGCCCCTGGTAAACTCCCGGCTTGATATTTCCTCGAAAGGATTCCATTGGCAGTTTCTCGACAATACCTTCAGCTTTTGGTAAATCACGGCCAAAAATCCTTAACAGACCAAGGGCGTTGGCAAGCTTGGAAGCACCGGAATTTTTGCCAAGCGCAGCTGCCCTCGCGGCAAGATGCAGCCGTTTTGGATAGGGGAGCAGGTGCTCGAACAGCAGACGGTGAGCAGGTTTCTTTCCAACATTTTCGAAATATTCTGACCTGGCGTTTAGTACCAGATCGGCGGTCGGCACAGAACCGAAACAGTTTGTTGTGCAGGCGCCGCAACCAAGACAGGTAAAAAGCGGATCTTCCAGCTCTTCATTCCACTCAACCCGTTTTTCAATAATTCCCCTCAGCAGTGCAAGACGCCCACGCGCCACACCAGACTCATGTCCGGTTGCGCGGAAAATTGGACATGCCACATGGCAGAATCCACATTTATTGCATTTGGCTATCGCATCATAATTTGCTGACACAGTCATAATTTCAAACCTCTTATATTTTTTTCGCTCTCAGAGCTTTAATCATTAAAACAGATCACCAAACAAGCTATGCTCTCCCAGGTAAAACTCCTGGTGAGAACAGGCTGTTGGGGTCAAGAGCTGCTTTTACCTTATGACTGAGCTTCCATTCTGCCCGTCCCGAGCCAAAGACATCGTTGCTATTTCTAAATTCCTCAGGTGCCTTGATGAGCTTGCCATGCCCCTGATTTTTGTTGAATTGAGCACCCAGCTCGCTCCACTGCTTGCTATCACACCCTTCAAACCCGGCATAGATTCGCCCACAGGCAAAATCAACCAGGACACTTGAGGGCTCCGCGATTTTAACAGCGTCTTCAAACAACTGTTTGACGTTAGCAATAACAACATCAGCCTGGCAGACATATGGCGCTTCCCAGATCTTGTCAAAGACAGCTTTGAATGGTCCCTCTATTACCGGATAGTCAGCTTTTACGTTGCCTGAAAGTCCGTTCTCGCTCATCTTCTGATCACATCGATCAATTTGGTGATCAACCACCTCGCCAATCCCCTCAAAACCAACCATTAATTTCCAGGAATCGTCCTGTGGAACTGCCGTCACAAATACCGGCAGAAGATTTGAGTTAATAACGGCGAGTGCTGCTGCAGAACAACTTTCAAGACTACCGACAGCAGAAGTTACCTTGCAGGCTTCAGGCCTGGTTGCCACCCTCCAGCTTGCCTCGGTTATAAACCCGAGCGTACCAGCAGAACCGGTCATTAATCTGGTCATATCATAGCCGGCCACATTCTTGACGACCTTTCCACCGGTGGTGACCATACTTCCGCTGCTGTCAATATACTGGAGCCCCAGCAGGTAATCCCGGGGAGCGCCCAGAGCTGCGCGCTCAGGGCCAACTGCAGCCATGGCAATAATACTTCCGGTTGTGGAAGTCTCTTTGAAAAATGGGGGTCTGACCGGCAGCCACTGATTATTTTCACCAAGTATTTCCTGCAATGCTGCAAGACTCATCCCCGAGCCAACGGTAATGAACTGGTTGTCAGAATCATATTCAACGACTTCGGTCATCTTCAGACTGTCTATAACCCTGGCCTCTGTCTTCTCAAGATTGCCAATTCCATTGAAAGTTCCACTTCCTGAGGGTCTGACTGCTATTTTCTCTTCTGCTGCCTTCTTGATTGCCTCAATTGCTTCGCTGACGCCAGCAGCATCCATGCCGCCTGGTCGCTGCAGAATCGTTGGCTTATTATCTGGAAGACGGGATTCACCCTGAGGCGGTACTGGAACTATTTTCCCCGGATTCATTAAATTTTTAGGATCAAGTGCCAGCTTAACATCCTGTTGGGTGTTCAGATCATGCCCGGAAAAGATCATGGACATTGCTTCCTGTTTCTCATGGCCAATTCCATGCTCACCTGAGATTGTTCCGCCAAGTTCCGCACAGACGGCCATAATTTCCCAACCGGCCTTGTGTACCTGCTCAACTTCTGATTCATTACGTGAATCAAACATCAGGAGCGGATGCAGATTGCCGTCACCGGCATGAAATACATTACCGACCGGACAGCCATATTTCTCCGAGATCGCTTTTACTTTCTCAAGGGCCTCGGGAAGTCTCGTTCGCAGTACACAACCGTCATTTACCAGATAATTTGGTGAAAGATTGCATATTGCCCCAAATGCTCCCCGGCGTCCCTTCCAGAGAAGATCACGTTCCGCCTGATTTTTGGCCACCCGTACTTCACGGCAGCCAGTCTCCATACAGATTTTTTCAATTCTCTCAGCCTGTTCTTTCAGACCGAGAATCATTCCTTCCACCTCAATGATTAAAACCGCTGCAGCGTCCACCGGGTAGCCACACGAGCCCCCTTTTTCCACTGCCTGAATGATGGTGTTGTCCATCATTTCCAGAGTGTTTGGTACAATACCGGTACTGATGATTTCTTTAACCGTATTGGCAGCATTGGAAATTTCATCATATATTGCCAGCATGGTGATAACAGATTCGGTCATCGGTGTTACGCGTACGGTAATTTCAGTAACGATGCCCACACATCCTTCACTGCCGACAACGAGGCCGCGCAGATCATAGCCTGGCGGGTCCAGAGCAGGACCACCGATCTGAACAATTTCGCCATCAGCCATAACCATCTGCATGCCAAGAATATGGTTTGAGGTTACACCATACTTCAGACAACGGGGACCACCTGAGTTTTCACCAACATTGCCGCCGATCGTGGAGACTTTCTGGCTGG
>CAZOWJ010000121.1:0-8554 GCA_964583415.1 uncultured Desulfocapsaceae bacterium
GATTTGACCTTGAGATACGCGGACTTGAGTATTACATAGTTAACATGGCTGAATACCGGATAGGATAACTATCGATTGTCCAGTCCGGACGTTCTAGAAGATATAAACAATTTTATGGGAGGAAGATTGATGAAACGATTGGCACCTGCTGTTATGTGTCTTGCAGCACTCGTAATGCTTGCTACACCGGCTTTGGCTGAAAAAAAGGTTCGTTGGAAGCTGGCAATGACGTGGACCAGTACACTTACCCCATTGTCCAATGCCGGTCCATGGCTGGCGAAAATGGTCAGTGATATGACTGATGGTAACTTTGAGATCCGTTTTGAAGGTGCTGAAAAGCATAAGGCTGCCCTTGGCATTCTGGATATGGTAAAAGGCGGCCAGTATGAAATGGGGCACAGTGCCTCCTACTATTGGAAAGGCAAGGATGTTGCCACCACGCTCTTTACAACAGCACCATTCAGTATGACCGCTTCAGAGCAGTATGCCTGGTTCTATTTTGGCGGCGGGCTTGAACTGATGCAGAAGGTCTATGAAAAATTTGATGTCTATTCATTTCCGGGCGGTAATACCGGTGTGCAGATGGGCGGCTGGTTTCGCAAAGAAATTAAATTGCTGAGCCACCTCAACGGTCTGAAGATGCGAATTCCCGGGCTCGCCGGGGAAGTTTTTGCCAAACTTGGCGTTAATGTCACCAATATTGCTCCTGGAGAACTCTATACAGCGCTAGACCGCGGTACCATCGATGCTCTTGAATGGGTCGGCCCTGGAATGGATATTAAAATGGGCTTCCATAAAATTGCACCGTTCTATTACTCAGGATGGCACGAGCCTGCCTCAGAACTGCAATTTCTTGTCAATAAAGCTGCTTTTGATAAACTCCCGCCAGCATATCAGGCGGTCTTGACGACGGCGATGCAGGCTATTGCGCTGAAGATGACTGCTGCCAACTTTGAGGCAAATGCCCAGGCCTGGAAGAAGATGAAGGAAGAGTACCCGAATATCAAGGTAATGAGCTTCCCCGAACCGGTACTCAAGGCCATGAGTAAAGCAAATGACGAAGTGCTTCAGGGGTATGCGGCTGAAAATGCAGAATTCAAAGAAGTTTATGATTCCAGAAAAGCATATATGGATATGGCACGGCAATGGACAAACGTTTCGGAAAAATATTATTTAGAAACGTCTGAAAAGGTTGCCGAATAGCTGGAAATTTATCATTCGTTGCTGAACCGCCTGGGCTGGTATGCAAGCCCAGGCGGTTTTTTTATGGACTTGCATTTTGATTACCCCAACGATTATTTAAGAGCTCTTTGGGGTGGTTAACTATTTCATGACAGGCAGTAAACATTATAGCACTGGATTTGAGTGATGCTGGAGTGGGTAGAGCGAGCCTTTGGCACGGTAAATTTAATTATCGGGAAGGTTCTTTCGGTCGCTTACCGCGCCCTTTGGTTTTTCACGTTTTTATCTTAAAGGGGACTGCCCTCACGGAGTAAGGACGACAGATCTTTATCGCGGCGTCATTCCCTTTATTGTGATACAGCTTATGGTATTGTCGTCGCTGGTTGTTTTTCCAGGACTCTATGGTTTTAAATAAAGGTGGCCACTGTTGTTTGGTCTTTATCACATTGAGATCTGATGAGAGGAAATACTAATGTTGACTCAAGATGAGTTTTTAGAAAAACTGGATGTGCTGCAGAATGAAGTCAGGGCGCTGGATGATGGAGATCAGACGGTGATTGAAGAGACTGCATCCCGGCTGGAAGGGTTTAATTACGGTCCTCCGGTGTTACTGCCAGTATCCGAATTTCTGCGCTGCACCAAAGAGAAGATGCTCCTTGAAATTGATCGAGTTGCCAGTCTTTCTGACAGTGAACTGGTGGATAACGATTCAACCGAAGGAAAAAATAGCTGGGAACTCAAGCTGCAGCATATATCTGTTATGGTTTTTTACTTTAAAGAGCTGGTTGACCTGCGGTGCGGTGTGCCGGAGGCCTGGGACGAAATTGATGAGCTATACGTCCACGATTAAAGCGTTTCCCGTTGTTGTCAATTTCAGTTTAACGACGCCATCATTCCAAAAATCTAAAAAATACTTTTACCAAAAAGTGATGCTGTAAGACTGACTGCAATCTGGGCTGTCCTGTTGCTATTGTCCAGGATAGGATTTGTCTCCATAATATCAAATGACAGCAGCCTGTCGGTATCATGAACCGTTTCCATAACCAACTGAGCTTCACGGTAGCTCAGTCCGCCGACAACCGGTGTACCGACACCCGGAGCTTCATTGGGGTCTATACTGTCCATATCCAGGCTCAGGTGTATATGTTTACAGTCTGCCAATATCTTCAGAGTTTTTTTCAAAACAGCATGCATGCCCAATTCATCAACATCCCGCATGGTGAAAACAGAACAGCCCGATTCTTTTAACTGCTCTTTCTCCTGGTGATCCAGAGCCCGAACGCCTATCAACACGACCCGTCCAGGCTTGAGTTTCGGGCCTTTTCGACCGACATCAACGAGCTCTGCAGGGCCTTTGCCGAGCAGGATCGCCAGGGCCATACCATGGACATTGCGGGTCTCCGACGTGGCTGGCGTGTTAAAGTCTCCATGGGCATCTACCCATATGACACCACACTCATGGCCGTCTGTTACCCCGCCGATACTGCCGATGGAGGCTGAATGATCCCCACCAAGAAATATCGGGATAGTTTCATCACTGATTGCCTGCCGAGCGGCACTGTAAACTTTCTGGCAGGCTGAGCGGATAAGTGGTAACCGTTCCGAGAAGGTACTGTCCGTTAATGTGTAATGACCTGGAATTTCAATATTGCCTGCGTCCTGTGTCTGATACCCAAGGTTCCTCAGGGTTTTGCTGAGGCCCGCGTAGCGGATTGCAACCGGCCCCATGTCCACTCCACGGTGCTGCTGACCAAGATCAATTGGTATGCCAATGATTCTGACGGTTTTACTCATAGCCTTGCCTGAGGTTATTCCAAAGATTAACGATAAAATCCTGGGCATTTGTCAGGATTGCCTGTGCCTGTGCTGAGCCACGATTTGCAAGTTTATCAGCGCTGAATTCAGACATATCGACAATAAAGAAGAAAACAGGCCTGATACTGCCATCGTCGTTGAGCTTGTAACTTGGTACCATGTTGCCAAAGGCAATTGAGTGGAGTTGGGTCGCCATGGCGATAATCGTTGTTGCCTTGCGGGCGTGTTCACGCATCCGGTCTTGAGACTGGTAGGCATCCCCGACGACGTCCGGCAAGGGTCCATCATCTCTGATTGAGCCGGCAAGAACGTACGGGACCCGCTTTTTTTCACAGGCATACATGATGCCATCGGTAACATTTTCCTGTTCAATGTAGTCAGCTATTGATCCCGCTGCCCGCACTGCGCTGATCACATCGAGGTGATTATAGTGACCGAGGGGAACGAGGTGCTGGTTGTAGATATCCTGGCCGAGACCGGTGCCGAACCGGGACGCTTCAAGGTCATGGGTCGCCAGTGCATTTCCAGCCATCAGCCCCTGACAATAACCAGATTCGATAAGCCCCTGCATCGCTTTTCTGCTGTCTTTGTCAAAAGATACCGCAGGGCCCAGAACCCAGACAATATGCCCGTGTTCTCGATCGTGTCTGAGGATTTTGTAGAGGTCATCATAGGAGCGTGAGAACGGTGTCTCACGTGTTCCCCGGGAGCGAAAGGTGAACTTGTCTGTTTGAGCCTCCAGTTCAACAAACCCGTCGGGGTGAACAAAAATACCTTCTTCACCGTTTTCTGTTCGACCGATGACAACGAGGTCCCCCTTTTTCAGACGGCGGGGCTCAACGACCTGAATGTCTGCGTCATCGACAACCAGAACAGCATCCATTCTGCTCTCCGGAGCAATTATCCAGCCGTGCCCTTCAAGGTTAACATATTCGGGAAAATTAGATGTTGCATGAAATTGATCGGGGGCGATGCCGTCTGCGGGCGCCGGTTGGAGTCTGGCGCTTGGGCTGTTGCACAGCGGCGGATTGTCAAATAGCGGGGGTGTATAGGGCATCACTGGGTTCATGGCGGGCTCCTGGGAATTAAAAGAAGATGTTACTTGCATATGATAGGAAGTTTTTATTAAAACTCAATACTTAAGATAACCAGGGAGACCGGTGTTGTGATATTTTAAGGTGGAACTCTCTATTTTTCAGTACTATACCGCGAACTAGCTTAATTACTGGTGAGGTCAGATGAGTCGTTATTTTTACCGAGGGGCAATGGATGGTGATGAGGTAAAACTGACTGAGCTCTCTTTTGCTTCTAAACGTTATTGGTCGTATCCGGATCAGTATTATACCGTCTGGCAGTCAGAGCTGACCATTACCGGGAGCTATCTGGAGCAGAATGCGGTCTACCTTGTCGAAGATAATGGTACAATTATCGGTTTTTATTCACTCATGCTGCTGGAAAAAGACCTGGTGCTGTCAGTGCAGACGCTTGACCGGGGATATTGGCTGGATCACATGTTCGTCCTTCCCGAATATATCGGCAAAGGTCTGGGCAGGAAACTGTTTAGTCATTTGTGTTCGATTTGTATAACAGGGGGGATAGCCAGCTTTAAGCTGCTGGCTGATCCATATGCCAGGGGGTTTTATGAAAAGATGGGTTGCGTTTATATTAAGAACGTTCCATCAAGCATAGAAGGGCGAACGACACCACTCTTGAGGATGAGTCTCCTCTCAGCTGAATACCCTTTTCTTGACCATTGTCCTGAATGAACCTTTTTTCCGGCAGGGTATTTTTTTGAACCTGCCTCAGCGGCTCATCTCGCATTGCCTCCGTACACGCTTTTGATATTGATTAGCATCTGAAATCAGGCCAAAAAGTGCAAAGCTCGTTTGGCCGCAGCTTTGATATCGATCCCCTGGCTGCACTGAACCGTGCATTCTCTGCAGTTGGCGCACCTCCTCACGGATGAAGCCACCTCGACCGCCCTTTCCGCAGCAAGGCGTCGGTCACCATATCCCTCCGAATACATAGCGATGCGGGCGGCATCCTGGCCACCGGCCCCATACCGGCACTGGTCGAGACACAAGGAGCAGAAGGAGCATGCCTTCCCTTCCAACTCCCTTCTGTAGGTGTCGAGCCGCATGACATCGGTGAGGCCCACTTTTCCCATGACGGCATGTCGATTCTCATCCACCATCTTCCGGCTCAGCATCCCTGGAACGGCCAGATGCACCCCCGGTTTCTCGACCACGAACCGCAAGGCAGCCTGGTGGGGGGTGTATTCTGGCATAGATCCGTCTGCGTACCCGCCATTCTGCGTTTTCATGGCAATGATACCCACACCGGCGGCAGCCGCCGCCTTGATGGTCTCGTATAAACGTGGTGGAGATCGAAAATTCACAGCCACGAGAACAGCATCGTAAAAACCGTCTTCCATTACTGCCTCGAGTACCTCTTCCTGGTTGGTGTGGGTGGTGACTGCTGCAAAGCGGAACTTGCCCTCGTCCTTCAGGGCCTTCATGATTTGCTGCACGTCCTTGTTGAGGATCTGTTCTCTGGAAGACATGCCGTGCAGTTGCAAGAGATCCACCCTGTCAATTCCAAGAGACGCCAGACTCCGATCCAACGAGCGTTTCATCTTCGCTCCTCTAGAGATGTGGACTTTGGTCGCTATAACCAGACGGTCCCTGACCCCTGATATAGCCTGTCCTACGATTTTTTCATTGCGCCCGCCCATATAGCAGTCTGCCGTGTCTATGTAATTGATTCCCTGATCAAGGCCATAGCGGATTGTGGCAGGGTCCGTGCACTGCATTGCTCCGTACCCCAGAACTGACACCTGCAATTCGGTTCTGCCAAGGATTCTGGTCGGCATCTTTTCAAGCTGCCCTGCAAGGGGTAGTCCAGGGAAGAGGCCTGCGCCGAGGGAGGCTATGGCTCCTTTAAGTAAATCGCGTCGTTTGAGGTGCATGGGTAACTCCTATCATCGTTACAGAAATCAGGGTTTGTAGAGATTGTTTCAACATATTCTCTGCAGTTGGAGTTCCGGGTTTAAGGTTCCAGATTTTGAGTTTCCACCAACACTCCGCTATGCCGTTACTCCGCTACCGTCTTCACCACCTCTTTAAGGTAGTCCGGGGTCTGCAGCGTTGGTACCTTTGCCCAGGTCACAACGTTGATCCATACCAGGACTGCCTGCGCGCCCCTGCTCATCATAGCTGCAGCGTAGACCTCAGCCTTCTGAGGGGTCGGAAGGATCCTGACAAAATAGGTTCCGCCGTCCGGCCCGACCCAGGTGTACCCCGGACCGGCCTCCAGGTCATAGTCCACGTGCTCCGGATGGTAACCAACCTCACAGGGTTGTCTGGCCATTTTTTTTAGGCGCTCAATAACTGCCGGCAGCGGATCAGATGCCGGTATTACCTTAGAAAGCGCCAGCAGAAACTCATCGACAAGGGGCTTCCCTCCCTCATGGCTGTCATTTGCATCGACATCGATCCTCATGAAGTGCTGGCCTAGGATCGCATAAGAGCTGAAATCCCCCGACAGGACAGTCGCTCCGGAAAAACTGTTTTCATCACCATCACAACCGGCATACAGTCTGTATAATCCGAAAGCGTTGACAGGTGCGCCCATGTCCAGGATTTCCGCTGACAGGTAGTCGCCCCCCTCGTGTTCATAAGAGACATATGCAAGACTGAGGGCGCCATACCGCTTGAGAAGCTCAGCTTCTCCGTTGACCTGTTCGTACATATTGTCCGGAGTCCAGGATTTGAGCTCGCCGACTCTGGTCAGAACGGGGTTCGATCCGATTGAATCTGGCAGTGTAAGGATGTCGGCAGCAGTCACTGACACAGGAAGGAGGAAGGCTGCGAACAGAAAGTAGACAGGAAAGAGTCGCATAAAATTAATCGTAATAGTTTTCAATTTGTGACGCAACTGGAAAAAGATTAGCGGCAGGCTGTTGCATTTGTATGCATGTCAAAAACCAACCCCGCTTTGAGGCAGGTTAAATAAAAATCTAAGTCAATGACCGAATTATAGCATCTTATCCGGTTATCGTTTTATTACGTATACACAGGAGCCTTAACCTCAGGAAGATCAGGAATAAGCCGTACACCTATTTGCACGATTAGGTATGCTCTTTGTAGTGTAAAACCAATTGCTAATTCAACGTTGTCAGCCAACAATTCTGACCAGCTAAAAGCACCATGTTGTTTAAATGCATCATTCATTTTGATCTATTTTAATGCCTATGAATAATATTAAGCATTTTCTTAGACGCGAACAATAAGATCCTTCCTTCTAAGTAACAAATTCCATAACATGTTGATTATTCATTAAATGTTCTTTTTGTTACTTTTATAATAAATGCCGGGATTTTTTACCCCGGTTGGGATGCTGTGAAGTTAAAGTTTCAGGTGGGTTGAGCAATTTATGCAGGGAAATCAGAGCTTCACAGCTATTAAAGCCGATGTTACTAATTTTGAAGAAGTAGCCCAAATATTTGAACAGATAGCCCAAAGTTATGCCAAGTTAGACCTTTTAGTGGCCAATGCAGGGGGAAATATAGAACAATCATCTGTAGAAGAAGGTTTACATGAAATGTGGATCAAAGCGATCGAGTTAAATTTATTCGGTGTCTACTTTAGTGTCAAAGCCGCTATCCCCTTACTTAAGAAAAATGGAGGAGGGAAGATCGTTACCTTAGGATCCGGGATGGGGCATCGGGGAATCGTTAATGAGTCGTCTTATTGTTGTTCAAAAGCAGGAGCATGGATGCTAACACGGATTTTAGCACAAGAATTAGTTCAAATATAACATCAGTGTGAATGAGTTAATTCCTGGGCCTGTGAAGACTGCTCAAACTGCGGGTTCATTTAATGATCCCAACAGTCCGTTCAATGTGGGGGCGGAATGGATCAAAGAACCGAAAGACGTCGTACAACTTGCGTTATTTATCGCCACTCAACTTGAAACAGGACCCACGGTACAAAGCTTTAGTTTGATGCGTAGGGATAATTAAGTATTAAGAGCCTATACTCCATTTAGCCCCCCTCAGTTTTAATTGGCGCATATGAAATTGTCTTGTTGGGCCTGAAGATTATTAGGAAGCGTCTTGAACCATTCTCAGTTTTGCTGGACTAAAGGATTATAAGAGGAACTCAACTAATTTTGCCGCAGCATTTCTTGTACTTTTTACCGCTACCGCAGGGGCAGGGGTGGTTCCGGCTGATTCGGTTCTTTGTAGTTGTACTGGCCCCATATGTGTATGATTTCTTATATGAAGATTATGTCAGTTTTCTAGCCACGATTTGAAGGGTTTCGTTCGCGTGTTCGAAGAAGATTTGATAGGACTGGCAAAAGGCACTGATGTGGCGATTCTGGTGGTTGTTTAACCGATCTTTTAGGCAGCCACCATAACAGAACTTCATCCATCGACAGGTATTGCACTGCTCTGTCAGCACGCCTTTTTGGGAGCCAAACTTTTGATGTTGGCGAGAGTTATTGTGTACGTTGAACCCAGAGACAAGCTGCCAGCCCACCAGAATCTTGTAAT
>CAZOWJ010000122.1:0-8539 GCA_964583415.1 uncultured Desulfocapsaceae bacterium
CCCTCGACACCATATAGAAAAATTTAATCTGTCTCCCGTTGCAAAATCGAGAAGCGGAAGATTAGTGGTAATCAGATTTTTATGTTACTGAATCAAGACTTTTAAAAAAAACAGTGTCAGGAAGAAAGCAAGGCAGGCAATAGGGAATTAGGTGTAAAATTGCAGGACCATGGGGGGCTTGCCGTCTCACGCAGATGCCAGCTCAACCGCAACCTCATGCTCCTGACAAATTTTTTGTAATTTAAACGGAAGAGGTTCGTCTGTGACCAGGGTATTAACCTGTGATATATGACCGAGACGAACGGTCGCTGTCCGGGACAGCTTCATCTGATCGGCTACAAGAATGACGTGACGAGCGTTGGCGATAATCGCTTTGGCAACCCGAACTTCTCTCATATCATAATCAAGGAGCGAACCGTCCTCCTCAATGGCCGATACACCGATCACCGCATAATCTGCCTTGAATTGATTGATAAAATCTACGGCTGCATCCCCAACGATCCCGCCATCAGATCTTCTGACAAGTCCGCCGGTGATGATTAGTTCGATCCCGTCAGAATGTTTAAGAATATCGATTGCATTAATATTGTTGGAAATAACCATCATCCCTCTATGAGATTTTAAGGCGTGAGCAACCTGTTCTGTTGTGGTTCCAATATTAATAATTAAAGAACAATTATTAGGTATAAGCTCGGCTGTACATAAACCAATCAGCTGCTTAGCATCAGGGGCAAGAAGCCTGCGAGCTTCGTATGAGACATTCTCAATACCCGAACCGACAATGGCCCCTCCATGAATTCTTTGAAGCAGCTGCCGATCACACAGATCATTCAGATCTTTTCTGATTGTCTGAGGTGACACTGCAAAACGAGTTGATAACTGCTCAACATCAACTCGGCCGGTTTCTTTGGCGATGGCAAGAATCTGTCTCTGGCGATCTGTAAAACTTTCCATGCTTTACTCATGTAATTATTGAAGATAACAGTGAACAGACTACCGGTAATTATTGTATCCACATCATTGAATGTCAACATTTGTTATCATCTATCGCTCAGACTATTAAGGTTTTTATATCTAAATACGGATGGATACACAGAACAAACAGCCGCAAAGTATCTTTCGGACGTCAACTATTTTCTGAAAACCGTAAACTAGAGACCTTTGAACATGACGCTTTATAAGGTAATAGATTTTTATCGTTCGAAAATTATGTAATAGCATGTTATACAATTTCTAAGTCAAATCTGATTCTGGATGTTACCCAATAACCATCTGCCTAAATGATTACGTAGATATGGATAGAGATAACCACCAGCCAAGAAAACATCCTCGATACAAACTGGCTAATACATTCGTTGTTAATAAGCAGGGTGTCTGCCGGGTTTTTGATCTCAGCCGGGGGGGCGTTTCTTTTGGATGCACCGGCGAAGTGAAAATCCCTGAGAACTGGACAGCCGACATTAGAGACGATAACGGCGCGCATCTTCCAAATATTTCCATGAAGACCGTCTGGACCTCAAAAAACAATGATATGAACACCGCCTCTATTTATAAAATAGTTGTCGGGGCTCAGTTTAATAAGGATTTATCGCCGGAGGAACAGTCCACTATTGACCAGCTTTTCATGGTTGCCTAGAGAATTCCTGCTAACAAAAAAACGCCGCCACCCTTCTGATAATTTCACTTTTCACAGCTATTGTAAACCGCACCATTAGTTATGCTCTGGAAACAGTTCTATGAAATATGCTTTGTAGATTTTTGTTTATCCACATTACATGCATTTGGAGGCCTTTACCCAACGCCAAGCAAAGCTGTCAACTGCTTTTTTCTGTCACCAGTTTATTTTCGATTGAATCTACTTTATATTTCGTTTAACCTTTTTAATTAAAGCATTTGAAATTATTTGCAGCCGATAACGAAATCATCAAGCTGCACAATAGAGACAAACATGCAAACCCCAATTTATAACATGGCTATTGTAGGCGGTGGTATAAATGGTTGCGGCATTGCTCGCGATACTGCAGGCGGAGCGGTCTTGCTCTGCGAACAGGATGCCCTGGCAAACGGGACCTCGTCAAACACAGTAAAGTGAAACAGATATGGGGCTCTGCTTCGGCAGTAACCTCTTTCAATTTGAAGTTGAATATCTGATAAAACATGAATGGACCCAAACAGCAGACGACGTTCTCTGGCGTTGTACCAACATGGGTCTCCGTCTCAGCCCCGAGGAAACAGAAACCCTCGGAACATGGATGACAGATCAACAAAATCAAGTATTGTCAAAGGACAAAAAAGAGTAAATACAACTAGACTAACGCATCATATTCAGGGAAGTCGGTTTAAAACGAATTATTGAAAAAACATCTTCAGAGAGAAATGCCATGTCAACCTATGTGCTTGCCATTGATCAGGGAACAACCTCAAGCAGAGCAATTGTTTTCAATACCTCATTTGATATTATTGCAATTGCTCAAGAAGAATTTAAACAGATTTTCCCACATTCAGGATGGGTAGAACATGACCCTGAAGACATCTGGCAGACAGCACTTACCACATGCAGACAGGCGCTGAAAAAGGCAGGCCTTACACCTGAACAGATCAGCTCAATTGGCATTACCAATCAGCGTGAAACAACAATCCTGTGGGATAGGGATTCAGGCCTGCCAATCTATAATGCCATTGTCTGGCAAGACAGGAGAACCTCGGAATTCTGCAACCAATTAAGAACAGAGGATAATAATCAGCTGGTTGCCGACAAGACCGGTTTACTGATCGATCCCTATTTTTCAGGTACGAAGATACGGTGGATTCTCGATAATGTTGAAGGTGCAAGAGAAAAGGCAGAGGCAGGAAGCCTGGCGTTCGGCACCGTTGACAGCTTTCTTCTTTGGCGTCTGACCGGAGGAAACGTCCACGTGACCGATGCAACAAATGCCGCCAGGACCATGATCTATGATATCCACCGAAACTGCTGGGATGACGAACTCTGTAAGCTGCTTGATATTCCACACTCACTCCTGCCTGAGGTTAAAGATTGTTCTGCAGATTTTGGAACAACCAGCCCCGATATTCTTGGATCTCCAATTTCCATAAACGGAATTGCAGGTGACCAGCATGCTGCCCTGGTTGGCCAGGCGTGCTTTAACCCCGGAATGCTCAAATCTACCTATGGTACGGGTTGTTTTGCGGTACTCAATACTGGATCCGAAGCAGTGAAATCGAACAATAAACTGCTCACAACGATTGGATACAGAGTTAACGGCATTACCTGTTACGCATTAGAAGGTTCAATTTTTGTCGCCGGTGCAGCAGTGCAATGGATGAGAGATGCCATGGGCCTCATCGAGGAGGCTTCAGAAAGTGGCAAACTTGCTCGTCAAGCAGATATCAATCAGGATGTCTATCTTGTACCTGCATTCACCGGACTTGGAGCGCCGCACTGGGATGCAGACGCACGGGGCGCGATTTACGGTATTACTAGGAGTACCGGACCGGCAGAACTTTCACGGGCGGCACTCGAATCAGTATGTTACCAGACCCGTGACCTGCTTGAGGCCATGCAAAATGACTGGCAACAGGAAAATGCCCCTGTCCTCAGGGTTGATGGCGGTATGGTAGCCTCAAATTACACAATGCAATTTCTCGCCGACATCATCAACGCTCCGGTTGACCGCCCCAAAATACTTGAAACAACAGCAGTGGGTGCGGCATACCTCGCTGGCCTACAAAAAGGACTCTTCCCACCGCCGGAAGAATTCGCCGCGACATGGAAGCTTGACCGACAATTTGTACCAGATCTCTCAGAAGATATCCGGGCACGCAAGTATCGCGGCTGGAAGGACGCTGTCAGAAGGACGCTGACAGCGTATTAAAGCATTGTCATTTAAACGTGTACACAGACGCAGTTGACTATTTATCCGGTTTACAGAAAATAACAAGTAGGTGAATGCGGAATCAGGGAAGTGATCTGAACAAAGGTTAGTAACGTTATTTGTCGACCTAGTTTTGCCTTACATTAATCAGCATGCCACCGCAGGGTTGGTTTCAAAAGAACGCTTTAAAGTTTCACACGAAACTTATCTTGTTTTCACTTGAACTTTATGTCCATTCGTATTAAACATGAATTTTCTGGTTGTTGGTTTCAGGTGAAGTTGAGCAATTACACAAAACAGGTCAACGCAGCTGCTTTTCTCATATGCTCTCAGAATGGCGATATGAGAAATTCATCACTTTATTCTTTGCCGGGCCATTTAATACTCTACGTTTGACCTTTTGCCAGGCAAATTTCTCATCCGATTTGAGAAGATTAAAATGAAACTATTAGAAACCGAAGTACTGATCATTGGTGGCGGAGTTACCGGGGCGGGGATAATGCGGGATCTTGCCTTACGCGACATTCACTGTCTGCTCATCGACAGGCAGGATCTCTGTGCTGGTGCATCAGGGGGCAATCATGGTTTGCTGCACTCCGGTGCGCGATATGTTTCCAACGATCAGCAGGCCGCTGTCGAGTGTCGCCAGGAAAGCGAAATCCTCAAACGTCTGGCAGCCCAGTGTGTTGAGAATACCGGCGCACTCTTCGTCGCTGTTGAAGGCGATGAAGAAGATTTTGTCGATCATTTCCCAGCCCTCTGCAAACAAGCTGGCATATCATGCACCTCCATTACCCCATCGGAAGCCAGAAAAATTGAACCTCACCTCACTGATAAACTGCTAAGCGCTTTTATTCTTCCCGATGCCACCATCGACCCTTTTCGGTTGGCACTGGAACACGTTGCTCATGCACGAATGCTTAATAACAGCAGCTACCATTCACATACTGAAATGGTTTCCTTCCAGATTTCAAACGGTGCCATAACTTCCGCAGTCTGCCGCGATAAACGATCCGGAGAAATGGTGGAAATTCGTCCCCTGCAGGTAGTGAATGCCGGCGGAGCCTGGGCCATGGGCATCGCAAAACTGGCAGGATGTGATGACGTTAACCTTCTCTATTCCAAAGGAACCCTGCTCATCAGCCATGATCGAATAACCGATCGAGTTATCCACCGACTCAGGCCCCCAGGTGACGGCGATATTCTTGTCCCTGGCGGTACCGTATCTGTTCTGGGAACAACGTCAGTGCGTGTTGATAACCTCGACCACCTTCATCCAACTGTCGAGGAGGTAAATAGAAATATCAGTGAAGGCTCTGCAATGCTTCCCAGCCTTGCTCATGCCAGGTATATTCGTGCCTTCTCACGGGTCAGACCGCTGCTTCAACCCGGATCCCAGTCTGATGATAGGTCCGTAACCAGGGGGTACGCATTGAATAACCATCTGTCATCTCTTGCTAATTTCTGCACCATAACCGGAGGGAAGCTCACCACCTTCAGGCTCATGGCGGAAAAAACTGCAGACCTCGTTGCAGATCGACTTGGAAACACAACACCATGTTCAACAAGGAAACAGCCGCTTGCTGACGATCGTGGCAGCCGCTGGACCGAGCCTGGCGCCGCTCCCCGTTATTGGTTCAAGGAAAACAAGGCCGATGACTTAATACTGTGTGAATGCGAGATGGTACCTCAGTCTGCAATAGATGAAATTCTGGGAGCTGACCCTGATTCCGAAAATAAGATGACACTGGAAGCCATTGCCCTCAGGTCAAGAGCTGGCAAGGGGCCATGTCAAGGATCATTCTGCAGCATCCGCATAGCCTCGTATCTCTATGACCGCGGTCATTACAACGACAAGACCGGATTGAGTCATATGTGTGAGTTTCTCAATGAACGATTTAAAGGACAGCGCTCGGTGATCTGGGGTACCCAGATGGCCCAGATGGAACTTGCAGAAGCCCTTCACTGCGGACTCCTGGGATTAGACCATGAGTATGACAAACAAAAATCACCTCTATAACCAAAATCAAAGAGACGATGGCACAGGACATTCGTTGTATAGAAACTGATCTTGCAGTTATTGGATCCGGCCTGGCGGGAGTTGCGGCAAGTATCTTTGCCCACAATCGCCATATAAAAACCGCCCAGACAGGCAATACCGGTGCACTCGCATACACAACCGGATATCTCGACCTCCTTGGTAACTCCAGAAACAATGAAGAATCCCGGGTATCAGACCCCTGGGAAGCCATTCGAAAGCTGCAGGAGCAAGACTCGAAACATCCTTATTCCCGGATCACGGAACAGGATATCAGATGCGCATTTAAAGAATTTATTTCATTTATCTCCGTTTGCGGCATTGATTATAGCCTGCCAGAAGAGATGAATCTGGATGCCCTCACCCCGGTCGGCACCCTTAAAAAGACCATGTCTATGCCCGCAACAATGCGGGCAGGAGTTGAGGCCTTCACAAAAAAAGCCTCGTGCGTCATTATTGATTTCAAGGGACTGAAAGGCTTTAGTGGCAGGCAAATTGTTGCCAACCTGAAAACGCAGTGGCCTCAGCTGCGATGTGAGCGAATTACTTTCCCCGATCTTGATCAGGGCGAAGTCTATCCCGAAGTCCTAGCCCGTGCTCTTGAGGTACCTGCTCATCGCAGCCAGCTCGCAGCAATGGTTGAGGCAGTTGCCGGTGATGCAAAATTCATTGGTATGCCGGCTATTCTAGGAATCCATAGGCCGGACCTGGTCATGAGAAACCTCCAGGAATTGATCGGGATCCCAATATTCGAAATTCCCACAATGCCGCCATCTGTTCCCGGAATTCGCTTGCGGGAACTTGTGGAGCAGGCGTTTCCTGAAAAAGGAATGACGGTAATACCACAACAAAAGGTTCTCTCCATTGATTGGAGCGATAAACGGGCACAGCTTCATCTTAACGACAGTTATGGTCCGCTGACAATCGATTCCCGGGCTGTTATTCTCGCCACCGGACGATTTATCAGCGGCGGGCTTGAAGCTCGCATGAATAATATCCTGGAGCCGCTGGTTGGTATACCGGTTGCCCAGCCCAAATCTCGCGAACAATGGTACCGTCAAAAATACCTGGATAAACAAGGCCATGAGATTCATCGCGCAGGGATTGAGGTTGACGCCAGCTATCGACCGCTTGGCCCTGACGGAAAGCCAATGCATGAAAACTTGTTTGCAGCAGGGATTATCATTGCTCACCAGGACTGGATCCGGGAACGCTGCGGGGCCGGTATTGCCATATCAACCGCCTTCAAAGCCGTTGAATCGGCAGCTCAGTATTTATCCCAGCAATGAATTTATTGAAAGCATCAGAAAATCCCGAGCCAAGCTCAGCCCAGGCTCTCTACCCATAAGGTCACAACCATGTCTGACACCAAGATAAAATCTTTCAGTTTTAAAGAACTCGCTATCGAACTTCTCCCGGAGGGGGCCAGCTTTGAGGCATGCCTCACCTGCGGACTGTGTTCGTCAGGATGCCCGGCTTCGGGGCTTGAAAACATGGATCCGCGAAAATTCATCAGAATGGCAATGCTCGGGATGGACGAGGAACTCTCCACAACGCCATGGGTCTGGATGTGTACCCAATGCAAACGTTGCCAACACGTCTGCCCAATGAATATAGACATCTCCCAGCTTGTATTTCATGCCCGGGGAAATTGGCCCAAAGAACTGAAACCTTCAGGTATTGTCAGGTCCTGTGAACTAACAAGATCTAATGCAAGTACGAGCGCCATGGGAATCCCTCCTGATGACTTTGTTTTTGTCGTAAACGATATCCTTGAAGAAGTTCGTGAAGAACAACCTCAATTTAAAGACCTCTGTGCGCCAATAGATAAAAAGGGGGCAACCTTTTTCGTTAACCAGAATTCACGCGAACCAATGAGTGAGCCAGAAGAGATGGTCCCTCTCTGGAAGATTTTTCATCTGGTCGGTGCCGACTGGACCTATGCCTCCAAAGGCTGGGCAGCAGAAAACTTTTGCATGTTTTCTGGCGATGAGGAAGCCTGGCATGATGTTATAAGCCAGCGGGTTGATGCGGTTAATGAGCTGGGTTCTAAGATATGGCTTAACACGGAATGTGGTCATTCCTACTACACAATGTGGAATGCAGTCAACCGTTTCAACATCAAAGCAAATTTTGAGATAAGCAGCCTGATTACCTATTACGCACTATGGATACGAGAAGGAAAACTGCCCGTCAATTCAGACTGGAATACTGAAAATATTAAATTTACCGTACAGGATCCCTGCCAGATTGTGCGGAAGGCTTATGGCGAGTCAATAGCTGAAGACCTGCGTTTTGTTACCAAATCACTGGTTGGAGAAGACAATTTTATCGACATGCAGCCCAACCGCAGTGCAAATTACTGCTGCGGCGGCGGCGGTGGCTTTTTACAGGCAGGTATGACCAAACAACGAAGAATCTACGGCCGCAGGAAATTTGATCAGATAGCGGCCACCGGTGCCGGGTATGTGCTGACACCTTGTCACAATTGCCACTCCCAGATGGAGGATATCGGCGAACATTACGGGGGAAACTACAATGTCGTCCACTTTTGGACACTCATATGTCTGTCTCTGGGTATCCTTGGTGAAAAAGAACGAACCTACCTCGGTCCCGAACTTCTTTCATT
>CAZOWJ010000123.1:0-8468 GCA_964583415.1 uncultured Desulfocapsaceae bacterium
GTATCGTTTTCTCGTTCAGCCTTCCCCCTGGTTTCATCTGTAGAGATGTTGTAGAGTAACAGCGAATTTGAAAGTCTTTCATAGTGCGATTTAATCTTAATTAGTCAACTGATATTATGTATATGAATTATCATACTCTCATTACCTGTTTGGTTGCAGTAACTATACTGACACTTACCCCAGGGGTCGATACTATACTGATTATCCGCAACAGTGCACGTGGTGGCTGGAGCGATGGCGCGGTAAGCAGTTTAGGGATCTGTTCCGGACTTTTTGTTCATGCTTTAGTCTCGGCTTTTGGAATATCATTAATACTGATGCAGACTGCCTGGGCTTTTAGCGCATTAAAAATGGCAGGGGCAGGCTACCTCATCTGGCTTGGCTTAAATAGCTGGGGAAGATTGATCTTTAAAAAAGATGGTAGGATGTTTGGCGAAATAGAAGCTTCAAAGGTGGAATTTAATGCCGTTCGATCTTTCAGGGAAGGGTTTCTCTCGAATGTTCTTAACCCAAAAACGGTGATTTTCTATATGGCTTTTTTGCCGCAATTTATTGATCCAGTGAGAGATCCTCTTTTCCAGTCAATGGTTGTTGCAGGGTTACACTTTACTATTGCAATGATATGGCAATGTTTGCTTGCTTCGATGGTTGATCGGGCAAAAGTCTTGTTACAAAGACCGAGATTTGGACAGATCTTTGATGGTTTAACCGGATCTGTAATGCTGTATCTTGGTTCTCGGTTGGTACTTGACGATTAGCTTCAGCTTATCAATTTGTACTACCTGGCCGAACTTTTCCCTACCTGACATTACCCCCTTAATCTTACTATTGTATCTCATTCGTTTAGCTGGACATCCTGCGGACAGCTGGTTTGAAGAGGACCCTATGGATTTTGGCCGGCAATGGAAGTGTTGTTTGCTTTTTACAGGTTTTCAAGCACCTGTAGGACATAATCGATATCAGATGCAGAATGAGCTGCATTTACTTGAAAGCGTATACTTTCAGCGCCGCGAGGCACCACCGGAAAGGTCAGCCCAACGACAAGGACGCCGCTGTCATATAATGCATTGACCATCCTGTGAGTTTTTCCGGTATCGCGTACCACAAGCGGTACCACTGGATGCGGGCCGGGTATGGATTCTTTTCCCAATTGTTCCAGGCCAGCCCTGAACTGGGATGTCCTCTCTTTGAGGTGATTTAAAATTACCAGCCCTTCCGGGCTGTCGCATATATCAAGAGCACGCGCTGCAGCTGCACAATCAGCAACACTGAGGGGATTGGTATAGATATAGGTGTCGGCCTTCTGCCGAACCGCTTCGACAACAGTTATACTCGCCGCGATAAAGCCGCCATTGACGCCGAATGCTTTACCGAAGGTGCCAATAATGATATCCGGCAAAGCGCCGCAATGCTCAGGTGTACCTCGGCCGGTATCTCCATAGGCGCCAATACCATGGGAATCATCAACAACGGTGATAACACCATCGGCAAAGCGCTCAGCATACTCGGCTGTAATTGATTTTATTGCCTCAATTGGAGCATTGTCGCCCCGCATGCTATAGATGCCATCGAAAATTACCACTACTCGCTCAATATCCGGAGTGATCTCGTCCATACATCGTTTCAGGTCGTCCATATCGTTATGGTTGAAAATCCCCTTGTTTTCTCTGGGAACCCCGGCAATGCGCATTGCCCGAATAATGGAATTGTGATTGAGCTGATCACCTATCCAGTGGGTTTTTGGGCTGCCAATGGATAAGGCTAAACCACAGTTTGCCGTATATGCAGAGTTAAAGATTTTGGCCGCCGGTTTATTTGCAAAGGCGGCTATTTTTTCTTCCAGCTCGATATGATAGCTGAAGGTGCCATCGATAAAGCGAACGGCGCCGGGTCCGACTCCGAAGGTATGGGTGGCTGCATCTGCCGCCTTGATAAGCTCAGGATGAGTGGACAGCGACAGGTAGGCGTTTGAATTCATTCTGATGAACTCACGATTGCCTCCTTCCAATAGATATCGTGGTCCTCTCTTGCCTATGGCTGGTGTAATTCCGGTAATAATACGCTCCGCAGGTTTTGTCCTTCCTTCAGAAGCTAACTTTTCAAGTTCTTTGGCAAGACTGCTATCCAGATTATTCAACGACATGATACTGTCTCCGTAGATATCAAGGTGGTCAAAAAAAGTTTTAATTTTTCAAAGAAGCGCGGTTCAACTATCGGCCCAATTAAGTACCACTTTCCCGGAATTCCCCGATCGCATGACCTCGAAGCCTTTTTCGAAATCTGAATAGTGGAACCGATGGGTAATGACTGGGGAAATATCAAGCCCGGTCTGGATCATTGAGGTCATTTTATACCAGGTTTCAAACATCTCTCTGCCGTATATCCCTTTAAGGCTCAGGCCGTTGAATACCACCGTGTTCAAATCCAGCTCGTACGGCTTGTCCATGATACCAAGCAGAGCAATTTTGCCACCGTGGCAGGTATTGTCAAAGATGGTCTGCAGGGCCTGAGGGCTGCCTGACATCTCCATGGCAACATCAAAGCCTTCTTTCATGCATAACGTTTCCTGGGCTGCAGCAACCGATTCGCTGCCAACATTTATTGTCAAGGAGGCTCCCATCTTCTCAGCTAAAGCAAGTCGGTATGGATTGAGATCGGTGACAACAATATGCCGGGCGCCGGCATGCCTGGCAATTGCTGTCGCCATGCAGCCGATTGGTCCCGCTCCGGTAATTAAAACATCTTCACCCAGTACATCAAATGAAAGCGCTGTATGAACCGCATTTCCCAGAGGATCAAAACAGGCAATGATATCGTGCGGGATATTCGGATCACAATACCAGACATTGGCAACCGGAATGCAGAGATACTCGGCATAGGCACCGGGGCGATTGACGCCAACGCCCTCCGTTTTATGGCAAAGGTGGCGGCGGCCCGCCAGGCAGTTACGGCAGTGCCCACAGACCAGATGTCCCTCACCTGAAACGAGATCGCCCGGAGCGTAATCGTGCACGTTTTCTCCCGTCTCCACAATAATACCGACAAATTCATGGCCCACATGCATCGGCACAGGAATGGTCTTTTGCGCCCAGCTATCCCAATTGTAAATATGAACATCGGTGCCGCAGATAGCCGTTTTTAATATTTTTATCAGGACATCATTTTTCCCAGGTTCAGGTATGGGAACCTCTTGTAACCATATTCCTCTTTCTGGTTTTGCTTTTACCAGTGCTTTCATTGTTGCCATGGCTCACTCCTTTCTGATGCGGTGCTATGAGCTACGTGAGGGTAGTGTTCAACACAGGGAAATAAGCAATTGCTGATACATCTTATAACCTAATCATCTTTGCTGCGTTGATGTCATTTAGTCCGGCTCAATAAGCAGTTTGATGGTACGAAAGATAAATCCACGGGAGATATTCAAACCATCGGCAATATGTTCCAATATGTCCCGCTCTTCATCAGTAATGCGGCCGCTTACCTGTGCTATCAGACAGAGGTCCCGCAATACCTGCATGCGCTGCGGGATACTGGTATTATTGCAGGCGTTTTTTACCCGGTTATCCAAATCTTCTATCAACCGCGGCACATCGAGTTTTCCTGAAAATTCGCCGGGGCCAAAAAACTTCTCGAAAATCTTCACCTCCTCTGGGCCAATTCCATCGCTGGCATCAGCAATAGCAATAGCGCCGGCATAGAGCAATCGGCGCATAAATTTAGCTGTCTCGGTTTTTCCTTCGATATAGCTTGGTTCCATTAAACCCATTAAGCTCTGCACGGCAATTTCCAGATCAGCTTTGCTCATGCCGTCGTTTCGTACATATTCTGATTCGTCAAATAATTTTAGAGCCTTAACGCGAAGAGGACTGAAGGGGTGAGTGGAGAACCAATCTTCTTTCGGTGCACTGATGCCCGGTTCAGCGTCAACCAACTGCATGTCATCAATCTGATTTAAGAAATCGTTGAGGTTGAAGCTGATTGTTTTTCCAGTCAGGCCGGAAGCCAGTTTGAATAGCGACCGGGCAACACTATCGAGGTCTTGTGAGCAATGCGCCCCGGCACGATCGGCAGAGATTTCAGCATATCTGGACCAGGCGAACAACTCCAATGCCAGGCGTGGATCAGGGTTTGCATCGCCGCTGAGCAAATAACCAATGGGTATGTTGTGGTGCCCATAAATATGGTGCCCAAGTTCATGGCCCATCACAAAAAGCAGTTCTCCCTGGCTAAACGATTCAAGCAAACTCGATGCGAACATGACAAACAGTCGGCCATCCTCCGGCTTGAAACACATAGCATTGAATTGCGGGCTTGCAAACACATAGAGTTCCAGTGGAATTTTCATTCCCAGCGTTTCAATGCATTCATCTGCAATCTTGTGAATATCGGGTGCCATCCCCCGGCTCAATCTCACGGAAGATGACAACAAGCGTCTTCTGAGCCCCGTGGGTTTTCCCCCTTCTGTTCTGGCTATCATTTCCTTGATTTGAATGATCTCAGGATACTTAAGCAGTTTTTCATAGAGATTCAGGTCATTCTGGCAGCGTATAATTTGTGCACTCATATCTGTATTCCCATGGTTGCTGAGAGGCCCGCAAGAGGGCAGAGATAGAAAACTCTTTTTCCTCCTCTAGGATAGAATACCATATGATTAATTGCACTTAAAACATGTGTTCTAATACAGTGCTGATGAGATAATTGGTTCACTATAGTGTCTTTCGGTTTTTACGAGACTCAGACAGGAAGATATTAATCGCTGCAGCCGCGTTTTATGTTGTCGGCTATTTGAATAACCTGAAACTCGATATATTTAACCCCCTTAAAGGACGGACAGTAGGGTGGAACTATTTTCTTAGAGTGATTGTTTATATGGGTCAGAATACTTTGGTTCTTATGTGTTTAAATGGTGTTTTCTACCACTACATCAACCCACCACTTGCAAAATGGGTGCTTGATAGCTTTGGAGGAACAGCGATTTCGGTCACTGTTTCAGGAGTGGCAACCACGGTTATCAGCCTGCTGCTGTGTATTCCATTTCTGTACCTGTTCAATCGATACGTGCCGCAGCCGCCCAACACAAGAATTATCTTCTTTTCGCTCTGGACCTTCTCAGTTAATCTGGTTATTAGTAGCTGGGGAAAAACCAGTCAGCCAGCACCTTTTTTTAGACACTGGAAAGAATTGCTGTATTGGGGGTATGCCAGCACAAGGCTGAAAGACTAATCTTTAATAACCTGCCGCCTGGAAAAATCTGGGGCAGTAGAGTGTTGAATAAATGAAAGAACAGACCAAGATCATCAGCAAGCTCTGGCCTCAAAGGGATACCACACCGGCCACAACAATAAATACGCCAATTTATAAAGGATCCACCGTACTTTTTGATAATTATGGTGAGATGGTAAAGGTAAGAAAACAGGAATATGAGGGTATCACCTACGGGACCGACAGGTTGCCGACCCAGAGACAATTCGAAGCAGCCATGTGTGAACTCGAGGGAGGGGCCGTTACCAGGGTTTTTCAGTCGGGAATCGCCGCTATCCAGACCTCTCTTCTGGCCTTTACCAAAAGTGGTGATCATATACTTGTTTGCGACAATGCCTATGGCCCGGCACAGCGGTTTTGCAGAAAGGTGTTAAAGAAATTCAACATTGACTTTACTCTGGTACCCCCCAATGTCGGCGCGGATATCGAGGGGTACATTCAGCCTAATACCGTGCTGGTCCTGCTTGAATCCCCGGGTTCGATCACCTTCGAGATCCAGGATATTCGGGAAATCGTTGCCATCGCCCGTCAAAGAAACATTGTCACTGTACTCGACTCCACCTGGGCAACGCCGCTCTACCTGAAGCCCTTTGATCTCGGTATTGATGTATCTATTCACTCGGTAACAAAGTACATCTCCGGTTACTCCGACATACTTGCCGGGACGGCCACGGTTAATGATCGTTGCCGGTCACCTTTTGAGAACCTCTATAAGCAGATGGAGATATATACCCCTGCTGAGGAGTGTTATCTTGCCCTTCGTGGTCTCCATTCGCTGGCAACGCGACTGCGGCAGCATGAGGAGTCGGCACTCAGAATCGCACGGTGGCTGGAAACGATTCCCATTGTCGACAAGGTTCTCCATCCTGCGCTTCCGTCCCATCCGGAGCATCACCTTTGGGAAAGAGATTTCAGCGGCTCCTCCGGCCTCTTTGGATTCACTTTTAAGGCTGAATACAATCAGTCGCAGCTGGCAGCTTTCATTGATTCTCTTGAGCTCTTTCACCTCGGGTTCAGTTGGGGAGGGTACAAGAGCCTGCTGACTGCATCCAAGGTTAATCGGGCGACACCGTCCAGGTATGCAGGCAAGACAATAGTCCGCCTTAGTATAGGTCTTGAGGATTGTGAGGATATTATGACCGATCTTGAAAAAGGTCTTGCTATGCTTGCATAGAGAGAACAGGTGATGGTTGCTGCCGACGTTCGTGACAGGAATAGTGGCAACAAGAGTAATCCTGGTAAAATATTATTTTCTGCCGGTTTCCTAATCAGTTGATCTACTGGAGTACTGACACCAATTAAAGTGTACCTTCACCGTCTTAACAACCACCCCGTCTAGGGGTGGTTGTTAAATTGCAAAATTCTGTTCTATTACTTTAGATTTTCACTTCTTTTCTGGAAGCACGCCACAAAAGATATATCAACACTAAGGCTTGCAGTCCAAAAAACATCGAAGTCATCACATTCATCGTCTGGCTTATGTTGAGCGTGACATATAGCTCATCTGCAAAGAGATGACGTTGTATATTTCGCAGAATAAAGAATTCGATAAAACCAATAACGATTATTTTATATCGCAGTGGATCGCGCGAAGCCATCCAGGCAAGATAGCCGAGAACAAATGCAAAAGATCCTATTATTCTGATGAAGTAAATGTTGGCGCTGTTCCATTCAAGGCTGCCACCATAATAGGCAATAGCGGTTTTTTGAAATTCAATTGAAAACATCAGCCCAAATCCGAAAACCAGGTGGAAGATAGCGATAAACACAAGTACTGCCTTTAACTGATTAAGAGCATTCAATTGGGATGGTAATAGCGTGTGGGGGATGACCTCGTTTACTGAGAAAGGCTTTTTTAAAAACCCTTTCAGTCGTTAACCATTTGTTTTAACGAAACAAGCTACCGTGTCAGGTTTGATTTTGCAATTTTTTTACCGAATATATTTCTTGGTTTGCAATGGGTCTTTACAAGTGGCAGGGCAAATATATTTTCCTCTGCATCTATCAGCTTCTTTTGTCCACAATTAAACCTTGCTTAAAACGGTGGCCATTTTGTACATAGTGTTGTGCTGTTGACTCCAGTGACTGCTGTTGTCCCAAACTCAAATTTCGTTTAATTTTTGCAGGCGATCCCAGTACCAGTGAATCATCAGGGATTTCCATATTCTCCGTAACCAGTGCATTGGCTCCGATAAGACAGTGGCTGCCAATTTTTGCGCCATTTAACACCACTGCATTTATGCCTACCAGGCTATAATCACCGATAATGCAGCCATGGAGCATCGCTTTGTGACCAACCGTAACGCCCTTACCTAGCGTCAAGGGGTAACCCGGGTCAGTATGCAGGACAGCACCATCCTGAATGTTGCAATCTTCTCCAAGTGAAATCAACTCCGAGTCACCGCGAATCACCACATTAAACCAGATGCTCACATCGTTACCAAGAGCTACATTGCCGATCACATTGGCACTCTCGGCGATAAAATAATTTTCAGGCAACTGCACCTGTTTATCATACAGCTGATAAATCACTGTCCACTCCTCCAACATTTTAAATATCAGGTTTTCGGCCATAATCGTACTATGGTCTTTTCAAATCCAGAGCGGCATCATAAACCGGATTTAAAAGATCAACAACGAAATGGTGAAGTTTTGGGAGGCCGTATATGAAATTTGATTTTGTAATAGGTATACCTTTTGAATAGCCATCACACGTTTCCTCGGCTGGCAGACCACCTCAATTCGTGAAATAATCAGGTTCATCAGGTCAAACAGTCTGCAATCAAGGTTCGGTTTACATGCAAACCTGCAGAACAGCAGCTTTTTAAGATGGCTTTGAAAACGCCGATCAATTTCAAACAGCAGCAAATAGAATAAAGGATTTAAATTACTCTGAAGAATTGATCTACGGGCAGACCTCCACTACTTTCTATGATGGACCTGAATAGCTTTGAATACTCCTCATCATTGTCCATTTCGGCATCGATCCTCTCATAGTAAGCCAGCGAGGGGTAGCGCGTCTGGATAGTTGCCCGGCCTCTCTGGCCTGCCAGATTGTACATGAGGTCAACCGAGACCTCAGGGTATTTTTGTTCCATATAGGCCTTGGCCTTAACAAGCGACTCAAAAAATATGGCATAATCCTCGCCATATCCAATTTCTCTCTGGTGTATGATCATTTGGTCCTCCGGATGCTATTTCTTTAT
>CAZOWJ010000124.1:0-8441 GCA_964583415.1 uncultured Desulfocapsaceae bacterium
AGAGTCATGCGCCAGCTCTCTCTCTCCTACGGGGTCTATGCCGACTATATCATGATGGATATCACCCACGCCGAACCCTTAAGAAAATCCATATGCCGACTTATTGACGATCATAAATTCAATGATGAAGATCTGATCATTATCCTCGCTGGAAGGTTTGGCATTGCTCACGGTGCTTCCTATATAGAGATCAGTACTGCAGCTAATTTTAAATCTGAATGCGGCTGATTTTTTGTTAGCAACTAGAGATCGATACCGCATACAGGTAATCCCTCATTCCCTAAATGGGCATGGACTATACCCAAAATGGCGTGGCCACATATCGGATCGAAATCCCGTTACCGTCTCAGGGACTATAGCACTGTGTGGAAGATTATGGTTGAAGTCATTGTATAGTGTTACTTATCAGGGATGAGGTTAACTACTACTATTTTCGTGTTGGTATTGCGTCCCATGGACAATAACTCCAACTCGCCCGTACCTTAAGTCATTAACAAGAGCCCTTCAGTCGTTTGTGACAATAAATTGATCTTTACCCTAAAACGCTGAGGATTAAAGGGAGGCTGTTTTGGAATTGCGCACGCTTTGGGATTATTCAAGTTCTTATCACAACGCCGAATCATTAGAGGTCAGCTATGGAAAACCAATTTAAGATCGCTGTTATAGGGCCAATCCCTCACGATCATATCATCACCTATAAAGATGAGATCATCGAAAAATACGGATGCGTCCTCTATCCTGTCGCCGCTTTGTCGGCTCTTTGCGGAGAAGGTTCTGTTATTTACCCTGTATCACATGTCCGCAAAAGGGCTGAACCGGAAATTAAAAAAATCATATCCAGCCTGAAATATGTCGATGCCACATTTCTTACATCGACTGCAGATCAGGGTGATGTTATTAACTTAAAATATGTAGATCAAAACAAGAGAATTGAAAAGCAAACCGGGTTTATGAATCCGATTATTCCAGCTGATGTTAAAGATATCCTTGACTGTGATGCCTTTGTTTTTGTCCCGGTAACTGACTTTGAAATCTCCATCGAGGTATTACAATACATCAAAGCTAACAGCCAGGGAGTGGTAATCTTTGACGCCCATGGTCCTACCAACGGCTGCACCAGCACGGGCAATCGTTATCTCCAGTTTTGGGTGGAGCGTGATTTGTGGCTGCCTCACATTGATATTCTGAAGATGAATTTGGAAGAAGCCGGATGCAGTTGGTTCAAGAACGAATATGCACCGGAGGAAATACAAGATGAAGATAGAGCAATAAAAATGGATGAACTGCCAAAATTCGCCAGACATTGCCTCGATCATGGTGTGAAGGCTCTCTATGTAACATTGGACGAAATGGGATGTGTCGTCTATTTTCAGGAAAACGGTAAGATGAAAGAAAAGTTTATCAAGCGGGTCCAAGTCGATCAGGTTGTTGACACAACAGGTTGTGGCGATTCTTTTGCCGGTGGCCTAGCCTTTGGGTACCTCAAAACCCGAGACTATGTCCAGGCCTGTCATTATGCTAACGCCATGGGGGCGCAGCGCTGTACCGGAACAACACTCAACATTTACAAGAACCTTGAAGAAACCGAAGTGCAAATTACAAATGCCTATAGAGATTAATGACTTAAGGTGAAAAAATGCAATTACGTGATCTCCTCAGTTCGCAAGAATGGTTGGTTGAAGAACCTGCTTTCAATCTGGGAAAAATCAATGTATACGAGACCCTCTTCACTGTAGGAAACGGTTATCAGGGAACGCGAGGAGCATTGGAGGAAAGTCTCAAGGGGGGATTACAGGGAACATATCTGGCGGGTGTGTTTGACCACCACGATTCAGCAGTGATTGACCTGGTGAATGCTCCGAACTGGCTTCCCCTGAGCGTTTGGGTCGATGGGGAACGGCTGAATCTGCAGAGCTGTAAAGTTTTGGGATATCATCGGATATTGGATTTGCGCAAAGGGTTGCTGTATCGTTTCACGCGGTTTGAAGACTCGCAGGGGGGACGAACGCGCTATGAAAGTGTTCGCTTTGCCAGCTTCAGCAACCAACACCTATGTGGGATAAAGTTCACCGTCACCCCTGAAAACTACACAGGGACCATTGCGGTAGAAAGTCTGCTCGATGGGGACTGCTGTAACCTTGACAGAAAACCTGTCTATGTGCCGCCAAAGCAGCAATTTCATCCCGAAATAAAATGGCAGAAATGGGCCAAAAGCAAACACCTGGAATTTGTCAGCGGAACAGTGGAACAAGAAGCTGTCTATCTGCAAATGAAGACATTAGATATAGGCAACCAGCTTGGATATGCTGCTCAACTGAGCGCATCGGGCACCAGTATTACAACGGAATACTTCCAGGATTATGAAAAAATTTCACAGGTATCCACGTTTCAAGCAAAACAGGGACATACCTACGACTTTGAAAAACTTGTGACGATCTTTACCTCCCGCGATGTTGGCGAAGAGGAACTTAAATCTTCCTGCTTGAACACCCTCAGCAGTGAAAGCAAGAAGGGAATTGATGCCTTACTCGATGAACATGTTGCTGTATGGAACAACAAATGGGAGGATTGTGACTGCGTCATCCAGGGCGATTCTAAGGCCAACAATGCCGTCCGGTTCAATATCTATCACCTCCTGATCGTTGGGAATCCTAACGATTCCAGAGTCAATATCGGCGCAAAAAGTCTCTCGGGCGAGGGCTATCGCGGACATGTCTTCTGGGATACAGAAGTTTTCATGCTGCCGTTTTTTATTTTCACTCAGCCAAATACGGCCAGGGCCCTTGAGATGTATCGCTTTCACACGATGACGGGAGCCATTGAAAACGCAAAACTTAATGGCTTCAAAGGTAGTCAGTTTCCCTGGGAATCCGCTGATACCGGTCATGAAGAAACCCCGAAGTGGACGCCTGATATGCAGGTCAGGATCTGGACGGGAGAAGAGGAAATACAAATCACCGCAGATGTTGCTTATGGCATTATGACGTATTTCGCCGCCACTGGGGATATCGACTTCTTCTTAAGATATGGAGTTGAGGTTCTGTTCAATACTGCAAGATTTTGGGAAAGTCGTTTGGAACACAACGAGGCGTCAGATCGTTTCGAACTCAATATGGTCATTGGACCAGATGAATTTCACGAGCATGTCAATAATAATGTGTTCACCAATTGGATGGCCCAATGGAATCTCCATAAAGCCGTTGAAATCTATCACTGGCTCAAAAATGAACATCCAGAGCATTTCTTAACCGTTTCCGAGCGCTTTTCGTTGTCTGCGGAGGAGATCATGAATTGGCAAACCATGGCTAAGAAAATCTATATCCCTTATGACAAAAATAAAGAACTCATCGAAGAGTTTGAGGGCTACTTTCAACTCAAAGATGTCCCGATTACGGAATTTGATAGAAACAATATGCCGATATTCCCTGATGGATACGATGAGTATAATGCCAAAGAGACGACATTGGTAAAACAACCGGATGTTGTGATGTTGATGTATGTACTTCCGGATGAATTCGCTGATGATGTGAAACGGATCAATTATGAGTATTACGAAAAACGCACGATGCACAAATCATCCCTGAGCCCCTGTATTCATTCGATAATGGGCATTGAGGTGGGTGACACAACCAAGGCCCTCCAATATTTTTACCGTTCTGCTTTCGTGGACCTGAATGACAATCAGGGCAATACCGAAGATGGCATTCATATCGCCTCCGCAGGAGGTACCTGGATGACAATTATTGCCGGGTTTGGTGGATTTCGAGTCAAAAACGACCAGATGACTTTTAAACCCTGGCTGCCGGAAAGGTGGGAAGAACTGCGCTATAAACTCAAATGGCATGGTGATGAGCTTAAAGTAACCATTCGACACAATGAAGGTATATTTACATTGTTGTCTGATGACGATACAAAGTCTGAAATGATTGTCGTTTATGATAACCGTTATACTTTAGAATCAGGAAAAGAAGTCACCATAGCGTTCTGACCTACATAATTAACAGCTAAGAAAATACCAAATAAAGGTACCCAACCTGTGATCTGTGGATATTGTATTGTTCATAAATCGCAAGGTTGATTAGTGATAAAAGGGAAAACAAGGCACTTCTGGGAAACGACTATCCAGAGTAACAACTTGAATTTATGACGTAAATAATGAGCTATCTAAAAGCGTGTATATTTGATCTTGATGGAGTTGTTGTAGATACTGCAAAGTACCATTTTTTAGCGTGGAAGAAGATTGCCAATGAGCTCGGATTTGATTTTTCTGAACAGGAAAACGAACTCCTGAAAGGGGTCAGCCGCATGCGTTCCCTTGAAATATTGCTTGAATTAGGGGGGAAAGAACTCTCGATGGCTGAAAAAGAAAAGCTCACGGCAAAAAAAAATGACTGGTATCTGGATCATGTCACAAAAATGCAAGAGAGTGAAATTCTCCCAGGGGTTAAAACACTGCTGTCCGAATTAAAAAGACGTGGGATCAAGTGTGCGATCGGTTCTGCGAGCAGGAATGCCAAACCTATCTTAGACAGATTGAACCTTACAAGGTATTTTGATGTCATTTCTGATGGAACCACAGCGACAAATGCTAAACCGGATCCAGAAGTTTTTATAAAGGCTGCAAAGATGTTAGGCGTTTCACCAGCCCATTGTATAGTGATTGAAGATTCTGCTGCGGGGGTTGAGGCGGCAAAACGAGCAGGAATGAAATGTATCGGAGTCGGGAAACCTGAAGTATTAGGTTCGGCTGACATCGTGGTTGGCATGGTAAAGGAGATTAACCTGGAAGATGTTTTACCTTAACCGGGCACCTAGAACGGTTTAAAACATCGACATTCTCCTTCGTGATGCAGAAGTTGACCAGATACTTCGCCAGGCTTACAGCAGCGAACGGGCGGCCATCGCCGCGCCAATTATGCCGGCCTCATTGCGCATCTCGGCGGGCTTGATATCTGCTTGAGTGTGCAGCAGGTGCAGATATTTATCATGTTTTTTGCTGACCCCTCCACCAAGGATGAACAAATCAGGAGAAAAAACGATTTCCATTCGCTTCAAAAACTCGTTGACCCGCTCCGCCCATTTTTCCCAGTTCAAATCTTTCGCCTTTTTGACCCGCGCCGCCGCTCGATCTTCAGCATCTTTGCCCCGTATCTCCATGTGTCCAAATTCCGTATTGGGCAGCAGTTGACCGTTATAAAATACGGCGCTGCCAATACCGGTCCCAAAGGTTAGCATAATCACCAATCCCCGATGCCCATGGCCGGCTCCAAACTCCATTTCAGCAATGCCGGCCGCATCGGCATCGTTTATGAGCAGCGCAGGAAATCCCGTTTTCTTGGTTAATAATGCTTCGCCATTCGTTCCGATCCAGGCCTTGTCAACGTTAGCCGCCGAGTAAGCTACACCATGCTTGATAACTGCCGGAAAGGTGCAGCCTATGGGCCCATGCCACTTAAAATGGTGAGTGATTTCAGCCACTACCTTGACAACCTCTTCTGGCATTGCAGGTTGTGGGGTTGGAATGCGGTGCCGCTCTCCTACCAAGCTTCCGTTTTCAACGTTTACCAGCGCACCTTTGATGCCCGAACCACCGATGTCAACGCCCAAGATTTCCATATGGTCCTCCCCGTTAAATTTTATTGATTTGGGTGTAACCAAAATGAGTTAGGAGAGGGCAAAATGGGTAAGGGAAGGCCGCCAAATCAGCATCTTGCAGCACTTTTCGATTCATTTTAGTCACACAGTATTAATCTTAGCCCGAAATAGAAGCAGAGGCAAGCAAACTGTCTGCCGTGGTCTCCCATCTTTTGACGCAATCAAGCCGGCCCTCTAGAATAAGTCACCAATTTTGTGTGACGTATCGAAGCAAAAACAACGTGAACCAACTTCTGGCAGGATACGTACGGGCCGCCACTGAAGAAGGGATCCCGTTTTTTTAGCGATTTATTTATTCATTTAAGTCGTATTGCATAATCCCGGTTTTTCTCGTTCACCGGCCTCTCCCGAGGGAAGAGGCCTCTGCGCACCCTAAGCTACCGGGACAGCCTTCTCACTATATATTTCTTCCGGGGTTGCATCCACAAAGCGATTGGTTATTACTTGATAGAGGATGAATGGTTGTAATGGCCGCAATAAAGAAATAGAATGCAAGACTCCATATTTCCAGACAATCTTGGAGATGTTCGGGCCTGTTCTTTTTAATAGCATGCAATTTCGCAAAGTCACAGTAAAGGTGAAAAATATGAAAAAACTACACTACTCTGAGCTCGGCCTGCTGAACACCAAGGACATGTTTGCCCGTGCAATGACTGAAAAATATGCTGTCCCCGCATACAATTTCAATAACATGGAGCAAATACAGGCTATCATCACCGGCTGCATCCGTTCTGCCTCACCTGTTATTCTCCAGGTCTCAGGAAGTGCCCGCACCTATATCGGTGCCACCTTCCTGCCCCATCTGGTCGCAGGTGCCCGGGCCATGGTGGAGGAGATGGGATCGCCGATCCCGGTGGCGCTCCATCTTGATCATGGCAACTCTCTGGAACTGGCTAAGGATTGTATCGATTCGGGTTTTTCCTCGGTAATGATTGATGCCTCCCATCACAGCTTTGAAGAAAATACCAAGCTCTCCAGGCAAGTGGTTGAGTATGCCCATGCCCATGACGTCACTGTAGAAGCTGAACTCGGAGTGCTGGCAGGAATTGAGGATGAAGTTGTTGCAGAGAAAAGCAGCTATACCAGACCTGAGGAAGTTGAACGGTTTCTGGAGCTGACCGGTGTGGACAGTCTGGCAATCTCTATTGGTACCTCACACGGGGCCCATAAATTCAAGCTCAAGCCAGGTGAAGAGCCGCCCCCTCTCAAGTTCGACATTTTAGAAGAAATTGAACGTCGCGTTCCAGGTTTTCCCATAGTCCTGCATGGGGCCAGCTCAGTAATGATAGAACATATAGAAAAGATCAACCGCTTCGGCGGTGCGATGGAGAATACCGCGGGTATCCCTGAAGAACAATTACGTCGGGCCGCAGCTTCAGCGGTCTGCAAGGTCAACATAGACAGTGACGGCCGACTGGCAATGACGGCAGCTATCCGCCAAATATTCATTGAAAAACCTTCAGAATTCGATCCCCGAAAATACCTGGGACCGGCCCGTGACGAATTGACAGAGATGATTATTCACAAAAATACCAGCGTTCTCGGTAGTGCTGGTCGCTACTAAATCCTTGAGGCAGAGAGCGCCATGTGTGAAAATGAAACGTTGATGGACTATAAAGATTTTTTTGTGACCACCCTGGGAGAGTGTACACTACCCTCACCCATGCAGGGAGTCTCCTTTACTCAGGATGATGATGCTGTTCTGTACCATACCTTGCAGAATGAGGTTCAGCCCTATCTCAAAGAAGGGGTACGACTTCCTGCTTTTGAGATGGCCGGTCCAAGAGAGACCATTTTTTTTGAACCCGATGTGCTCAGTTGCGGCATCGTCACCTGCGGCGGACTTTGCCCCGGTCTCAACGATGTTATCCGCGCCATTGTCCTCTGCCTGCACCACCACTACGGAGTAAGGAAGGTGCATGGCTTCCGTTACGGATTTGAGGGATTAAACCCGGCATACTATCACAGCCCGTTGAACCTGACGCCGGATATGGTTGATGGAATTCACCAGAAAGGGGGCAGCGTGCTTGGTAGTTCCCGCGGACCGCAAGATCCCAAAATCATGGTTGATTCCCTGGTGCATTTAGGTATCGGTATCCTGTTCATAATTGGCGGTGATGGAACCCTGCGCGGGGCAGAAGCCCTGAGTCATGAGATTAAACGACGGGGATTGAAGATCAGTGTTATCAGCATTCCTAAGACCATTGACAACGATATCTGTAACGTTGATATCAGCTTTGGTTACGAGACTGCAGTGTCAGAATCGCGTCGCTCCACCTCAACTGCTCACGTTGAAGCATCGGGAGCACGCAACGGTATAGGCCTCGTCAAACTCATGGGTCGCGAATCAGGTTTTATCGCTGCTGCTGCTACCCTTGCCAATAATGAGGTGAACTTTTGCCTGATTCCGGAAGTTCCCTTTTCATTGGATATTTTCCTGAAAGCACTTGAAAAACGGCTTCGGCTGCGAGGCCATGCCGTGATTGTCGTTGGAGAGGGAGCAGGGCAAGACCTTTTCGAAGATGATCTCGGCGAAGATGCCTCAGGCAACCGGAAACTTGGCGATATCGGGCAGCTGCTGAAAAATAAAATTAAACAGCACTTCAAGGCCCAGGCAATGGATATCTCCCTGAAGTACATTGACCCCAGCTACATGATTCGCTCCACTGCTGCTTCAGCCTCCGATTCTGCTTTTTGTCTGCAACTTGGACAGTACGCGGTGCATGCAGGAATGTCCGGGCGTACTAATATGCTGGTGGGTCACTGGAACAATCAGTTCACCCATG
>CAZOWJ010000125.1:0-8411 GCA_964583415.1 uncultured Desulfocapsaceae bacterium
AGAGGCTGGAAAGAAAGGAGCTCGTAGAGCGACTGGAGTTCCAGCCTCTGCTGGCCCCTCTGTTCCTGTGGATCCGGAAGTGGTAGAGAAGAAACCGAGGAACATGGCTGAAAAAATCCAGAGGGTCAGAAAACGATCAAGAAAACGGAGTCTTTTCGGTGTTTGCTTCATAGCTCTTCAGATTTAGGCTGCCGGGAAATCTGCAATCGGGTTTCATCTCCAGGTGTTTTAAACATTTCTGTGTTGTTCGATAACATTTCCGGAATCATCTGTTCAGGAGCGGTGTAACTCATAGGCTGAAAGCTGTGTGCTGATAGGCGTCAATATGCTTTGCTGCTGTCTCTGTTGGTGAAGGAGTTTCTTAATAGTCTGCTTTTATCCATATTTGTATTATGGTGTTTGCTGATTCATCGGTGTTGGCAGGAGCGGGTTAGGGCGGCTATCATATGGTCGTTGGCGAGGAGGGAAAATCTTCATAATATACGGCAATGCAACAGATTAAAGAAAAGTATGAGAGATATCATTCACAAGGCTGAAAAAGATCCACTTGGCGCCATGATGCTTGATTATTTAAATGGCAGGCAAGACGCCTTTGTTGAAGTGGATTCTACCACACTTGAGATGTGGACCATGAGAGGTGAAACCATGTTCAGAAGTTTTACGGAAATGGATGACATGGAACAATCAGCCCTGCAGTTATGCGAAGGCAAGATCCTTGATGTAGGTGCAGGGGCAGGGTGCCACAGTCTTTACCTGCAGCAGAAAAATATGGACGTAGACGCCCTGGATATTTCTCCGGGCTGCATACAGGTGATGGCTCAGCGACAGGTGAAAAAAATTATTCATCAAAATCTTTTCTCGCTGACAGAGAAGAAATATACCACAATTCTGATGCTCATGAACGGCCTTGGGATATGCGGCACCTTAGATGGCTGTAACCTCTTTCTGCAATTTGTAAAGACAATGTTAGCACCAGACGGGCAGGTTATCGCTGAATCTACAGACCTTGGTTCACTCTATGAAGATCTGGGAAATTCTCTTTACTCCCTGGATAGATATCATGGAGAAACAGAATTCGTTATGAAATATCAAAGTATTGCCTCTGATCCGTTCAACTGGCTCTATATAGACTTCAAAACCCTTGAGACCCTGGTTGTTTTCAACGGTCTGCAGTGTGAACAGCTAGTGAAAGATTCCGGTGGTAAATATCTGGTCCGCATCTTTCGTTAGTCGCACTAATTGATCAGGTTCTCATTTTCCTCTCAAAGAAACTGCACCAGAACTATTCAGCGATATGGTTTTCATGCAGCATCACTCAAATAATTGAAATGGTTTTTTCGATTGGAGGTGATACTGCGATGGCAAGAAAGATGTTTTTTCCGATTGACATTTAAACAGAGCGCCGTTAACCTCTGCTGTAACTGTGGGTAACGAAATGGACACCAAAGGGAAAATTTTTACATTACTTAAAGAGAGTGACGATATTCTGTCGGGCGAATGGATCAGTGCTGAGATTGGGGTCAGCAGGGTTTCAGTCTGGAAACATGTCAAAAAGATGGTGAACTCGGGTATTCCAATTACTTCGTCTTCTAAAGGGTATCTTCTGAGGTCAAATCCGGACAGTTTAAATCCCATGGAGTTTGGTGATCGGACAGATCGTGTTCATTATTTTCAGGATACTTCTTCAACGATGGATGAAGCGACAACCATGGCGCGTAACGGCTGCCCTGATTTCACGGTAATTGTTGCTGACCGTCAGACAGGTGGACGGGGCCGCATGGCAAGAGTATGGTTTTCAGATAGGGGAGGACTCTATTTTACCATCGTTGTACGACCTGATGTCCCTATTATCCATGCAAGCCTTATCAATCTGGCAGCTGCTGTTGAAATGACCAGACTGCTGCGATCTTCCTATGATGTGCCAGCCTCGCTGAAATGGCCCAATGATATTCTTGTCAATGGCATGAAAATCTGCGGCTTCCTGTCCAGAATGGAAACAGAAGGTGACCAGATTGGGCATTTGAGTATCGGCGTTGGTCTTAATGTTAATAATGATCCTGAAAAAGTTGAACCTCTGGCTGTATCGCTGAAGGCGCTTCTTGAACGAACTATCCCTCGAAGAGAAATCCTTGTTACGTTTCTTGACCGTTTCGAGAAACGGCTTGAACAATTTGATGCTCAATCGGTGATCGATGATTGGCGGGCAAACAATATAACCATTGGCAGGCAGGTCACGGTTAAGACGATGAAAAAAACGGTTGAGGGTCTTGCCACGGGCATAGATTCTATCGGCGGGTTGATTCTGCAGTTAGCAGACGGAACCCGTGAGACAATTGTTCATGGTGATTGTTTTCAGAGGTAATAAAATAACAGAGAGACGGTTATGGATTCATCTACAAGACAGTTAAAATTTATGATCTATTCAGCGCTGATGGCGACGCTTACGGCAGTGGGCGCCTACATCGCAATTCCAATCGGTCCGGTTCCGATTGTTCTGCAAAATCTTTTCATTATGCTTGCCGGACTGCTGCTGGGTGGGCGCTGGGCGCTCATCAGTATTGCGGTTTATTTACTTGCTGGTGCTGTCGGTTTACCGGTTTTCGCAGGCGGAACTGGTGGGATTGGAAAATTTGTGGGTCCAACGGGAGGATACCTGCTGGGTTTTGCAGCGGCTGCCTATTGGATTGGAACCATCAGTGAAAAGGGCAACAGAAGTGTTCTCATTGATATATTCGCCATGGTTACAGGTACTCTCATCATTTATCTTTTTGGCGTCTCATGGCTAAAAATTGTTACTGGCATGAGTTTTTCAAAAGCAATTACGGTTGGTATGCTTCCCTTTTTGCTCGGAGATGCACTGAAAATTGCTGCAGCAGTGCCTATCGCCAAGGCTCTGAGACCGATGATAGACGGCAGCATCGGCACCCTGCAGCCCGCTAAGTAATCTCGTGTCGATCATCCAGACAACCAGGCTGTGTCATTGTTTTTCAGATGGCACGCAGAGCCTCGATGATGTTTCCCTTGCCTTTGCTGAGGGTGAGTTTACGGTGATTGCGGGTGCCAATGGCTCGGGTAAAACCACCTTGTTAAAACATTTTAACGGGCTTCTTTTTCCGAAATCCGGGTCGGTTTCTGTATGTGGTACATCGGTGAAAAAAGATCCCTTTGCTGCCCGCCAGCAGGTGGGTATGGTTTTTCAGGATGCTGACAGTCAGATTATTGGTGATACGGTTTACGATGATGTGGCCTTCGGGCCGGAAAATTTGCGTTTAAACCAGGCCCAGATTACCGAGCGAGTATCCCGGTCACTGTCGGACGTAAACCTGGTTGGATTTGAGGATAAGAGTCCCCATAACCTCTCTGGCGGCGAGAAGCGAAGGTTGGCTATTGCAGGGGTTTTGGCAATGACCCCCAGAGTGCTGGTGATGGACGAGCCTTTTTCCAATCTTGATTATCCGGCAACATCGACAATCCTGAGCCAACTTCTCAAACTTCATGGGGCAGGGCACACTATTATCATAACAACGCACGACCTGGAGAAGGTAATCGCCTATGCCGGGCGTTTGATAGTAATGGAGCGCGGCAGGGTCGTCAGAGACGGTATACCGGCAGAGGTAGTCGTCGGCATCGAGCAATATGGCATTCGGCCTCCCTGTTCGATACAGCTTGGCAAGGGAATTCAACCATGGGTGAGCTAACGACCATCGGCTTTAAACCTGGTGCCTCACTGCTTCACAGACTTGATCCCCGCACAAAACAGTTGCTGATTATGGTACTGAGCGTGACGTGTCTCGGGGGAAGTGTCGTTTTCCTCTCAATTTTTTCGATAGTGCTCATCGTGCTGTTTCAACAGTCGAGTTTGAGGTTCGTTCAGTTTGTCAGGGAGATAAAATACTTTTTGTTCTTTCTGCTTTTCATATTTATTGTTCGGGCAATAAGCTTGGGCGAAGATTTATTTCCTTTCATTGATAGAGCCAATGTCAAGGAGGCGGCGGCTGTCTGCTGGCGTTTGCTGCTCGTTGTCTTGATGGGGGTGCTGTTAATATCCACCACACGGACCGCAGATATACGCGCATCTCTTATCTGGTTTTTGAAACCACTTCCTTTTGTGAATGAGCGAATAGCGGCTACAATGGTGGGGCTGGTTGTTCGTCTTCTGCCGCTTGTTTTATTTCAGGCTCAGGAACTGAGAGATGTGATGCGTGCTCGTGGCATTGAAAAACGTAAAAACCCGCTGCTGCGGCTCATAAAATTTACAATCGCTCTCTTCCGCCGTGTCTTTCAGCGGGCTGATGGCCTGGTTGATACCATGCAGGCACGGTGCTACAATGAGTATCGAACGCTTCCGGAGCTCTCTTTTACCAGAGACGATGTTATGGCTGCCGGAGTGTGTATCGTGGTGCTGTTAACCGCACTGATTCGCTGACCCTTTGAAATCCAATTAGTGCCTTACTCCTGAAAACCTGTCATAAAAAACAAGAAATCAGGACAGTGTTTTAAAATTGGAATGTTAAAGATACCACCAAGGCACTTATCCAGTGATACTAAAAAAAATTCCGGCTCGTCGGGTTAAATCCTCATGACATTTGAAACCCTCTTAAAGAAAAGCCATCTCATCCTGACAGAATGTGCTATTTCGGAGAGGCTGCGTCGACAACCTGATATAGCGCTCCATCCGACGCTTTTCAATACACCGCTCATCTATGAATCAAACGGTAGAAAGAGGCTGGAAGAGATCTACCGAAGCTATCGGGAAGTTGCCCGTCAGGCGAAACTTCCTATTCTCCTTTGTGCTCCAACCTGGCGGGTTGACAAAGATCGTATTGACGAGGCTGGTGCGCCATCTTCTATCAACCAGGATGCGGTCACGTTTATGAAACGGTTCAGGAGTCGTTACGACAGCGAAGACTCGCGGATCATTACGGGGGCATTGCTCGCGCCTAAAAATGATTGCTACTCTCCACAGGCAGCATTGGGGAGATGTGAGTCATCAGAGTTCCACGGCTGGCAGATCGATAAACTGGCTGATGCAGACGCCGAGGTGATAATTGCCCAAACGATGCCGGCTGTCAGTGAAGCACTTGGCATGGCCGACAGGCTTGCTGTTTGCGGAAAACCCTACATTATCAGTTTTGTCATCAATAGATCAGGCAGCGTTCTTGATGGAAGTCCCCTTGCTGAGGCCATAGACAGGATTGACCAGAGCGTTGCCTCCCCTCCCACTGGTTATATGATCAATTGCGTTTATCCAACGTTTCTGGATGCAGAGAATCAATCGCCTGACTTATTCAAGCGTCTTGTTGGTATACAGGCAAACGCCTCTTCGAAGGATCATGACCAGCTCGATGGATCTGAACGTCTGCAGCAAGACCCGCTTCCGGACTGGAGTAAAAATATGCGTGCTCTCCATAAAAATTTTGGCCTAAAGATTTTAGGTGGATGTTGCGGCACCGACCATAGATATTTACGAGATCTGGTGAATTCTCTTTGATGGACATTACTCACAGGGTTTTGATAATGTTGAACTTACCTTCGGAAATCAGGCTTTTCTCCGTTGTCTGTTTACGCCACTGAACAGTGTGCAGATCATAAAATATTTAATGAGATTTTTTCATATAACGGGGATGCCATGTCAGATTTTCCTTGTATTTATTGAAAAAGAGTTTATCTTCCCACCAACACGTGGTAAATCCACTTATCCGATCACGCACAATCCACTCACGCCTGTCTTGTGAATTCTCTTCATTTCAGTTGCTAAAAAGAGATTCTTGCGGATCATAACTGCAGGAGTAGTCAAATGAAGCTCTTTATCGGCAACTTGCCTTACGATATTTCAGAGCCGGAATTGCTTGGTCTGTTTTCAGATTTTGGTGAGGTAGTGAACACCAATCTGGTAAAAGATCGTTATACCGGCCAGTCGAGGGGGTTTGCCTTTGTCGAGATGTCTACACGATCCGGTGGCCAGCAGGCAATGGAGTATCTGAACAAAAGATCATATAAAAGCAAAGAGCTTGTCTGCAACGAGGCAACACCTAAAAAGAAAGGAAAATTTCGCAGATAGTGTACATATCAGCCTACTATTTTAAACATCTTGTCAATGCAGCGGCAGCGCTCGATGTAATCTTGGAAATTTCTGCAATCACTCTTTCAAAATTCAAGTGTTTTTTACAGGTAACAGATTGTTCTCTCCTCTAAAATGCACGACACATCAATACAAACAATCTCGCATATCTAATGATATCGTCGATAATCAGCAGCGTTGAAGCTGCGATACGGAACACCATGAAGTGTTCTTTTAACACTCTACAGGAGATTCAATGAGTTTTAAGATTTTTAACTTTAATGATCACATATCCAAGGGCCTGAAAAGCCTGGGCTATGTATCACCCACACCAATTCAACAAAAAGCAATTCAACCGGTACTCGATGGGCGTGATCTTTTGGGCCTCGCTCAGACCGGAACCGGTAAAACAGCGGCGTTTGCACTCCCTATCCTGCAGAACCTCAGCTCCGGAAGTAATGGTAATATAAAATCCCTTATCATTTCACCGACGAGAGAGCTTGCTCAGCAGACCTACGCTTATATACAAAATTTTTCCAGAAGCCTGAATATCCGCTGTAGCGTCATTTATGGCGGGGTGAGCCGGGATGCGCAAATCAGGGAATTAAGAAAGGGGACAGATATTGTTGTCGCCTGCCCTGGCCGTCTTCTTGATTTGGCAAATGCCGGGGCCCTGAATTTAACCAAAGTGGAGGTTCTGGTACTTGATGAGGCCGATCAGATGTTCGATCAGGGCTTCCTGCCTGACATCAAGCGGATAATTGCAAAACTTCCCCGAAGACGGCAAAACCTGGTCTTCTCGGCAACCATGCCAAAGGAGGTTCGTGTTCTGCTTGAGGGGATACTGGTCGATCCTGTCAAGGTTGAGGTAGATCATACCAAACCGTTGACGAGTATAACGCATACCTTCTTTCGGGTGGCCACAAATAAGAAAATCACACTTCTCAGATCGATCTTGAAGGAAGGACATGTCAGTACAGCTATAGTGTTCACCAGGACAAAACACAAGGCCAGAAACCTCGCCCAGCAATTGAGCAAAAACGGTTTCAAGGCAACTTCGCTGCAGGGTAACCTGTCACAGCAGCAACGGCATCAGGCGCTCAATGGTTTCAAAACCGGTACATATGATATCCTGGTGGCGACTGATATTGCCGCACGGGGAATCGATGTGGTCGGTGTGTCTCACGTGATCAACTTCGATATGCCGGGAACGTCCGAGGGTTATATCCATCGCAGCGGCCGTACCGGAAGAGCAAGCCTGTCCGGTGAGGCATATACGTTTGCTACGCCTGACGACTACAAGATGATCAGAAGCCTGGAGCGGACGCTTAAAGGAGAACTTGTTTATAAGGACTCGCCAGGGATGGCGGCTGAAAATGTCGTCACCGCTGAAAAGAATGTGAAGGAAAAAACGGTATCCAACGTCAGGAAAAACCGCCCCAAAGTGAGAGGCAAACGCTCATCACAGCGGAATCGTGCGGTTTCATTTGATTTTGGTGTCTAGAGTCTGAACAATGATAAATTGTTTTATCAGGACAATCAGACTTAATGTTGAGATATAAACTAATATCTCGACACTATAACTAAAGGGTTCCCAGAGGAACCCAGCTTAAAGGAGTATTACAAGATGGCTGAAGGTACAGTAAAGTGGTTTAACGATGCAAAAGGTTTTGGTTTTATTGAGCAGGACGGCGGCAAAGATGTATTTGTTCATCATTCCGCAATCCAGTCTGATGGTTTTAAATCCCTCACTGAAGGTGCACGCGTGACCTTCGATGTTGTCGATGGACCAAAAGGACCTGCTGCAGGGAATGTTGTCCAGCAGTAGAATTTTGGATATCGATCACTGCAAAAGTTCCGGCATACTGCCCGGGACTTTTGCAGTCAATATGAAATTTTAATAAGGACAGACTCTTGGCCAGACCAAACTATTCATTTGCAAAGCGCCAGAAAGAATTGGCAAAAAAGAAAAAGAAAGAGGAAAAAAAGCAGATTAAGCTGGAGAAACGAAAGGCTGCTGATGAGGAAAAGGATGATCTTTTACCTCAGGAAGATTGACCGTTTCAAAGCCAAATTTCCTCTATGAGAGCACTCGAAAAGAGGTGCTTTCTTTAAAAGCCAGAGACTGGAAGCGCTTCCTCCCTGTGGGGTAGCACTATCTGTAAGACGTTACTCTAACGCAGACACCATGCTGAGGAGAGTGCTTTGCGATTTGTGCTCTTTGATCGTCTCGGTCTTCTCATATCACTATCACCTCAAGCACCCTATTCACTGGTGCGATCCGGTTCAGCTGAGTACTGCTCTTTTGCTTTACCTCCCGTTGTTTTTATATTATCATCCTGCCTCGAAT
>CAZOWJ010000126.1:0-8243 GCA_964583415.1 uncultured Desulfocapsaceae bacterium
CTATTCCTGTGAAGCTCACGCTGAGTTGTATTAAACAATTTTGATTTTGTTTGTTCTTTTTATTTGAAATTGAAGTATTTAGAAAAGACCGACGGTAGCGACATTAATCCCGTCAGCACGTCAGCAATGACAATAAGTATTAACAACCATAACAACACTCAGACTTTTCGGAATTTCTTAGAATAATTTTCTATCTAATTGAGTTTAAGTTTGAAGAAAATCACTAAGCTTGTAAACACGTTTTCCTTACCACTAGATTCATTCAAAATTGTATGATAATAGTAATAACCTTCCAATGTTACTAAAGAATGCTTACAACTAGAATGAAGTTTGTGGTTGTGGAAAACTATCTGACTGGAAAAAGCGCAGCTTTTAAGGGCATATTTGTAAATTAAATTTAGATAAAAAGAATAATGATTACCTAAGAAATGTCGTTTTTAAAGTAATCGAGAAAAATAGAAAAGGAGACATATAAGCTATGAACAAATCAGACTTAGTGGAGGTATTGTCCCAAGAGTTGGATATCTCTGTCAAAGAAGCCTTCAGTACTATGAATATCATTCTGGATTCCATGACAGAGGCACTTTCAAAGGGTGAGAATATTGAAATAAGGGGATTTGGTAGTTTTACTGTTAAAAATTATGACTCCTATATTGGCAGAAATCCAAAAACTGGAGAAAAAATCGCCGTTAAGGCAAAGAAAGCACCTGTTTTCAAAGTTGGAAAGGAGTTAAAGCATGCAGTTGATGGTGGTGGAAAATAAATGACCTCTCGCAAGGCACTGATAGTAGGTGCAACAGGACTAATTGGAGGCTACTGTCTAGAAACTCTTTGTGATGCCAGTAACTATTCAGAAGTCACCGCTCTCGTTAGAAAACCACTCCTTAAAACTCATCGTAAACTGAAGGAGATCTTAACCAAATTTGATAATCTTGAACACGAGCTATCATCTATAAAAGTTGACGATGTTTATTGCTGCTTAGGGACTACAATCAAAAAAGCAGGTTCTCAAGAAGCATTCAAAAAGATTGATCTCTCTCTAGTTGTTACTATAGCTAGGTTGATGAGAAAACAGGATGCAGAACAGTTTGTGGTAATCTCTGCATTAGGAGCCGATAGAGATTCAAAGGTTTTTTACAATCGGATAAAAGGAGAGATGGAAGAGGCTGTAAAAGAATTGGATTATCCATGCCTACGTATCATTCGACCATCACTACTGTTGGGACCACGAGAAGAGTTCCGTCTAGGAGAAAAGATTGGTGCAATTCTAACTCCTGTGTTGAAACCGTTTTTGTTTGGTTCCCTGACAAAATATAGACCCATTGAGGGTGAATCCGTTGCTCGGTTTATGGTTCATGCAGCTCATCAACCACCAGTCTCTGGAATCCATTTTTATGAGTCAAACCAGATATGCTAAAATCTTCGTAATCAATTGGAAAGAATATCTCAGTCAATGATAACCTAATGACCATATTAAAATTCCCCAAGAACCCTTCAAACGAACCTCCATTCTTCTCTGATATCAAGGAAGATGGCTATCATATTTACAGTCTCAAAAATGCCAACAAGCCGAATTTCTACCCCCCTGAAATTCCAGATTATCCTGGTGTAAATCTCAGAGATCTAAAAGAAGACGATACCATTACTATCAGAGTTTTCTTTGGTATAGGATCAGGAAAGAAAATGCGTGTTGATGGTGGATATGTGGATCTCAAAATTGAGCTTGTTGAGAAGAATTCAGCTATGGGATCAATTATTACAGAACTTCCAAAAGAATTTGCATTGAGCAAAGGGGAATCCATTGAGGTGTTTGAAGAAGAGATTTTGTATAAGTCTGAATCATAGTGAGTCTTTACCATCCAGCTTAAGGATAATCAATCAGCATGTTAAAATCATTGCATAGTGAAGTAGCACAGTGAATCGCCACTAGTATCCCACCCTGTGTTATATAGAAAAAGGGTTTTACCCCTGCCTGCAATCAATTACTTAATAAAAACAAGTTTTATACTTTAGCGACGGTAGCGTCATAGCGACGTTGCTTGTCACCACCTCGGTAATGACGTTATTGTCGGCACGTCGATAATGACGGCAATTTTTGCATAATCAAAAATACTACGCTTACCTCTGAATGAGAGTTTTAATGACGGATCCCCCTGCCTATTTCAGAAATAGGAACGCTGATTCACAACGCCGGCCCCCCCTACTCAAAGAGCAGGCGCAGATTTTAAGAGTTGGCATGAAAGCACATTGAAACTTAACAGGCTGAAAACTAGAGATAAAAGGTGGTAAAGCGTTAATTGGATAGCGTTGAAACAGAATGTCGAAATAGTGGGGCAGGGGTGGGGCAAATTGCGGCTCAAATGACAAAAGGACCTAGAATAAAAACCCTAAGTCCCTGATATGTCTGGTGGAGCTACGCGGGATCGAACCGCGGGCCTCTTGAATGCCATTCAAGCGCTCTCCCAGCTGAGCTATAGCCCCATTTTTCTGCATGAAATGCGATGTTTCCTATAACAGGGTTTGGAAACAGTGTCAACGAAAATAAGGTACTCAGATTTCTCTCGCCATTAATCTTGCCAATAGATATGGTCTCTGGTATCTTAAAGTGTTCTGATAATTTATAATGTGTAACAGCTTTCGGCGGTGTGGTTTTTGCGCCGATTTAGAGATTTATCTATATTCCGATTAAGGAAGGTTCTATGTTTTCTCCATTCAATTTTTTGTTTGGCTGGTTGTCGAATGATCTGGCCATCGACTTGGGCACAGCAAATACGGTTTTGTATGTGAAGGGCAAGGGAATTGTCCTGCGAGAGCCATCTGTTGTTGCTGTTCGTCAGGATGGTCGGATGAGCAGGGTCCTGGCCGTCGGTCAGGAGGCCAAGATGATGCTCGGCAAGACGCCCGGCAATATTACAGCTATCCGACCAATCAAGGATGGTGTCATTGCTGATTTTGAAGTTACTGAAGCGATGCTGCGTTATTTCATCAAGAAAGTTCATAATCGCAGGACCCTGGTACATCCAAGAATCATGATTTCGGTGCCGTCCGGAATTACACAGGTTGAAAAACGGGCCGTGAAAGAGTCGGCAGAGTCGGCCGGTGCCCGAGAGGTTTACTTGATAGAGGAACCAATGGCGGCGGCAATCGGAGCTGATCTGCCTATTACCGAGCCAACTGCAAATATGATTATTGATATTGGAGGAGGCACGACCGAGGTTGCCGTTATTTCTCTTGCAGGGATCGTCTATGCGAAATCAGTTCGGGTAGCCGGGGACAAAATGGACGAGGCGATCCTGCAGTACATTAAACGCAAGCATAATCTGGCAATCGGTGAGAGAACAGCCGAAATGATAAAAACAACCATCGGTAATGTTCTTCCTGAAGAGCCATTTGAAACCATGGATATAAAGGGACGAGATCTGGTTTCAGGGGTTCCCAAGACACTGAGAGTGGGTGCTGATGAGATCCAGTCTGCGATCGCAGAGCAGGTTGATGTCATCGTCGAGGCGGTGCGAGTGGCGCTCGAAGTTACGCCTCCGGAACTGGCTGCTGATATTGTTGACCAGGGGATCGTGCTGACCGGTGGGGGTGCTCTGCTCAAGAATCTGGATAAATGCTTGAAGGAAGAAACTGGAATGCCGATTATTGTGGCCGATGACCCGCTATCATCAGTTGTTCTTGGATCGGGCAGGGCATTAGACAATATTGACATTCTTAAAGAAGTAACGATTGACTAAGCAACTATTTCAATCTCATCTCCGTATCGGGGAAACACCAACTATTCTGTCGTGAGAAGACAAATCAAGGACAGGAAGAGCAGATCAAAACCTGCGCGTTGGCGGGTTTGGCTGTTGACCACCATTCTTCTGTCTCTGTGCCTGATGTTATTTGCTTCGACACTTGGCGGCAGGTATGGTGCGTTTCATGATTTGACCCTTGAGCTGCTTGGCCCTCTGCAGTCAACTTTTTCCAGGGCTGCGTCCGGGGCAAGGAATTTCTGGGGAGACTATGTTGACCTTTTTGAGGTTCGCAACGAAAATCGGCGACTCAAAATGCTCCTTGATTCCTATGATGAAAAGCAGGCCAAATATCGTGAAGCATATACGACGTTCCTGCATCTTCAAGAGGAGTTGGATTTTAGAAAGGATGCCGATTTTCCTCCTTTGACGGCACGAGTCATTGGCAAAGATCCCGCCTTCTGGTTTCACACCATTATTGTTGATCGTGGAGAAAATGATGGTGTTGTTGAAGGAATGGTAGCACTCACGTCCCAGGGGATAGTCGGGCAGGTTATCCATGCATCAAAGAATTACAGTAAAGTCCTTCTGGCTATTGCCCCAAGCAGCGCCATAGATGTCATTATCCAGAAAAGCAGGGTTCGGGGGATTCTCAAAGGAACTGGTGCGGATGGCTATGTCCTGAATTATGTCCTTAAAAATGCAAATGTCGAAAAGGGGGACCAGGTTGTAACTGCCGGTATCGGTGGTGTCTTCGCCTCAGGTGTGCCGGTAGGGACAGTTACCGACGTGCACCGCAAAAAAAGGGGCATGTTTCTCGATATTGAGGTGAAACCTTCTGTGAATTTCCAGCGTCTTGAGTTTTTACATCTCAATCTTTCTCTTCAACAATCGGTTACCCCGGAAAAAATTGTGCCCTAGAGGAGGTTGGTTGTCGTGCAGATCGGAAGTTTCCTCATAATCGGCATTTTCCTGATTACTTTTCAGACGACGGTGCTGCAGTTCCTTCCATCATGGCTTGGTTCACCCGATCTGGTTTTCATTTTAATTGCCTTTCTGGCGTATCGTTTTGATGTGCTGAAAGGACTCTTACTGTCGTTTTTATTTGGGTGGATGATGGATGCTATTTCTGGTATCTATCTTGGTACGTATCTGATTGAGTACCTCTTGTTTTTCATAGTTCTTAATACCTTAACCTTGAATAGTCCACTGAAAGAGTCCGCTTACCAGGTACCGCTGGTTGGCGTTTTTTATTATCTGGTTCAGTTTCTGCTTTACTTTGTCCTTTCAATAATGGTCAATGATTCGATGGTGGTGTGGTCTTGGAGCAGGGTGCTGAGAGAAACAATAATTCTGACGGTGGCCACCATCCCCTGTTTTCTGCTGTTCAACACATTTAATGAATTTTTGCTGAAACGGAAGGCTATGAAGCGCAGCTCCAGAAAAAATGCAGGTAATCGATATAGGTAACAAGAAAATGGATAAAAAACTGTTTATCGATGAAGTTGAAGAAATTACCGAGCGAGACGAGGCTGCGCTGACCCTTCTAAAGAAACGATCTCTATTCGCGATTATCATCGTTTTCTTTTTCTTGAGTGTGATCGTTGCACGACTCTGGTTTCTCCAGATCAGCAGCGGTGAAGAATATAAAGATCTGGCCGATAACAATAGGGTTAGAATACGCTCGGCCCGTGCGCCAAGAGGTCACATACTCGACAAACATGGACGGGAAATTGTAACCAACAGGCCATCATTTAATGTGGTGATGATTCGAGAGGATTCATATGACATTGGTGATGTACTGAAACGGCTCTCAATAATTCTCCATGAAGACCTTGAGAGTCTCTGGGAGCAGATCAGGGAAGCGGAAGGTACGCCCCGGCATCTTCCGATCGTATTGAAAGAAGATATCGACTGGGAGACCCTGGCATACCTGGAAAATCACAAATATAAGTTTCCGGGGGTCAGGATGGAGGTCCAGCCGGTCAGAACCTTTCATTATGGTGATCTCGCTGCCAATACCATCGGCTATATCGGTTCAATCACCCGCAAGCAGCTGGAAGATGACAAAGAGGGGGCTTATGAAGGCGGCGATCTTATCGGTAAGAGAGGGCTTGAGAGATTGCGGGAGAAGGATCTGCGGGGTGAGAAAGGAAATAGTTCAACTGAGGTCAATGCCCGCGGGTTTGAGCAAAGAGAACTCAAGAGTCTCGATCCACTGCCGGGTAATGATCTGCAGCTGACAATTGATGCAGAGCTGCAGCTGGCAGCGGAACAGTTTATGGAGATTGGAGAGAAAGCAGGGGCTGTGGTTGCGCTTGAAGTCAATACCGGCCGTGTCCTGGTATCAGCAAGTGCTCCTTCCATTCATCTTGAAGATTTTATCGGCGGTATTTCGCAATCCAACTGGGATGCGCTGCTTAACAACTCGAAACACCCATTGATCAACAAGTCGGTACAGGCCGCATACCCTCCAGGATCAACGTACAAAATCGTCACAGCACTGGCAGGACTTTCTGAAGGGGTGATCGATGAGAATACGAAATTCTACTGTCCAGGGCATTACTATTTTGGCAAGCGTGTTTATCGCTGCTGGAAGCACAGCGGTCATGGAGAGGTTGACCTGAGAAAAGCAATTACACAGTCATGCGATGTTTATTTCTATCAGGTTGGTGAACGGGTAGGGGTAGATAACCTGGCCAAGTATGCTCGAAAACTGGGGCTCGGTCAGAAAACCGGTGTTGAAATGGAGCATGAAAAATCAGGTCTTATTCCAACAAAAGAGTGGAAGCTCAAGCGTTATAAAGAGAAATGGTACCCGGGAGAGACGCTGTCAATTGCCATCGGCCAGGGCTTCAATCTCCTCACGCCCCTGCAGGTGTGCCTGATGACTGCAACCGCGGCGAATGGCGGGAAAGTATATAGACCGCAGATTATTGAATCTGTTACCACTCCTGAGGGCGAGGTGATTGAAACGTTTGAGCCCCAGCTGATCGCGGAACTCAATGATCGTGAACGATCGTTTTTGAAGATTATCCGGGAAGGGCTTGTCGGGGTTGTGCAGGGAAAACGGGGTACCGCCCGTAGCATGAGGATAAAAGGTCTGACAATCGGTGGGAAAACAGGTACTGCCCAGGTAGTACGAATCTCACAGTATAAAGGCTTAAAAGAAAAAGATATACCATACAAATTTCGCGATCATGCCTGGTTTACCTGTTATGCTCCTGCTGACAATCCCCAGATAGCAGTAACCGTTCTGGTAGAGCATGGTTTGCATGGAGGGTCCGGTGCAGGTCCAATCGCCCGGGTGATTTTAAAGAAATATTTTGAAAAATATCTGGAAGAATGGGCTGAGACTGAGAAGCTTAAAGAGGCAGAGAAGAGCTGATTGCCAGCAGTTTCTGAAACATTAAAATTTTTCCCATTACTTTAATAATATAATAAGATGTTCAGGTTCGACAGACGACTTTTTGCACACTTTGACTGGTTAATGACCATTCTTCTTCTGATTATTTGCGGGATGGCCCTGTTCAATCTTTACAGTGCTTCATATCCCCCCAAACCATGGGGAACTCCTCCTTATTTAAAACAGTGCTACTTTTTCCTGATGGGGTTTACTGCTATCCTCTTCATTTTGAGCTTTGATTACCAGGAGCTGCATTTCTGGAACTACTTTTTTTATGGAATTGTTATCATCCTGCTCATTGCAATTCTGGTTATCGGGAAAACTGCCGGTGGCGCCCAGCGCTGGATTAATCTTGGTTTCTTTAACCTTCAGCCGTCCGAACTGGCCAAATTGATGCTGGTAATTACCCTGTCGAGCTATTATTCCAGGAAAGAAGTGACCGATGGCTACACCCTGAAGCAGCTCGTTACTCCGGTTATCCTGACATCAATTCCATTTTTATTAATTCTGCTGCAGCCGGATCTTGGGACCGCGTTGATGATGGTGTTTATCGCCGTTTCGATGACTGTGTTTGTAAAACTTCGATTCTCGGCTTATGCAATCCTGGGCGGAACTGGTATCGGGGCAATCTTATTTGCCTGGGAGAAACTGCTTAAGCCATACCAGAAACAGCGGGTTCAAACCTTCCTGAATCCGGAAAAAGATCCGATGGGGCATGGCTACCAGATAATGCAGTCAAAAATAGCGGTGGGAAGTGGTGGTCAGTTTGGTAAAGGCTACCTGGAGGGCACCCAGGGGCACCTGCACTTTCTGCCAGAACGGCATACCGATTTCGCTTTTGCTGTCTGGTGTGAGGAGTGGGGATTTCTCGGCAGTGTGTTTTTTGTGGGGATCTATTTTTTCTTTTTGATCTGGGGTTTGTACACTGCCATGTTTGCCCGGGACCGCTTTGGCATGTTACTTTCTTTCGGTGTTGTTATGTTGATTTTCTGGCAGGCAGTCATTAACATGATGATGATTCTAGGTTTTTTGCCTGTTGTTGGGATTCCTCTGCCCCTTGTTTCCTACGGTGGCTCTTCTTTGCTTACAACCCTGGTGGC
>CAZOWJ010000127.1:0-8049 GCA_964583415.1 uncultured Desulfocapsaceae bacterium
AATCTGAACTGGCGATCAAGTGGAGAGTTCTACGGTTATCTCGCAAAAATACTTTCAGCAGCAGTCGATACGAAGATCGCACTCAAAGGCTGGAACAGTCCTGGGGAAAAGGGGTGGCTCCTCTATATCGTCGGTTTGCTGGAACTTGACAAGGCTCGAACGGAAGAAGCCCGTGCGCTCTTCAAGGAAGCGGCTCTTGTTTCGGATAGAGATGAATGGTCATTTTACCTGGCGCTCTCAGAGCTGGATCGACTCGCCGAATTGCAGGTTGACGGTGAGGCCCAAATGCAGCAGTTCAGAGTGCAGCTCGATGAAATTGAACATGCAAGACTTGAGCGGCACGCGCAGACAGCAGTATTGATCACCAACCTTGAGCAGGCTGCAGGGGATCCGGCAGCGCAAAGAGACCTGCTCCTTGAAATACTGGCTATAGAGCCCGAAAACAGGTACCTGAACGGTATTGCCGCATTCTATGCAGCGATGTCTTCCGACTGGCCAAAGGCACTGGAATCGGCAGAAGCATATCTTAAATACGATGGCAGGGAAGAACCACTGCGCTTGGCAACAAACCTGCTCGTACCAGGAGTTTTGTACCAGATGGGAGAAAATGATAAAGCCCGCGTGCAGCTCCAGCAATTCTGCGGCCAGACAAACACCTCATGGTATCGACAGATCTGCGAAACCCTGCTTGATGAACAGTCTGAAGAAGCCCTGATGGAAAAGGCAGGCACTAACCCCGAGAATATCCTCACTGCTTACACGGCACTTGGATTCCAGGCGGAGTCACAGGGAGAAAAGGACCGTGCCATTCGCCACTATCGCGAGGCCCTCGGATCTTATCTGGATAACTGGATCGAATACAATCTGGCCCTGCAGCGCTATATAAGACTGCGCAACCAGGAGAAAGAATAACTTTGGGTGTCAGTTTCTGAGTATAATAATTTCAAATAGTGGCACATTTCAAGCCCTGACACCCCTCTTTTTTTGGGTTTTTGTTGACAGCGGTTTTTAGTGTGGTATCTACGCCAGAAGAGAGATCATGAATGTCTGGTAATTCATTTTAATTTAACATCTCGTCCGTGAAGGACAGAGGCAGGTATGGCTAAAAAGAAACTGAAAGAACATATCATCAACCGGGAATGGTGCAAGGGGTGTGGAATCTGTGTGGCGATGTGCCCGAAGAGCGTCCTTGAACTCGACCACAAGGATAAGGCCGTTGCGGTAAGGCTGGAAGACTGTATTGCCTGTCAGCTGTGCGAACAGATCTGCCCGGACCTGGCCATTGAAGTAATAATCGAGGAATCAGAAACGAAGGACAAATAAAATGCCAAAGAATATGCAGTTTGTTCAGGGTAATGAAGCATGTGCGCTCGGTGCCATGTATGCAGGCCTCGATTTCTACGCCGGTTACCCGATAACACCGTCCACGGAGATTGCCGAGACCCTGGCGGTAAAGCTTCCCGCAGCTGGCAAGACATTCATCCAGATGGAGGACGAAATTTCCTCCATGTGTGCAATTATCGGTGCCTCGCTTACCGGCAACAAGGTTATGACCGCCACCTCCGGACCGGGCTTCTCGCTGATGCAGGAATCCCTGGGTTACGCGGTTATGGCTGAAATCCCCTGCGTAATCGTTAACGTCCAGCGCGGCGGGCCGTCAACTGGAAACCCGACCCACGTCAGCCAGGGTGATGTCAACCAGGCCCGCTGGGGAACCCACGGTGATCACTCTATTGTCGCCCTCACCGCTTCCAATCATCAGGATGTCTTCAGGATGACGGTTGAGGCCTTCAACATTGCCGAGACCTACCGCACACCGGTCATCCTGCTGTTTGATGAAACGGTCGGTCATATGCGTGAAAAACTGATCATCCCCAAAGATAAATCTATCCCCCTGGTGCAGAGACTGAGAACCGGGGTGAAAGAGGGTGTCAACTACCATCCCTATCTGCCCCGTGAAGACGGCCGTCTGCCAATGAGTGATTTTGGCGGTTCCCATCGCTTTAATGTCACCGGTCTTTACCACGACATGTGGGGATTCCCGACCGATAAGCCTGAAGTGGTCAAGGAGCTGCTCAGACACCTGATCGACAAGATTGAGAACAATGCCCACAAGATAACCTTTAATAAGTCCTACTACCTTGAGGATGCGCGAACGGTGTTGATATCATACGGATCAGCAGCCAGATCGGCACTGAGTGCTGTTGAGCAGCTGAGAAAAAGAGGCCAGCGCATCGGTCTTCTGGAACTCAATACCATCTGGCCCTTTCCAGCCCAGCTTGTCCGCGAGAGCACCAGAAACGCAAACCAGATATGCGTTGTCGAGATGAACATCGGCCAGCTGACCCAGTCAGTGAAACTGGCGGTTGGTCAGCCCAAGAAAGTCAACCTGATCAACAGGGTCGACTGCCAGATGATTACTGATAAGGATATCAAACGAATTTTACGGGTTCTTCAGGGACAGGGGGTTTAGGCAATGGACGTAAAACACTATCTCAGAGAACGGTTCTTTCCGCATTTGTGGTGTCCTGGTTGCGGCCACGGCATTGTCCTGAATGCGCTGATCCGGGCCGTTGACGAGTTGAAGCTTAAGAAGAAAGAAATGGTCATGGTTTCAGGTATCGGCTGTTCTTCAAGGATTTCAGGCTATGTGGATTTTCACAGTCTGCATACGCTCCATGGCCGGGCACTTGCTTTTGCCACCGGCGTGAAGATGGCCAAACCATCACTGAACGTCATCGTGCCCATGGGTGACGGCGATGCCCTTGCAATTGGCGGCAATCACTTTATTCATGCTGCCAGACGCAACATCAACATCACCGCCCTGGTCATGAACAACCGGACCTATGGTATGACCGGCGGTCAGTACTCTCCGCTTTCAGGGATCGGTATTAAAGCAACTACAGCACCATACGCCAGCATCGATCGTGAGTTTGACACGGTTGAACTGGCGACTGCTGCCGGTGCCACCTTTGTCGCCCGGTCAACCGTGTACCATGTGAAACAATTGCAGGATTTCCTGAAGAAGGCGATACAGCACAACGGCTTTTCCATGGTGGAAATATTGACCCAGTGCCCGACCTACTTTGGCAGAAAAAACAAGAAGGGGTCGGCGGTTGACATGCTCAAATCCTTCAAGGATGGTACCGTACCGATTGGCTCTGAAAAGAAGGCGGAAAATCCTGAATTAATAGAGCGGGGTATCTTTGTAGACAAAGAGCTGCCGGAATATTGTCAAGCGTACGAAAAAATGGTTGAAATTGCCACCGGTAAATAGCGCCTATCAATCCCAGATCACCATCAATGAGTGAAAAACAATGACACGATATCGAATTATCTTTTCAGGCTCAGGGGGCCAGGGGCTTGTCAGTGCGGCTATCATTCTTGCCGAGACGGCAGTCATGTACGAGAGCCTCGAAGCGGTTCAGTCCCAATCCTACGGCGCTGCTGCCCGGGGTGGTGCAACACGCGCTGATGTAATCATTTCAGACGCCCCGATCAACCTTCCCAAGGTCTTTCAACCGGGAATCCTGATCTGTATGACCCAGGAATCCTATAACAAATTCTCCAATCTGATTCGTCCCGGCGGACTCCTTATTGTCGACTCGAAATTTGTTGAAACAACTCGCAAAGTTGATGCCAGACAGGTTGAACTGCCGCTTCATCAGACCGTCGTAGAGGAGATTGGCTCCCCGGTGGCCTTGAATATCTGTGTGCTTGGTGCACTGATCGGCATGTGTGGAATTGTTAAGAAAAAATCCATCGAGAAGACGCTGGCCAAAAAATTTCCAGCCGCCTTCATGTCCGGAAACCAGATGGCGCTGGATATCGGCTTTGAAATGGGTTATGAACATGCCCAGTAACACTGGAGGCCCATCATTACACTAAAAAAGACATGAAACAATCAGTGACTATGCTGATTGTTTCATGTCTTTTTGCTTTCGCTTCCTGCCGGGCTGTAGTTTGCCTTTTTTTCAAGACCCGCCCCCAACCTCTCTTTCATTTGGACGCAGATTAAGCCCCCGCTTTCCAGCTTTTTTATAAAAGTGCTATTTCATACTCTTCCCCTTTCACCATCATTATCTATCTGAATATATAATGATTTATGCCCTCATTTTTTGTTAAAGACAGTTTTAATACCACATTGTAGCAGTTGACAATGTATACATTTTTCGTTAGTAATTAATTTTTATCTTAATTAGATATTTTAAATCCTGTTTAGGAAATTTCATAATTACACTCCCTCAATGATCAGCTCTCCCCCTCTTTCAGAACAGCCGGTTTCAAGTGACCAGTATAAGGATATTTCACTACTTTACCGATTCCTTGCCCAGTGCTTGAAATTTCCGGAGAATTCTTGGTTTACCGATGATTTTAAAACAATGTTTTTCTCAATGCTTGACCAGCTGGGGGCAAACACTGAAAGTGAAGATCTGAGAGAATTCTTTGCTCGCTCAGATGATTTCATAGAAGAATTACAGATAGAATATACCCGTCTTTTTATTAACGGGGTTCCCCATGTGGTAGCACCACCCTATGGCTCCGTATATCTCGACAAATCACTCCAGGGTCTGCATGCAGCCAAAACCCTGACTTATTATCGAGAGAAGGGCTGCGATATGGCAGAGGGCTCAGATCTGCCGGATCACATTGTTCATGAGCTTGAATTTCTGTCACACTTAGCAGAAGATGGAGACCTGGAAGGAGAAAAAGAGTTTCTCCAGAACTATTTTCTCGCCTGGTTCCCAGCTTTTAAGAATAGATTACTCAATGAGGCGCACCACCCGTATTATCGGCTGGTAATTACAATGATTGATTACTTCACCAAGGAGGAAGAGTAATATGGCTTTTACTCTCAATCGGAGAACGTTTCTCCAGGCAGCATCAGCTGCAGCATTATCACTTCCACTTTCCAAAGTAGTATCAGCAGATACTGGGGTGGTTAAAACTCCGATGAACCCTACTGGAACTTTCGAAGACAAAACCGTCACCGGCGGTATCTGCGAGATGTGCTTCTGGAGATGTCAGTTGGTCGGTAAAATCCGCGATAACCGTTTGATCAAACTTGAAGGTAATCCAAAATCAATAGATAATGGATCTTCTATTTGTGCACGGGGAAATGCGGGGATCAAATATCTTTACGATCCGGATCGTCTTAAATACCCCCTGAAGAACGTGGGTAAACGAGGTGCACCTGTCTGGAAAAGAATTTCCTGGGATGAAGCACTGCAGGAATGCGGCAGCAAGCTCAAAGATGTTGTCGACAAACACGGACCCCAGGGTATAGCAGTTTTCCCGCACGGTTCTTCAGCAAAATACCCGATGCACTATTTTGAACGTGCAGTCGGAACCCATAATGTCAGTGAGGCTTCATTTTACCAATGCCGCGGAATTCGCGATACGGCATATCTCGCCACCATCGGCAAGGCACCGGGTGAGTTTGTTGATATGCCAAACGCCCAGGTTATCTTGTTACTTGGCGGGCACATGGGCGAAAATGTCCATGTCTCTCACATTAAACGCTATATCAAGGGTCTCCAGAATGGTGCCAAGCTGATCGTTGTTGACCCGCGCTATTCCGCATCGGCCGCAAAATCAGACATCTGGGTGCAGATTAAGCCGGGTACCGATACTGCGTTCCTGCTGGCCATCATGAACTACCTGGTTAAAAACGAAAAATTCGATGCTGAGTTCGTTGATGAGTATGGCGACGGTTTTGAAGAATTCAGTGATGCCATCAGTTCATGGAGCCTTGAGAAAGCCGCCAAAGAGTGTGATATCTCCGTTGAACAGATCAAGCAGGTTGCCGATATGCTTGCCGACAACGCACCCAAGGTTTCAATTCACCCGGGTCGTCATGTGGGCTGGTACGGAAATGATTTCCAGCGGCAGCGGGCTCTTGCCTGCCTTACCGGTTTACTCGGCGCCTATTATGTCAAAGGTGGCTGGGTACCGGCAAAAACACCGAAAATCGGCAGTACAAGCTGGGCCAAGCACGAGGTGGATGAAGAGCACAACCTCAACATGAATGAAGATGAGGAGCCGATCTATCCTTTCAGCCCTCCAGGCACACCAACCGAGCTTATCCGTGATACCGCCCTTTCAGGTAAACCATACCCGATCAAGGGTTGCGTAATCTGGGGACAGAATCCGATTCAGACCATCCCCGGTCAGGAGAAGATGAAAAAGGTCCTGGAGCAGATGGATTTTGTCATGTGTGTTGATGTAATGCCCACCGATGCGACCATGTGGGCAGATATTTTGTTACCTGAAGTAAGTTATCTTGAGCGCTATGACTACATCAAGAAAGGTACTCAGTGGAATTTTGCCAACGAACAGCAGCAGTACATATCTGCCAGGATGCCCCTCGTAGAACCTATGTTTGAGCGCAAAGACCAGGTATTTATTACCAATGCCATTGCCAAAATAATGGGACACGAGGAAGAAATACCGGTTCAGACCATAGAAGAACTTGTTGAAAAAGATCTCTCTGTGGCCGGTCTCTCACTTGAGCAGTTGCGAAAAGAAGACGGTATCCACATTAAACCGGGCAAAGACCCCTATACAATGCCCGATGATTTCGAAGTAATTTTCCACAATGAGGATATTGAGGATTACGGCTTCCCTGGATCACCGACCTACATACCAGTCGAGCAGCCACCAGCGGGTTATGCACGACTGTTATACGGCCGAGTACCGGTTCATACCTTTAACCGAACCCAGAACAATGTCTGGCTGCATCAGGCGATGCCTGAGAATCCTGTCTGGATAAATGATGAAACCGCCCAGAACCTCGGGCTCAAAGATGGTGACATTGTCGGCCTTGTGAACAGCGAGGGATTCAAGTCAAAAACAACGACGACGCTCAAAGTTACACCGGGCATAAGGAAAGACAGTGTCTACATGGCACATGGCTATGGCTCGATGAATCCGCTTCTCAGTGTTGCTGCAAATTCGGGAATTGATGATCAGAGTTTGATTACCAAGATATCCATCGACCCGGAAACCGGGGGTCATGGAATGCGAAATAACTTCGTAAAACTTATCAAAGACGGGAACGTATTAGATATCCCCGCTTAATATGAAATAAACTATAGGTTTTTAGGAGATAGTCCATGCAATACGCAATGATAATCGATCTCGAACGGTGTGTTGGCTGTCATGCCTGTACCATCGCCTGCAAGGCAGAATGGGAAATACCAGTGGAGTTTGGAAGAAACTGGGTCTATCGAATCGGCCCGAAGAAGGTTAAGGAAGAACTCGCGTCTACCTACTATCCCGGTCTCTGCAACCACTGCACAGAACCGGTATGTGTCCCCGAGTGTCCTGCCGACACCGTGGATATGGAATTCACAAGCAAGAGTGGAGAGACCACAACCATGGAGGTGGCGGCAACCTGGAAGGACCCGTTTGACGGTACCGTTCAGATTGACAAATCCAGATGTGTCGGTTGTGGGGCATGTGCTGAAGCCTGTCCATATAATGCTCGCTATATAAATCCTGACCTTGTTGATGATGTCTCAGAGGACGGAAAAGCTGACAAATGTACCTTCTGCCAGCCACGTGTCGAAGCCGGCTACGAGCCTGCCTGTGTCCAGACATGTATCACTGGAGCCCGCATTTTTGGTGATATGACTGACAGTAAATCAGAGGTTGCCCAGTACATTGAAAAGGGTGCCAAGGGTATTGAAGCGGTCGATGGTGAGCTTGGTCCCAATGTTTATTATTATGGCAAGCCAAAGGACATGAGCCTGCTGTTCGGAGATTACACGCCGGAACTGGCGGACATGAATAAAGTTCGGAAACGGGCGATGTTTGCCAAACTTGTCAAACCGGCAGTACAAAAAGCCGGTCAGATTGGCTTGCTGGGACTTGTAGGAAGCCTCCTGATCTCAAAAGACAAGGAATAACAGTACGAACTCGGGGTCAGGTACCGAAATACGGCATTTCCCAGAAATGTCGTATTTCGGTACCTGACCCCGTTAATTTGCATTAATTTATGCTGTTGAGTGCTTTTACCAGCAGCTTGTCCCGATTATAGAGATCATC
>CAZOWJ010000128.1:0-7995 GCA_964583415.1 uncultured Desulfocapsaceae bacterium
GGCGAAAACCTACAACCATGAATTTGTTACCGTAGAGCACATGCTCTACGGGCTCTTGCACGATGAGCTAACTGCCTATATCATCAGTGAATGCGGTGGGTCAGTGGAGACGTTGAAACATAAGCTTGAAGCGTTCTTTGCCGCTGAAATCCCAACAATTCCAGCTGCCACCGGTGGCGACCCGACACAGACCATTGCTTTCAACCGGGTATTGCAGCGTGCAGTCGCACACGTTCAGAGCTGCGGGAAAAAAGAAGTGGATTCAGGAGACGTTCTTGTTGCCATATTCTCGGAGGCGGAATCCCACGCCGTCTATTTTCTCAGTTCTATTGGGGTCGGTCGTATGGCTGTCGTCCATTTTGTCTCTCATGAGCTGCCGGAAGGGCTGCAGCAGGCACCACTGCCCAAAATGCCTCCCGGTACAGAAAACCAGGAAGCTCCACCAAAAGAGTCAGACAAAGCGCTGGCAGACTTTACGGTCAACTACTCAACGCTTGCGGCCGAGGGTAAAATTGATCCACTCATCGGCAGAAATGATGAAATCAGTCGCATGATGCAGGTACTCTGTCGGCGCAAGAAAAATAATCCGTTGCTCGTGGGAGAGCCGGGAGTCGGTAAAACAGCGATGGCCGAGGGACTGGCCCTGCGAATTTTTGAAGACCAGAAAGCACGTAAAGAGGGCGCCAAAGCCAGCATACCGGAACTGCTCCAGGATGTGGAAATTTATCTGCTGGATATGGGAACACTGGTGGCGGGCACCAAGTACCGGGGCGATTTTGAAAAAAGACTCAAAAACGTTGTTGCCGCTATTGAGAAAAAAGACAACGCAATACTGTTTATCGATGAAATGCATACCCTGGTTGGCGCCGGTGCGACCAGCGGCGGTTCAATGGATGCTTCAAACTTGCTCAAGCCGGCACTACAGTCGGGTATTTTGCGCTGTATTGGATCCACCACCTACGAGGAATATAAAAACCAGATCGAAAAGGACCGGGCGCTGTGCAGAAGATTTCAGAAAATTGATATTGAGGAGCCGACCGTCCAAGACACCTTTCATATCCTCAAAGGATTGCAGCAGCGATATGAAGAACATCACCAGATCCGCTATTCAAAACCTGCCATCCGGGCGACCGCAGAACTTGCCGACCGTTATATAAACGAACGTTTTCTGCCCGATAAGGCAATTGACGTAATGGATGAAGTTGGTTCTCTTTTCAGGCTTGAGGGCAAGAAAAATGGAACGGTAAAAGTAGCGGATATCGAAAAAGTTGTGTCACGCATGGCACGTATCCCTGCCCGCACAAGAGGGGCATCTGAACGAGACTCTCTGAAGAACCTTAAAAACCGACTCAAATCGGTTATTTTCGGTCAGGATATGGCAATTGATGCCGTTGTTCAGGCAGTTAAACGCTCATCTGCAGGTCTTGGTAATCCCGAATCTCCCACCGGCAGTTTTCTTTTTGCAGGCCCGACCGGGGTTGGTAAAACAGAAGTTGCCAGGCAACTGGCCAGTGCTCTCGCCGTCCACTTTGAACGGTTTGATATGAGTGAATATATGGAGAAACATGCGGTGGCCAGACTCATCGGTGCACCTCCCGGTTATGTTGGTTTTGACCAGGGCGGCCTGCTGACAGAAGCCATCCGCAAGCACCCCTATTCCGTTCTGCTTCTCGATGAGATCGAAAAAGCGCATATGGATATTTACTCCATCCTGCTCCAGGTGATGGACCACTCCACACTGACTGACAACTCAGGCAGGAAGGCCGATTTTCGCAATGTCATTATCATCATGACAACCAATGCAGGGGCCCGGGAAATGGCCGCCAATACCATTGGCTTTGTGGGCGACAAAAAAGGAAAAAGCGCCAAAGCGGTTGACAAATTATTCTCTCCTGAGTTCAGGAACAGATTAGATGGCACCATTACCTTCGATTCACTCGACATTGAATCGATGAAATGTGTTGTTGACAAACTGATTATTGAGCTGGAAGTTCAACTTTCTGAAAAGAAAGTAAGCATCCGTCTGCAGGCTGCGGCCCGTGAATGGCTCGCCAGGAAAGGATATGATCCGGACTATGGTGCCCGGCCGCTGCGACGTCTCATCATGAAGGAAATTGGTGACACCCTGTCAGAGGAGATCCTTTTCGGTCATCTGTTAAAAGGCGGCATAGCCACCATTGATCTCAAAAAAGATGCATTAAGTTTTTCTTATAATGATTAATACGGGTCATATCCAGCCCGCGAAAAAGAGGTGATTAATGAGCGACTGTCTGTTCTGTAAAATTGTTGCAGGCGAAATCCCATCCGATACGCTGTACGAGGATGACGACCTGATGGCATTCTGGGACATCTCTCCCAATGCCCCGAAGCATTTCCTGGTCATTCCCAAAAAACATATAGTCGACGCCACAGATATAAAAGAAGAGGATGAAAAGGTGATCGGGAAAATGATGCGGATCGCTGCAAAGGTCTCAGCAGAAAATGGTGTCAGCAATGGTTTCAGGGTCGTATTCAACAACGGTGCAGACGCCGGACAGCTCGTGTTCCATATTCATATGCATGTCCTCGGTGGAAGACCGATGAGCTGGCCTCCCGGTTGAAAATCTGCACATTGTTCACTGTCTGGTACGGCTTTTTCCTCTCTTATTAAGTATCCTCTCAAGGTCTCTGTGCAACTGGGTTGCATGCCGCCCCGTTGGACGGATATTTTTGTGTTAATCTGGTACGATATCGCCCTTTCTTTTCCACCGTTTTCCTGCTACATTGCTTGTCATCAGAACATAGTCCCTGCTGACAAGCCTTTGTTCACAAAAACACAGATCCTGCCAGAAATAACATGGTTGAAGAACTCCTGAACTACCTGAAAACGATTCCTCGGCACCAGTTACTGCCTATTGTTCTGGCGTTATTTTTCGGGCTTTGGTGTATCATTCTGGGAGTGCTGGCTGCCAGGTGGAAACGAAAATATTACGCGCTCACCCTCGCCAACTCGCTTCTTGAAGAACGGCTGAGTCTTGAGCAGCAGCACCGGCTGGAAAGAGAGCATCAATGGCAGACAACCTCCAGCGAACTCAAGCTGCAGTTCAGGGATCTTGCCCAAAGGATCTTCGATGAAAAGAGCAGGACATTTTCCTCACAGAACAGCGAAAAACTGGACATCCTGCTCCGACCATTCCGTGAACAGATCGATTCATTCAGGGATCGTGTCGACACCATATTTGTCGAAGAGACCAGGGAACGTGCATCGCTCAAGCAGGAAATTCTGCACTTGCGAGACCTCAATCAACAGATAAACGAAGAGGCTCGAAACCTCTCTCAGGCTATTGCTGGTAATCGTCAAACTCAAGGGACATGGGGAGAGCTCATCCTGGAAAAACTCCTTGAACAATCAGGGTTGCGCAAAGGGCACGAATATGAAACCCAGAAAGGGTTGCGAGACAATCATAACCACCTCTTTAAACCGGATATTATTATTCACCTGCCCGATGGTAAAGATATTGTTATCGACTCCAAGGTTTCACTCTCTGCCTGGTCTCGCTATGTCTCTGCCGGAGAACCTGAGGAGGCAGTAAAGGCCATGAGGGAACACCTGCTGGCCATGAAAAATCATATCAAGACGCTGAGCGCCAAAGATTACAGCTCCCTTAAGGGTTTGCAGTCACTCGACTTCGTGCTGATGTTTGTGCCTATAGATGCCGCCTTTATCACTGCAACTCAGACCGATGAAACATTAATCTCGGAGATGTATTCCCACAAGATTATCATTGTCACCCCGACCACGCTTCTTGCCACCCTGCGAATCATCGAGCACATCTGGCAGCTCGAGCGGCAGAATCATAATGCTGTTGAGATTGCCAACCGGGCAAGTCTTCTCTATGATAAACTTCGGGGCTTTCTTGAAGATATGGACAAACTCGGTAAGCAGCTCGACATCAGCAGGGACAGTTACGACCGGGCAATGAATAAATTGAGCAGAGGTCGCGGCAATCTTGTATCACAAGCCAGCCATTTCCCTGAACTGGGTATACAGGTGAAAAAAGAAATTGCCAAAGAGTTGCTTCCGAAAGTGGAATCTGAGTAAATATGGAGGTCCCGAGAACCCACCATTGGTAGCCCCTTTTTGTTTTGGTTTCTCTGAACTGACCCAAGGGACCAAATTTTAACTGATAGAATAAATTCATGTAATCATTACCCTTACTATCGACAACTACTCTACAAACAGAACATTATGCAAACAAAACGAACCGTAATAACCATTCTTTTATTTCTTCTCTCACTGCTGCTCTTCTCGCAATACACTATAGCTGATGAAGATTCAGAATCTCTGTCAATTGAGGCGCTCAATCGCCTGAATTCTAAGTTTACAGGCGATTATGACAAGATGATCGAGGACCGGGTGATCAGAATTCTGGTGCCATACAGTAAAACATTCTACTTCTTCGACGGTGCAAAACAGCGTGGCCTTACCTATGAGATGGCTCAACAGTTTGAGAAATTTATCAATGATAGGCATAAAACCAAGACACTCAAAATACATACCGTTATCATCCCTACTGCCAGGGAAAACCTGATCCCGCATTTAAGGGATGGAAAAGGCGATATCGCAGTCGGCAACCTGACCATCACCAAAGAGCGGCTGAAGGACGTTGACTTTTCAGACCCTTTTGCAACCGGCGTCAATGAGATAGTTGTTTCAACCTTGGATTCCAAACCATTGAAATCACTGTTTGACCTCTCCGGGAAAAATATACATGTCAGGAAGTCAAGCAGCTATTATCAAAGCCTCCTGCGCTTGAACAACACCCTTGAGGCAGCGGGAAAAAAGAAGGCTAAGATAATAATCGCAGATGATAACCTTGAAGATGAAGATTTACTGGAGATGCTCAATGCCGATCTAATTGAGTACATGATCATCGACAGCCACAAAGGTGAGTTCTGGGCGAAGATATTTGACAAAATAAAACTGCAACCGAATATCAAATTACGGACCGAGGGCAAAATCGGCTGGGCGGTCAGGAAAAACAACCCCAAGCTGAAAAAGGTCATAAATGAATTCGCAAAAGATCATAAAGTCGGTACACTTATGGGCAATATTCTTGTCAATAAATACCTGTCTACCACTTCATATATCACCGACTCCATCTACAACGAACATCTTCAACGCTTCAAAATCATGACCAATTACTTTAAAAAGTATGGCACACAATATCAGTTCGACTACCTCATGCTGGCAGCACTTGGCTACCAGGAGTCGAAGCTCGACAACAGTGTCAGAAGCAGCCAGGGTGCTGTCGGAGTCATGCAGGTGCTGCCGTCGACTGCAAAAGATAAAAACGTCGGTATCACCAATGTCAACGAAGTTGACCCGAACATCCATGCAGGAACCAAGTATCTTCGTTTTATGACTGACAGATACTTTGCCGATGAGGAAGGGCTCGATCAAATCAACCGAACATTGTTTGCCTTCGCTTCATACAATGCGGGTCCCGCCAAGATCGCCCGACTGAGAAGGGATGCAAAAAAAATGGGGCTTGACCCGAACAAATGGTTCAACAATGTGGAAGTCGTTGCAGCAAAACAGATCGGCCGGGAAACAGTGCAATACGTGAGCAATATTTTCAAGTATTACGTCGCCTATAAGCTGATGGAGGACAAACTGGCCACAGATGGACCGGTTCAACTGTCTGGATCATCAAAAAAGAAGAAGAAACTGAAATAATCTTCCTCTTTTTCAACACATTACTGAGAAACAACCCATAATGAGTGCACAATTGCCGGTACCCAGAAAACAAAACAGAGCAGTATATTAATTACCAGATCCTTTCCTGCACCGGATTTCATAAAGACCGCCAGTGGCGGCAACAGGATTGCAATTATTATCAAGACCAGTTTGTTGTCCATTTCTCTTCTCCTGAGATAGATGCTTATATTCTATGAGAGCCTCATAAAGCCCCGCAGCTGAGTCTCCACAATCTGCATTTTGTGCCTTACTCCTGAAAACCTGTCATAAAAAACAAGAAATCATGAGAAAGGTTTGAAATCAGAAACTGGGAGTATCCACCAAGGCACTTATCCAGTGACTCTAAAAAGTTTTCCGGCTTGTCGGGCTAGGGTTTATCAGACATCGACGAACATAGTACTTCCTAAAAGGGGGATTAGCAAAAAGATAAACGGTTGGCCTGTAACTCCGCCAGCAATAACGTCATGGACCGCGGTTTCTTGCCAAATTCAGGTAAACATGGTACTCAAGTCATCACATCAAAACCGTTGAATCCGGTCATGGCCCTAGCGGGCCATTATTTGCCACTCAAATTGGAGAAAAACGTGCTTCTGCATCATCACTTCATTGACGTCGCCAAAAGACTCGGTGACAAACTGGCAATTCACGATTTTACCACCAATAAAGAAGTTTCCTACAGCCGCGCACTTCTGGCCTCGCTCCTGTTATCAGGTGTATTCAAGAAATATGACCGTGGGTTTATCGGTGTTATGCTGCCCACCTCAGCAGGCTGTATTCTGACCAAAATTGCACTTCTGATGAGCGGCCGTATACCGGTTATGATTAACTATTCCACCGGAGCTGAGCACAATGCCAAATACGCAAAACGCAAGTGTGATTTTCGCACGATTATCACCTCGCGGGCTCTGCTGGAAAAGATTGAGTGTCCCCTTGTCGACGGGATGATCTATATTGAAGATATCATGGAGAAGCTGAGTACGCTTCAAAAGGTGAAAGCCGCCGCACTGTCAAAACTGCCACCATCCGTCATCAAGGTGCTCGTGAAGGGCGGTAATGAAGATGATACTGCAGTCATCCTTTTTACAAGCGGTAGCGAGAAAGACCCGAAAGCGGTCCAGCTGAGCCATAAAAATATTAATGCAAATATCAAGTCGGCAAGCAACCGCTTCAACTTCGCCGGCAATGATACCTTTCTCTCATCACTTCCCTACTTTCATGTATTTGGGCTCACGGTCAACCTGTGGATTCCACTGCACCATGGCGACACCATCCTGACCTATGCCAATCCACTGGAATACAGGAAAATCTGTGAAATCGTCAGAGATCACAAAGCAACGTTGATGGTTGGTACCCCGAGCTTTTTCTGGGGATACCTGAAAAAATCAGAAAAAGGGGATTTCAAATCACTGAGAATTGCACTGGTTGGCGCTGACAAGTGCCCTGACTCATTACGGGAAGCCTACCAGGAAAAACATCAGCAGATGCTTCTGGAGGGCTATGGTGCCACCGAATGTTCCCCCGTTATATCTGCCAACTCCCCAGAGGACAATCGACCTGGCAGTGTCGGAAAGCCGATACCGGATGTTCTGGTACGAATTGAACACTATGAAACAGGCGAGGAATGCGGACCGGGGGAGGACGGCAGGATACTGGTAAAGGGAGAGAACGTCATGAAAGGGTATTTTGATGACTTCGAGCAAACCTCCCTGCATATCCGCCGCGGCTGGTATGATACCGGCGATATGGGTAATATTGACCAGGATGGTTATCTCTGGCATGTGGGAAGAATAAAACGATTTGTTAAAATCGGTGGGGAGATGGTATCACTTGTCAAAATTGAATCAGTGCTTGACTCCCTCCTGCCGGAAGAGGCCCATTGTTGTGTTGTCGAGATTCCCGATTCGACAAAAGGCGCGCGAATCGTTGCCGTTATAACAGAAAAGATCAATGAAAAATCAACCTTGAAGCAGATGGCAGAACAGCTTCCCAAAATAGCCTTACCAAAGCAGTTTATTATCTTCGAGGAGTTACCCAAAATGGGCAGCGGAAAAATCGATTTCCGCAGGATTACAGAAATGGTCAGAGAGCTTCATGCAGAAAAGCGTAACAGTTGAACGTCTCACCCATGTCACCTGACCGCCCTTCCCGACCAGCAAGGCGAGTATCCGGATTCATGCGCTCACCTCTGTTCGATATCATTCAGTTTATCTGTCTGCTCCTCTTTCTTGGCTGGCTTTCATCCCGCAGTATTTCAA
>CAZOWJ010000129.1:0-7780 GCA_964583415.1 uncultured Desulfocapsaceae bacterium
CAACTGGAACAAAAGCTGATGAACTGTCAGGCCACAGTGCCATACCAGTTACCAGCAAGAGGGGAAATGCAATGGAGACAATAGGTTTCCTGCTCCAGAGACAGAGCAGGAAACCATAAAGCGTCAGGTTTATCAAAACAAAAAATTTTAAGGCAACTGCCCATCCAACAAGAGTGGTGGCGAAATGAACCAGCGGGAATATGCTCAATCCACTTAAAAGACCAAAGATCAATGTCACTGGTATCGGATTCATCATTGTGTAGCTCCTTTATCTGCCAACTGCTCTTTTCTGCGTATCAACTCAATCTCAATTTCATCTTCATTGACGCTGCAGACTCCAGATGTCTCATTGAAAAGCCCCAATCGTTCATGGGCCCTGTTTTGCTCACGGGATTGCAGAAAGCTGCCCGCTTTCACCTTCAGAATTTCATAACGTAAACGTTGTTCCTCAAGGAGCTCACTGCATTGTTTCTTTCTGTCCATGAGTGTTTCATGCTGGCGCTGCACGTGTTCACACTGTTTTTGCAGCACTATTTGTCTGCGAATCAGCAACCTGGCAATAGCGTCCTTTTGTTTGCCTAAGGCCATTGTAAGGTCGTTCTCGAGCTTGCTCATTTCCTGTTCCCGGGCCTTGAGGTCGGCCTCTACATTCCTGGCACTCTCGCCAAACTGCTGAATTTGTCTTTCTTTTTGCTGTACACAGTTTTCCATCTCGCGCAGGTATTGCCTGAGCAAAAGATCCTGATCTTCAAATCGATCCATGAAGCCATGGATGTCTGCTTTCCAGATTCTCACTATTCGAGCCATGATCTTCATATATTTCTCCTGTTAAACGGTTTCTTTCCTGGATGAGATTTGTTTCCTTAGCGGCCAGAGGCTATTATTTCTTATCTCGTCGTATCTGGTAACTTTCGTATTGCAGACTCTTTGCCTGTTGCTTTTTCTTCTCGGCAACAGCTGCAGGAGCTCCCGCAAAGGTGGCCTGCACACTCTGTCGAAGCGCTTTCACATCCTTCTCGAGATTTTGACTGACTTTATCCGAATCAACACTGCTGTTGATTGTGGTGGTTTGCTCCTCATAATCCTCGATTGCCTGAAGCGCTTCATCTTTACTCCCGGTTCTAATAGCTGTGGCGACATTTTCCTTCAACCTGCTGTAATCTTCCTTCAGGACTTGCTCCGTCCAGACGGTCTCGTCGATGCTGGCAAGTACTTCCTGCTCGTTCTGCACACAGGCAATACTCAGTTCCTCGGGGGCAACGGCGATCTGCTGTTTACCATCGTGCTGGTAAGACAGCTCAATGTTTCCCAGGGAAAAAGTGCGTTCCTCTCCGGTGGGAACACGATATGACAGGAAGATCGTGCGTTGTTGTCCAGCCAGGATATTCCCGGGACGTATCACTGCGACTCCGTTTTCTATTCTGATTGGAAACCCACCGGCGCCGACCAGCTGCAGCCCGTTTTTGAGCGGGATTCGAAGTTCTGTTCCCCCTGCTGCAATAGTGCGTGTGGTTTTGAATTCCTTTTCGAAAACGCTGACAAAATCCTGAGGATTTTCCAGAAAATAATAATTGCCTGCTCCATGATCGGCGATTGTCGTCATCAGTACCTCGTTGAAATCATATCCAACACCGACCGTACTGACAGCCAGGTTGTCCTCTGATCCATTTGCAGCCATAGCAGCAAGTTCAACTGGGTTGGTGATGCCATGATTTGCCAGGCCATCTGAAATCAGAATCACTTTTCGTTGTCGGTCTGTTGTCGTTACCCGCCTCAGAACCGCAATTCCGTTCTTTAAGCCGCCACCCAGGTTGGTTCCACCTCCCGAGTTAATTCGGTTAACACGTGCCCAAAGATCTTCTCGCGAAGCATCGTTTACCTGTACCAACGGTGAGAGGATCTCAACTCCGTTGGAGTAGGTAATGATTGCTATACGATCCTGGGGACTCAGTTGGCCTAACAGATGCATAACGGCCTTCTTGGCATCGCGAATTTTCTGACCGTTCATGGATCCACTTCGATCGAGAACAACAACCAGATCAACCGGTTGTATTTTTTCTGTTGCCGAAACGTTGGAATTTATTGCACTGATAGTCAGAGCAACTGAGACGTTGCCATCCGCCCCTTTCATTACCTTGTCCTGGGTCAATGAACTGTGAATTGCAATAATGTCATCCCCACCGCTGCCCTTAACCGGTAGATGAGATGACGCCCCCGATAGCTCATTGGTGCCCATGTATGCGAGTGCAGCACCGGTGATACCGATCATGATGAGAATTGTCAGAAATCCATTTTTATACCTGTTCATTTGCATGCTCCTTTTTTGATGGTTTATGATTTTTGCCTCCACCTGATTTCATAATAGACCATCCATGCATAATGACAATTCAAACAAATGCAAAAGGTTAGCCCAGATTTTTTACATAAGTTTTACTTTCCATGCGCTCCCGGCTGTTGTAAGATTTCAAGAAGGAACCAAAAAGCTGAGAACCGTCTTGCAAGTAATTGCAGCAAAGAGGAGTAGCCCTGATGAAACACCCAAAAGCTCGAATTCTTATAGTGGAAGATGACCAGGCTATACGAAACGGACTAAGCGATGTGCTTGTATTTAACGGCTATGCTGTTTGTGGCGCTGAAGATGGTGGTGAAGGACTGGAAACCATTCTGAACGAACAATTTGACCTGGTCCTGCTTGACGTTATGCTCCCGACCTTAGACGGTTTTTCAATCTGCAGAGAGGTTCGAGAGAAAAAACCATACCAGTCGATCATTATGATAACCGCCAAAGGCTCGGAGGATGATATCGTTACAGGTTTTAAAGCAGGAGCTGATGATTACGTCCCCAAGCCCTTTTCATTGCGAGAGCTAATCGTACGGGTAGAGGCCGTGCTGCGGCGCAGCGGAAAACACCTTGGCAATGAACGGATCGAGTGCCAGGGTATTGTCTTTGATGGCACCAACCTGCGTGCCCAGTGCGGCGAACAAATCATTGATCTGACGCGAAGAGAAATGGATATCATGGTCTATCTCTATCGGCATCAGGACCGGATCGTCTCAAAAAAAGAGCTGCTCAGGGAAGTCTGGCATTACGCCGATGCAGATATCGAGACCCGTACCATCGATATTCATATGCTTAAGCTCAGGAAAAAAATTGCAAGTCTGGATAAACAGGCCGATTTTATTGAAACCGTTCGCGGTGAGGGGTATCGGTTGGAATATGAAAAGGCTTAAACTTTTACTGCTTGTCTTCTTTGTCGCTATTTCTGTACCACTGGCCTTTGTCATATGGCAGACATATGCTGGGCTTGCGCAGGAAGAACGAGGTCAGCTCGAATACTTTTCAGAGGCTTTGTTTGATCAAATGGAAAAGGAGCTGGCCTCCCTGATCCAGGAAGAAGAAAACAGGGCTGTGGATGAGTATCAGTATTTTCTGGCGCAACCGTTTGTAAATCGGCAAGGCCTGCAGCAAATATCTCCCCTGGCCCAGTTGGATTATGGAGATTACGTCCTTGGATATCTGCAGAACAACCCGGACGGCACCTTCCAAACCCCCCTGGTTGCAGACATGGGCCGTGTGCCGGAAGATAAAAAGGTGGTGGTCCTGCAATTGGCAGAATCAAACAGGATTTTCAATAACAAGAAGTACAGTCTGCCGCAGCAGAAATCGCCTGAAACAGAGGCCGAGAAGAGCATTGCAACTGACACAGCAGCACAGGATAAAACCGGGACCAGTTTCTCCGAGCGTTACCTTACCCGATCAAAGGAGGTCGCCGACAAGACCTATCTGGGCAAGAAACAGCAACGTGTAGAAGAGATCAGTGCCGAACAGGCTTTCAACGTCTCCAGTGAGGATCAGTCCTTCGGACAATCAAGCAGAGAAGCAGGAAGCATTACAACAGCAGCCCCTTCTATGAGGAAGGCTGCCAAGGAGTCAAAAACAGACTTAAAAGATGAACAGATAATGGAGAGTTCCGCTGATGCAGAGTTGCTGGAACAGGATAGCCTTCAGTCTGAACCAGTCGTTTTAGGCTCTCAACAACTAAAATTCCAGGTCGAGGTGGCGCCATTTCAATCTGTAGCGATCAAGGATGATCAAATCTATATTTTCAGGCGAATCGCCATCAACAACCAGATTTTTCGCCAGGGATTTATTCTTCTGGCAACCCCTTTTCTCGAACATCTGGTGGATTCTCATTTTATCGGACAACCCCTGGCTGCTTATACAGAGATTCGACTGCAGCGCATGGATCAGGAGGAAAACCCCACTATCGTTGAGGCTGGAGCTGCCGGTGCTGCAGCACGCTTCATTACAAAACGGGTTTTTCCGGCCCCGTTCGATTTTCTAAGCGTTTCCTTGAGCGCCAAAGAGATCCCCCCTTCACCGGCACGCGGATCGCTACGCGTGGCACTCGTTGTCCTGGGAGTTTTTATGTTCCTTGGCTTGCTGGCCATCTACCAGAGTGCCAGAACTATTGTGGTAATGTCAGAACGACGATCGCAGTTTGTTTCATCCGTCACCCACGAACTTAAAACCCCACTGACCAATATTCGGATGTATATCGAAATGCTCGAGCAAGGCATCGCCTCCAGCCCCGAGCGGGAGCAGGAATACCTTACCATTCTAAACTCCGAGAGCGCTCGATTGTCCGGTCTGATCAATAATGTCCTGGAGCTTGCCAAACTCGAGAAAAAACAACGCCATTTCGATATACAGGAGGGACAATTTACAGAGGTTTTGACAGAAGTAAAAAGGATCATGGACCAGAAACTGAAACAGGAGGGATTCCGGCTGGACCTTCAGGTATCTGATCTACCATTGCTGACCTATGACAGAGATGTGCTTATCCAGATACTGATTAACCTCATTGAGAACAGTATTAAATTCGGCAGGCAGTCAGCCTCAAAGAAAATCACCATTAAAGCTGACGCCCCGGACCGGTCTCTTCGAATCGCTGTCTCAGATAGCGGCCCGGGCATTCCCCAGCGCGACCTGAAGAAAATATTCGAAGACTTCTATCGGGTGGATAATGACCTTACCCGATTAACTGGTGGAACTGGAATTGGTCTTGCCCTGGTGAAGAAATTTATCACCGCAATGGGAGGAAGGGTTTATGCCTCAAACAACGATGGGCCGGGATGCACTATTACGTTTATTCTTCCAGTTAAGGGTAATCAACAAGCATGATACACCCTGCACAAAAAACAAAGATCATATTATACCGTCTTTATACGGGTCTTTTCTGCAACTAGCATCAATGTCATTCTTCGCCACAATTGACTAATCGATGTCAACATTGCAGGCCTTAGCGGGATTCTTGCTCTATCCCGTGTAAGGTCAGCTGAGGAAAAGGAATCTCCCAGTTATTTTTCGTGCAGCAATCAACACACCACCTCTGGATTGCCCTTTCTAATCTTTTATAAAGATCAGCCACACGTCCTTCGAAATCAGCCAGGACGAGCAGATCAAGCGAGGAAGAGTTAGCCTGGAAAAATTCAACCTGGAGATTGAGGCAGCAGCTGTCATATCCTTCTTCGGCCATTCTCAACTCCAGGTAATCTTTCATTACCTGGGGAATCGTCGAGGTCACCTCGTTTTGCAATCCATAGCTGAGCCCAAATCTTACCCGTATCCTGAAGTTACGTGAAAGATTGGCAGGACTTGGGATAGGTCACCCTTCTCCCCCCACGTTCAACCACTTCTACCTACTCATGGGAAAGACTCACTACCCGTGCCCGCGATGCGGAGCCAACCACGACCCAGTCACCTTTTTGACAAGGGAACCACGGTTCTTCTGGATTATAGGGCCGAGAGACAAGGTTTGTAAGTTCCTCAATAGGCAGTCGTAATTCAACTCCAAGAGAGGGATTGACAAGTCTGCAAAAAACATTGATGGATGCCACCCTCCACGCAACCCCATGCAGGATGAGACGTTCATTTTGCCGGACAGCACCTATATTGAGCATTAACCGTCCCTGCTGCCACAATTTCGGCAGGGCCTGACGAATTGTCCAGGCAAATCCCAGAAAAAAGACAATCGCCATACTCAGCAGGAACCAGTCCTCCGCGAGATAGAGCACGAAAAACAAACCAATCACGGCAAGGGTAACAGACAATACCTGGAAGACTATATAGAGAAATCTTATCTTGAAAGACCGTTGTTCATTCTTAGCACCGAATCTGAGGGAGGCTTTCGCTATCAGCCGATATAATAACCGGCAGGACATCAGAATGGTGAAAAAAACCAGAATCGATACAAACAGATATAAGCCCCTGTTTCGAAAAAATGTCCGCAGTGAGTTGCTTGTACTTTCGACAAGGGAAAACTCCTGCTCCTGCAGCTGTGCCAATTCCCTTTCAGCGAGCTCAAGTTTATTTCCAAGTCTTTTCTGTATATTAAGCCACTCTGGTTGTAAGGCCTTTACCTCTTTATTTACCTGCGTATTTTCTGTCTCCCCAAGAACAACCTCCAGGTGTACCACCGCATCGATTGCTGCCGCTTCCAAAAAACGCAGCTCAACAATCTTGTCCTTCAGGTCTGATTTCTGCCTGGATCTGATGGTAAATCTTTTCAGCTCTTTGATGGCCGGCTCAACAAGGCTGGCCATTTCATCTTTCCAACTGAACGTTTCCGGTTTTTTTTCTGCAAACAATGCCGGTTCTACACCTGTTGCGATGCGCTCAAAATCGTTCATGGTTCCTGTTAATTGCCTGTCGAGCTGGGCAATTTCAGCATCGAGGGCACTTTTTTCTGACTCTGATTTGCTGTTTTTTAATTTCTTTTGTGACAGTTGAATCTGTTCTTTCAGGTTACGTTGGAGCTCCAACAGAGAGGTGAGCATTGTTACAGCCCCATCCCCTCGCTCAGTCGCTGTCTGCTCTTCAGTGCCTGGTGGCGACGGTGGTGTGGAATCAGCCCAGGAATGAACGAAAGAAAAATGGAGTACAATACAGCAGACAACAAAAATTGTTTTATTTTGCATGGAGTTCAAGGTTTCCATATTGGGGGATAAAATAAGACCTTACCGGACCTGTTTTACTAATCTCCGGAGTAATAACCGTTTTCTTGGGCAATATCCTGTAGCAAAAGAATTATTGCGAAATCAATCTTTGGTAAGGAACAATCTGACGACCATCAGGACTCAGCTTAGCGCAAGTAACTTAATTTCATCAACAAAGTGAGGGGACTAATTTTATTTTTCGGCCTCCAAAATCGGGGATAGATTGATTTTTAACAAAAAACGTGAAAAATTTCAGTCCCCTCGATACTATATAGAAAAATTTAATCTGTCTCCCGTTGCAAAATCGAGAAGCTGAAGATTAGTGGTGATCAGAAAGAATAATACAGAAAATAATTAGAAATCGTTCAACAACAATTCTATGTAATGAATTCAGAAAGCAGATTTCTTTCTCACATTTCCTGTTTATGGTATTGTTTGCGATATCCTTACCAAATCCCCCTCGCATCCTCACGGGATCAAGGTTCGTCTGGAAAACGGTCTTGTGGGAAGAGTTAACGTTGTTCGTGACCCAGTCAAATAGCGATTAATACATCTGGGGTTTGCCAACGCCATCCCTCGCCCTCTAATGGTGTTGACCTTCATTCCAGATCTTCTTGACAAAGCCTGTCCATCTCTTAGTTTTAACAGACCACTTTACGGCTATACCTATACACATTTTTGTATATTTTGATCTTAATAATAGAATTATCTATTTTACCGCAATTAATAAAGAAATAGCATCCGGAGGACCAAATGATCATACACCAGAGAGAAATTGGAT
>CAZOWJ010000130.1:0-7614 GCA_964583415.1 uncultured Desulfocapsaceae bacterium
ATTCTATCAATTAAGCCTTGTTTCTTTGAATCAGGCCAGAGAAATATCACACACCCCTTCGGGCACCTTACACACCCTTGAAGCAGCTGACTCTCATGGACCCAAATAGTTACTTTTAAGACCCGCTTTACAGGGCGCAGTCTTTCGTGCTTCCTTTTATTTTTTCGATTGCATGATCAAGCGCGGGCAATACAACTTCTATGTTTTCAAGAGCAGCCTTTTTGCTTCCTGGCAGGTTGATAATAAGAGAACGGTTCCTGATGCCTGCACGCCCGCGTGACAACACAGCCCTCGGAGTAATTAACATACTTGATGCTCTCATGGCTTCAGCAATGCCTGGTAACTCTTTGTCAAACAGTTGAGTCATAGCCTCAGGCGTTACGTCAGTGGGCGATACACCCGTGCCACCGGTAGTCAATACCAGGTCGGCATTATCACCTGAGATGGCTGATTCCACCACACGCACAATATCATCAACGTTATCAGGGACTATTGAATAGTGACAGAGTTGATATCCTTTGCTTATCATTAATTCTTTTAGGGCCGCACCACTAGTATCAACGCGTTCACCACGGGACCCTTTATCACTCATGGTAATAACAGCAAAACGAAAAGCACCTATTTCATTCTGCTGTTCGTCTCTAGGCTCCTTCTGCATTTCTTGCTTCAATTATTTTTTCTGATATCTGGGCTGGTACTTCCTCATAATGTGAAAACTCAACGGTAAACATTCCCAAACCTCCAGTCATTGAGGTCAAATCATTGGCATATGTCTGGACTTCTGCAAGCGGTGCCTGAGCAGAAATTATCTCATATTTTGCACTTGAGTCCATGCCCATCACCTTACCCCTGCGAGAGTTGAGATCTCCCATCACATCTCCGACATTATCCTTGCCAACTTTAACCACCATGTTCATGATCGGTTCCAGCAGAACGAGACCGGCCATGGGCGCAGCTTTTTTGAATGCAAGCGAGCCTGCAATCTTGAATGCCATTTCAGAAGAATCGACCGCATGAAACGAACCGTCATCAAGAACTACCTTGACATCAATAACGGGATATCCTGCAAGTACGCCTTTTTCCATCGCTTCTATAATTCCTTTTTCTACAGCAGGTCTATATTGTTGTGGAATGACACCACCTACTATCTTGTCAACGAACTCAAATTGTTCTCCAGGAACAGGTGAAATCTCAATCCAGCAATCACCAAACTGGCCGCGACCACCGCTCTGTTTTTTGTGTTTACCCTGTACCCGGGCTGTACTGCGGATGGTTTCCATATAAGGAATTTTGGGAAGACTCAACTCCATCTGAACCCCGAATTTCCTTTGAATTTTTGAACCGACGACCTCTATGTGTACCTGGCTCATACCGGACACCAGCACCTCACCTGTCTGCTGCTGGCGTGTCATTTTCAGTGAGAGATCCTCGTCAAGCATTCTGGTAATAGAAGAAAAAAGTTTCTCTTCATCCCCTTTTTTGGCACTTACTGCGTAGGAAATCACCGGGGCAAGTGGTTCGGGTGCTTCAAGTATAACTGGATTGTCAGCACCACAGAGCGTGTCGCCAGTGGTTGTATCTTTAAGTTTGGCAACCGCTACAATCATACCGGGACCGGCGCTGTCTACCTGTCGTTGACCTTTTCCCTCGATTACAAATAGGCTTCCGAAACGTTCACTTATCTTTTTATTGGCATTATAAAAGGTATCACCTGACAATGTTCCGGAGTAAACTCTGAAAATTGTCAGTCTGCCGGCATACGGGTCGGCCATGGTCTTAAAGACAAACGCTGAAAATGGAGCGTCATTGCTCGGCTGAAGTTCAATCTCCTTTTCACCATGTACAGCTGTTCTCGGATCAAGCTCAGAAGGGGCAGGAAGATAATCATTTATCACATCAAGAATTGCAGTCGTTCCATAGTTCAACGTGGCGCTGCAAACACAAACCGGGGAAACCTCTCCTGCTATAACAGCTGTTTTCAGACCTGCCTTGAGATCCTCCTCAGTTAAAGCTCCTTCTTCCAGGAATTTTTCAATGAGTTCATCATCTGTCTCCGCCACACTCTCCATCAAACCTTCCCGGTACATCGCTACATCATCAGACATTTCCGGGGGTAGTTCTGTTTCCGTCAGCGTACCTTTTCCTTTACCGTCAAACAGATAGGCCTTGCCGGTAATCAGATCTACCATACCTTTAAAGTTTTCTTCTGATCCTATCGGCAACTGTATAATCGCCGGATTGAGTGGCAATCTGTCTTTGATTTCATCGATGGTCTTATCAAAATCGGCTCGCTCCCGGTCCATCTTGTTTACAACGATCATTGAAGGGATCGTGTTCTCCGCGATCAGGTCAGCAAACTTTATCGTTTGTCCTTTTACCCCGAGCACCGCACCAATCGTAAAAATGGCACTATCGCTTACCTTGCTTGCAAAAATCGTCTCATTGTAAAAGGAGTCATCGCCGGGAGAATCAATCAGGTAAACTTCGGTCTTCTTCCAGGTGAAATTGTTAAATGAGGAATTGATAGAAATTTTGCGGGCAATCTCCTCATCATCGTAGTCCATTGAAGAATTACCATCATCAATCTTTCCCAAACGTTTGAGCTTTCCTGCAGTGTACAGCATGGCCTCGGCCAAAGATGATTTACCACTACTTCCATGTCCTAGAATTGCTAAATTTCTGACCATACTTGTATCCTGCATCTGTTTCTCCTCAAAATCTTCTGTTATTCATTTCAAACAACGAGTTTAGAATACATGATTAAATATTAGATACATGCCTCCGCGTAAAAGCACATCCCATATATTCAACTCAAAAGCAAGAAAGTCAAGCTTCATAAACGTTGCACAATGATTTAATAAGGATTTCCTTCAACTCCATTTATGGATTACCCTGTAATACATGATTGACTGGCATATTTTTTTCTAAATGAGTATGTTCGATCACGCAACCTAGAAGATTCTATTCATCAATCTGAACCCGATACTTTCAGCCCTGTGAGTCACTCTGTAAAATCATCAGAAAAAATTGTCAAATCAGCTGCGCTGGTTTCTGTTGCCGTGTTGTTCAGCAGAGTTCTTGGACTCATTCGGGAACAGATTTTTGCCGGACTTTTTGGGGCAGGATATGCGTATGATGCCTTCGTCGTTGCTTTTAGAATACCAAATCTTCTCAGGGACCTTTTTGGGGAGGGCGCATTGTCAGCAGCATTTGTTTCGGTCTTTTCCGACTACGATGCTAATCGTTCAAGAGAAGAAACCTGGCTCCTGGCCTCAAACGTTCTCTGCTTTTTCGCCATAACACTGTCTTGCATCATCTTAATTGGCATCTACTTCTCTGATTCCATTGTAAACCTCATCGCTTCAGATTACCGAAACCAGGATGGTAAGGCTGAATTAACGGCCACCATGACGATGATCATGATGCCGTTTCTGCTGTTCATTTCACTCTCCGCAGTAGTCATGGGTATCCTGAATACGCGCGGCAGGTTTTTTATTCCTGCCCTGGCCTCAAGTTTTTTTAACCTTGGTTCGATTGTCGGCGGTACCTCACTTGCTTACTATCTGCCACAATTTGGTTTCCAACCCATTGTCGGGATGGCCTATGGCACACTCATCGGCGGCTTTCTCCAACTTGCTGTGCAGTTGCCAACGCTGGCGAAAACAGGTTTTCATTTTACACCTCGGATCAACATTAAGGATTCAGGTCTCATTCGAATACTGAAATTAATGATTCCAGCAACCATAGGCCTGTCAGCAACCCAGATTAACATCTTCGTTGGAACCAGATTTGCCTCTTCCTGTGCCGAAGGTTCAGTCTCATGGCTCAATTACGCATTCAGGCTTGTGCAGCTGCCCATCGGCTTATTCGGAGTGGCAATTTCCATTGCGGCACTGCCGGTTCTTGCCAGATACGCATCCCAAAAAAACTATGTGGAGATGAAAGAAACGTTTATATCCTCTCTCACCATGGTTTTCTGCCTGACAGTACCTGCAACGTTCGGACTTATCATCCTGGCCGAACCTATTATTAGCATAATTTTCGAACATGGTGCCTTCACACCCGAAGATACAAAGGCGACCGCCATAGCTCTCTCACTCTATGCCATCGGTCTATTTGCATACGCTGCAAATAAAGTAATCGTCCCTGTATACTACGCCATCAATGCAACCCGTTACCCCGTCATTGCAAGCTTTATGGCAATTATTACCAATATACTCATAATTTCTTTTACCATAGAAACATTTCAACACAGGGCAATCGCACTTTCAACCTCGGCTACCATGATCATCAATTTTATATTTTTGATGGTCATTCTTTATTACAAGACAGGCGGGTATTCATTGACAATCTTTCTTAAAGGATTTGTAAAAATTGTTTTTGCTGCTCTGACAATGTCCGCTGTCCTCGCTATTGGCTTTAATTATCTGCAAAGATTTGAGGTCTCTTCTCTTCTCCTGCGAATTTCTTTTCTGGCGATTTCAATTACTGGCTCTGCTTTGATTTATGTCATCATACTCAACTATTTGGGCCTGCCGGAACTTGCATCTTTAATCGGCAGATTCAAGCAGAAATTTTTGTCACATTGAGTCTTGCTTCAAAGAGGTCACTTTTCTTTATCTTTCAATGAGTCTCTCAGAACTGCCAAATCGCTTTTCAAGGCCTCAATATCAGTTTTGGTGGCAATATCCATTTTTGCCACTGTGGACTTTACTGCGGCTTCGATCTGTTTCTTTAACTCTCCTTTTGACTCTTCAGAACGCTTGAGCAGATCACTAACCAGGTTTTTCCCTTCCTGTTCCGACAGCTTGCCTTTTTCAACAAACTCTCCGGCAATTTCTTCAACCTTCTCTTTGCTAAGAGACATCATACCAATACCGGTAAACATTGCCTTTTTTACTAAATCAATCATGATGATACTCCTCTCGTTTATGTGTTATGCAGCATTATCAAAAAAATCAGTGGCAAATTGAACTGCCTGATTCATAGACAAACTATTCTGTATTCCTGAGATGAGCAGATGTCCAAAGGAGTAATTAGATGCAAAATAATGAGTAAACTGTTTTAGTCTGCCCAGCCTTCTTTCAGGTACGAATCTCGCCTCCAGTAATGTAATAAAGCGTGAATAGACCTCACGTTCATTCGATAGAATACCGTTTGGTTTAACATTATAGAGTTCCTTGGCAATATCTCTGAATAACCATGGCTGATGTGCAGCGCCCCTGCCGATCATCAGCCCGGCAGCCCCTGACTGTTCCAGACATCGCCTGGCATCATCTACGGTAAATATACCACCATTGGCGATGACGGGTATTGATAATTTTGGAGTGACCTTCCCGAGAACAGACCAGCGGGGTTTTCTGCAAAACTTTTCACTATCCAGCCGGGCATGTATGGTGATGAGATCAACACCTAAATCCTGATACAGCTGACAGTTTTCTAGAAGTTTTGCAGGATCCCCCGTTTCTCCAAGTCTAATCTTTACACTCAAGGGAAGATTCGTTTGTCTTCTTAATCTTTTAATGATTGTTGTAACCGTTCCTCTCTGCCGGGAAAGCTCCAGCCCGGCACCCATTTTTCTTAATTGCGGAGCAGGACACCCAAGGTTTACATCAATTCCCTGCGCATGGAGCTCCGCAAGTCGATCTACGGCACATTCAAGTTCGATTTCCTGTGAGGTGAAAATCTGGTAGATTAGTGGTTTTTCAGCAGCATCTCTAACGAGAAATGGGGACCTCTTGTCGTTTTCACATGGCAGCCTTTTTGCAGAAAGCATTTCAGTAAAGAATAGACCGGCACCACCAAGCTGGACAATGAGAGACCTCAAGGCAGAATGCGATAAACCAACCATTGGAGCAAGGGCGAGTGGTATATCAACTTCCAGGTCTCTTATTCTCAATGCCATTTTCAAATGTTCGTGGAAGGTTTATATCCATCTAATCAGTACCAGACACCATTGCCAGTCCAATACCAAAATAAATGGCATCTGCGTCCGATATTACAGTTCAAGGTTGATCACCTGCTTAAAGTCAACCTGTTCAAGATTCCTGTAAAATTTCACATGTACTGAAAAATCCTGAACATCAATTTCATAGAATTTAACACCGACAATCACTCCAAAACACTTGAGAATATTTCCATCACCGAGTGTAATCTCGGTAACTATCTGCCTTCCGAGTAACAATCTTGCGTTTTGTCTACTTGAAATTTTAATTGAAAAACAGAGCCCACCTTTTGAGATATCGATAAGTTCTCCCCTGAAAGAACGTTTACCGGCATTTCCATAGGGATCAAGCAGAATATTTTTAACCTTCACTGCGATTGAGTAGCGTGCAGATTCACGTCTGTCGGCACCGGACATTTTCAGGAGTTCGGGTACTGTGTCGTATTTATTACAAAAACCTTCAAGCTTTCTTTCAATCTTGGGGTGATTTTTTTTCAAATCAAGAAATTTACCTCTGGATAAAACATGAACCTCCGATGCTGTCTGGGCAGCCATTGAAACCGTCCACACCGATACTGAAAAAAAAGGCCCGACACCGATAACCTCTCCCGGCTGCAGTCTTTTGAGAAATGATTCTTTATCACCGGATTGACAGGAAAGCGTTACTGAACCGGAATTAACAAAATAGAGACTTGCGTCATTTTCGCCGGCCCTGACAATTGTTTCATCTGAAGAGTAGCTTTCATGCCTCATGGCGTAATAAAGCGCATTAAACTCATCAGTACTCATTGTGTCATAAAGACCGCTCCAGACAGAAATGTGATGGTTATTGATCGTTGAACTTTTTTCTTCCTCTATAATCTCCCCAAGTCTGATGACCTCTGTTAAAGCGAGCGGGTTTATATCAAGCAGCTTATCACGCAGCAGTTCGGCAGTGGTATAATCTTTGTTACGTGCTGCATTGACAGCATTAGAGTACAATTTTCCTCCGGCCTTCTCCAGATCACCCTGGGCAATATACTCCTCTACACTCTGTTCAAGTTTTAGTATTGAAGAGGGGTTATTCGCCAGGCTGTCAATATCAAATTCACTGTCATATCGCTCTGAAGCCCCAAGAGATGTCTGCGCAGTATGACGGTATTTTGGTTCAACAATAGACAATGCATCTTTGGCGGCCACAATGACTGGATCACTTTGGTCCGTGAAGTCTTTTCTTTCTTCAATAAGCTGGTTCAATACCTCAATAACTTCTTTTTGTGGTGAAGATTTAAGGGCAACACAGATTTTAACAATCAACTCATTGGACGTCTCTTCGAGAAATGTTTGACGCGAGTGCAACAGTTCAACCAAAACATTGACAAGATTTTTATCTCCTCCTGCCTCCCCAAATTCCATGACAACTTTTATCTTGAGATCATCATGAACTGACGGCAGGGAGGCGATTAATCGTTCCCGCAGGTTATCATCGCTTATTTTAGTAATACAGCTCAAAACCTGTTGTTGAACTCTGATATCTCTATGCGATAAATAAGGCTGTATAATATCGTAAAAAGAATCATCGTTTAGTTCAGAGAGTATGAAAATAACATTACGTACCACATACCAGGGAGGTTTTTTCTGCAAACAATCTTTCAGTATTGGTATAACAGAACCACCTGCTCCAGGAATCA
>CAZOWJ010000131.1:0-1968 GCA_964583415.1 uncultured Desulfocapsaceae bacterium
CAAAGAGCAAAAAGGATGATTCATGCACCCAGATGGTCGGCTTGTTGAAGATATAACGGGCGATAACCTCAGTGGCGTAAAAAACAACGGCAGTGATTGTCCAGAAAGCAACAAACTGGCCGGTATGTTCAGATATCCAGTCGAAAATTCTTATAATAGCATTGTTAGAAACTTCTACGGCACCATTTTGTTCGCTGCTATATGGTAGTGTGCCATCTTTTTCAAATTGTTTTCTTTCTAAATAGTAGCAAATGATAATCATGGCTATGGGCATCAGCGCAAGCCAGCCCCAATATAACCAATGGGGTAGTACAAAACCAAAATCTATCTGTTCTCCGTTCATTTTAGACAAACTCCCTATCCGATGAATCAGGTATGAAAAACGGAGGCCAAAGGGCCTCCGTTTTTCTCAAAATACTGCAACCATCGTAATGATAAATTACAGGGAATACCCCTTGATATCTTCTTTGGTCAGATATCCCATGAGCGGGTTCAGCATAAAATCGATCTGCAGTGATAGAACTTGAGCAGCTTCCGGACTTTTCTTGGCCCAGTTGTACCAGATTGGGATGGAATGCTTACGAAACTGTGCAACATCATCTGCGCTCATTCGGCTAATTTGGCTGCCGGCAGCTATAAATTTATCCAGTGCAGCGATATTAGCTTTCTGGATTCCGATGTAATGTTCATAGGAGAACACTTTAACCTGCTCTTCAACTAACTGCTGCATTGCAGGAGAAAGTCTCTTCCAGGCACCAGCGTTAATGGTAACTTCCATCAGGTCAACTGGTTGGTAGATTGACATCAAACCTGCAGGGCCAAACAGGATGTACTTGGTGACCTGGGCAAAACCGAGATCCCAGTTAACGGCAGGTCCTACGTAATCAGCGGCATCAATCGTACCTTTCTCAAGAGCTGGGAAAATATCAGAGCCAGGCAGTGAGACGGTGGAGGCACCAAATGACTGGAAGACTTCAGCTACCATTCCACCAGGAACACGCAGTTTCATACCTTTGAAATCAGCAACTGAGTTAACCGGTTTTTTGGAGTGGATAATGTTGGCATCGTGATGGACGGGACCGACATAAAAAAGACCATGCTTTGCATAGATACTTCGAGCGAGGTCTTTCATGCCAAGGGCATCAAACATAATGTCCCATTGGGCAGGTTGGTCTGGTCCCATGGGGTATGATGACAGGAAAACAGAGGCGGGAATTTTTCCTGCCCAATAGAGGGTAAATGCATTCATTCCCTGAAGCACACCAGTCTTTACAGCTTCAAACAGCGCATTGTTATCTGCTGCTACAGATTTTGCGGGGAACGGTTTAATTTCGAGCTCACCGCCTGATTTCTCTTTGAAATTCTTACACCAGTTCTCAAACAGGGTATATCCGCTTGTTCCAGCATCCCATGTGGATTGCATTTTCCATACGGTTGTTTTTGCTTTTGCTGTCTGGATAAATGGACCGACAGCAGTACTTGCTGCAACTGCGGCACCAGCAGCAGCGGCAGTCTTCAAAAACTTCCGACGGCCAGTGCTTGTGGATTCAACGTTTACTTCGTCTTTTTTCCGTCCTTGTTCCTGCATAATTTCACTCCTTTACTCAGGGTTTGGTGATTTTCAACAACTCAATCATCTTCTAAATCTAGATTGGGCTGTTTGTTGAAACTCTGGACAATTTTGGATACGGCCTTGACCTGCACCAGCATCCTTTTTTAAAAAAAACTTGCGATACTTATTACTTCTAGACAACTTCAAAAATTGTTGTGTTCAATAACCAGTGATGAGCCGCTCTCTGGACACATGAAATAGAGCAGGCATTGTTATCGTGCACACAGTGAAATGATTATCGAAACGCATAACCATTCTGTTAATCTGGTCAAACCAGAGTCTTTTTAGTTAAAACTTTTAGAGTATACTGTCAATTGTTTTTCTGGGTAATGGGCACCATTAACTAAATAAAGATG
>CAZOWJ010000131.1:2068-7561 GCA_964583415.1 uncultured Desulfocapsaceae bacterium
TCTTGGGGAAAACCGGCGGATGGTCTCGTGTCATTTAAGCGGATATAAAATCGTTTTTCCTGTCAATTGTCCCGTCAGTCCAGTCCTGAATAGTGGATTGCTGTTATATGTTGTCCGAAATATCAGACAGCAAAAATTTATTCTTTTGTTTATTGGTAATAAAAATCTTGTGAGGACAGCGTGATCGAAATAACGGATCTGGTTGTATTTAAGAGCAGCGCTAGATGTGCATATGTTTAATTTAAAAAAACGAAAAGATAGATTTGAAATTCCTTGACAATCCCCCTTTACCATGACATTTTAAGCTGGTCTTACCAGGAAGCATTTGGTCCGAAAGTAATAGATACCCAATACATCCAATACTCATATGAGGAAAAGATGGTAAGGGTCCATACATTTTAATTACAGATTATCGATGATGGAGGAAAGATGGCAAAATTTCTAGAGTACCGTGGAAAAGAGTTTTTTAAACAAGCCGGTATCCCTGTTCCTGATGGTGTTGTAGTCAGTACACCGGAAGAAGCGCAGGAAGCAGCCAGGAAAATTGGCAAGCCAGTTGTGGTAAAGGCTCAGGTTCTGGCGGGCGGACGAGGGAAAGCCGGAGGTGTTAAGCTTGTATCGACACCTGAAGAGGCTAAAGAGGCAGCTGATCAGATTTTAGGTATGGAAATAAAAGGGCTGCTGGTTAAGCAGGTGCTTGTTGAAGAACAGCTTGCCATCGCCCAGGAGTTTTACGCCGGTCTGATCATTAATTCAGCACAGGAAGTACGGGGGCCGGTCCTGATGTTCAGCCCTGAAGGTGGCATCGATATCGAATCAGTACCTGAAGACAGAATTGCAACGCTTAATGTGGATGTAATTAAAGGGCTGATGATGCACGATACGCTTGATATGGTGGTATCCATGGGGGTAAAAGGTGCAGCAGTCAGGCCGCTGGCTGATCTTGTCTTGAAACTCTACAATGTTTTCAGGGCCAAAGATTGTCGTGCCCTGGAGATAAACCCGCTCGTTTTGACCGAAGATGGTAAGGTCTATGCTGCCGATTGCAGAATGGAAGCGGATGATCAGGCGGTCTTCAGGCATCCTGAGTTTAACATAAAAATCGGTCGAGAATTTCTCAAAGAACCCACTGACCTTGATCTTATCGGCTGGTCATATGAGGCTAGTGATTTCAGGGGAACAAGTTACGTTGCTGAGATGGCCTCACCTGAGGAAGTTGCTGAAGGTGGCTATGTCGGTTATCACGGTATCGGTGGCGGAGCTGCCATGCTCGGTATGGACGCGCTCAATAAGGTTGGCCTGAAAGTTGCCGATTATGCTGATACCAGTGGAAATCCAACAGCATCTAAGGTGTATCGCACCGTTAAACTTATCATGTCACAGCCCGGTATCGAAGGTTATTTTCTCTCAGGGTTCATGATGGCAAATCAGGAGCAGTGGCATCATGCGCACGGTCTTGTAAAAGCGCTCAGGGAAGAGCTTCCGAAGCGACCAGGTTTTCCTGTTGTCTTGTTGTTATGCGGAAACAAGGAAGAACAATCGCAGGCGATTTTAAAGGAAGGACTGGCTGGGTTTGGAGACAGAGTAGAGATATATGACCGGGAGCATGTTTACGATGCCAAATTCATAGGTGGCAGAGTTAAAACCTTGGTGGAAGAGTATCGTAAAGATCAGGCGGCAGCCTAGAGGGGAGATACAGATGGAATTTTCTGAAAGAACGATAAAAATCATCATTGATGACGAAAAATGTGAAGGCTGTGAAACCCATGCCTGTGTCGAAGCCTGTAAAACCTACAGCAGGGGGATTCTTGTGCTCAAGGATGGCAAACCAGCCGTTGAAGGATCAGCGGACGAACTTGCCAGAAAGGGAACCGAATGCCTCGCGTGCGAATATGCCTGCTGGTTCAGGGGAAATTCAGCAATCACAATAGAGGCCCCTATACAGGGATTGGCAGAATACAGAGCAAAGCATGGTACAGAATAACAGGGGATGATATGTCTATTATAATAGATGAAAATACAACGGTAGTTGTTCAAGGTATGACAGGGAGGGAAGGTTCTCTTCGCACCAAGTACATGCAGGACTATGGTACAAAGGTTGTTGCCGGTGTAACGCCTGGAAAAGGCGGAACCGAGGTTCACGGTATTCCTGTCTATGATACGGTTAAACAGGCAATCAGGCATCACGGAATGATTGATGCATCAGTTACCTTTATCCCGGGGCCGGCATTAAAAGGTGCTGTTTACGAAGCAATTGATGCGGGAATCAAGTTTGTCTGTTCACCGGTGGAGCGAATTCCGATTCATGACGTTATTGATATGGTGTCGTATGCCAGGAAAAATGATGTCAGACTCCTGGGGCCTGGCAGTCTTGGCATGATCAGCCCGGGTAAGGCGGTCGTTGGCTGGCTCGGTGGCAGCGTTGACTGGGCAAGTATGCTGTTTGAGCCAGGGCCAATTGGTGTTATATCTAGAAGCGGCGGCCAGTCAGGTACCGTTCCCTGGGCATTAAAGGTCGCCGGCCTTGGTATCAGTACTGCATTGCATATCGGTACAGAGCCTGTTCTTGGGCTTACCATGGCTGATGTGCTCAAGAATTTTGAGAGTGATGAGCAGACAAAAGCAGTTGCTGTGTTTGGTGAAATTGGTGGAACACTTGAGGAAGAAGCTGCTGAATGTGTTGCTAACAAAGAGTTTACCAAACCGCTGGTTGTATTTATAGCAGGAGCCTGGGCACCCGAAGGTATGAGGTTTTCCCACGCCAGCAGTATTGTTGAAAAAGGACGTGGCACAGCCCAGGGTAAAATGAAGGCATTGACAGAAGCTGGAGCCTATGTGGTTGACAGTCCCGAAGAAATTGCACCTAAGATTAAAGAACTTATCGAAATTTAATTAAATCAGGAGGATTCATCATGGCTGTAATGAGATCAGTATTTTATGTACCAAGCAATAATGACAAAATGGTTGGCAAGGCACCGACAATTCCCGCTGACGTCGTAACACTTGACCTGGAAGATTCTGTACCACCAGCGGAAAAAGAGACCGGCCGAAAAAATATCAAGGCCTACCTGGAAACAGCGCGTGCAGGACAATCCGCACCGTATCTGTACGTCAGGATCAATAACTGGGAAACCGAAATGACCAACGACGATCTCGAAGCGATCGTTCACCCGGGTCTTGATGGTGTTTGCCTGGCGAAGTGCGGAAGTGCAGAAAATGTTCAGCGGCTCGCCTGGAAACTCGAGGAGCTTGAGCAGCGCAGAGGCATGGAAGTTGGTTCTGTTGCAATACAGCTGCTGATCGAGACCGCCAAAGGCGTTATGAACGCATATGAAGCTGCATCGGCAAGCCCTCGTGTTAATTCGCTGATTTTTGGTGCGGTTGACTATACCAAAGATATGAGAGTTACACTTACCTCTGAAGGCGTTGAGCAGCTTTATGCCCGTTATCATACTGCAGTTGCCGCAAGAGCTGCCGGTTGTGTGGCGATCGACTGTCCGTTCGTCGCATTCAAAGATGAAGAAGGCTATAAAAAGAGCACCATGGAAGGCGCCCAAATGGGTTATGAGGGAAGAATGCTTATCCATCCAGGCCAGATTGCGCCGTCTCATGTAATTTACACACCATCAGCGGAAAGTGTTGAGTGGGCTGAAGGCGTGAAAAAGGTCTTTGAGGAAGAAGGTATTGCCAAAGGAACTGCTGCGGTAACCTATCTCGGTAAAATGGTAGACACCCCGGTTTATGAGAATGCGATGCAGATCCTCAGAACCGTGGCAGAAATCAAAGCTGTAGAAGAAAAAAATAAGTAGAATGACGATATAAGCGGGATTACCAGCAACCATGCTGGCAATCCCGCTTGGTACTTCCGTCTTTTGGAGAGATCATGATACTTGCACAATTGTCCGTATATCCGGTCGGTGAGGGTGTCAGTCTTGGCCGTTACGTAAAAAAGGGCATAAAGATAATCGAGGAATCGGGGTATACTTACCAAGTTGGTGGTATGTCAACCGCCATTGAGGTACCCGATCTTCAGGATTTATTTGATTTGGTTGCAAAAATACGACAGGCTCAGCTCGATGAAGGAGCGCAGCGTGTGTTGATTGAGTTGAAAGTCGATGACAGAAGAGACAAGGATGCAACCCTTACAGGTAAAATCGATTCAGTAACCAGTCGTTAGTGGTGAGATGGTCTGTTATTCATTTTTGGCTGCAGGGCAGGTTGACATTTTGCCAGGGTTTTGCAGGAGTTCGGAATGACGAATGAGTTGACAAATGGCAATGAACTCTTCGATCACTGGCCGGAGCGCTATGACAGCTGGTTCACGACACCGATTGGCTGGCTTGTAAAGAAGTACGAGACAGATCTGCTTCTCGAAATGCTCCAACCCGGAAAAGAAGACCTTATTCTTGATGTCGGCTGCGGAACAGGTGTTTTTACTGGTGATGTCCTGTCATGTGGTGCCCGCATCGTTGGACTGGATATATCGATTCCGATGCTGCTTCAGGCAGCAAAAAAAATATATGATCAGCCGTTTGCAGCGATAGCGGGAGATATGACCTCCCTGCCGTTTCCAAACGGTTCTTTTGATAAGGTTTACTCAATGACCGCACTCGAGTTTGTAACAGATGCCGCAAGGGCTGTAGACGAACTCAATCGGGTCGCGCGAAGAGGCGCTAGAATAGTACTTACTACACTAAATAGCCTGAGCCCCTGGGCCGAGCAGAGAAAGAAGAAGGCAGAAAACGGCCATTCACTCTTTCAATCAATGACATTTCGCTCGCCGGATGAATTACTCCGGATGGTACCAGGTGGTTCAACTTTTAAAACCGCAATTCATTTTCAGAAAAATGATAACCCTGCAGAAGTTACGGGAATTGAAGCGCGGGGAATGAACGATGAGAAAGATACCGGTGCGTTTCTTGCCGTCTCATGGATTAAACAATGAGGCTGGGGATCCAAGGTGCCGGTTATAAGATAGTTTCGGAGGAAGTTAACTTAACACGGTGAAGGAACAACCGAGTCAACTAGTTGTTGGAGGAGCCAGATGATTACAGAGAATTTTGTAAAGAAAATGGAAGAGATCCTAGGTGCTTCCTATGTAACAAAGACAGGTGCCGATCTAGAGCTTTATTCATATGATGCCTCGCTGGTGACCGGTCGGCCAGGTCTCATCGTCTTTCCGGCGAACACCCAGGAGGTTTCCAGAGTGCTGAAGGCAGCGCATGAGGACGGAGTACCTTCTGTGGCCCGTGGATTTGCCACTAATCTTTCCGGTGGTACGATTATCAGTGATGGACTGGTTATCAGTCTCTCCCGTCTCGATGAAATTCTCGGAATTTTTCCTGAGAGCAGATATGCGGTGGTCCAGACCGGCGTCACCAATCTTGAGCTGCAGGAAGCGCTGGCACCACTCGGTGCCTTTTATGCACCTGACCCCGCCAGCCAGAAAGTCTCCACGATCGGCGGCAATGTTGGTGAAAACTCAGGTGGTCC